>WHSV01000026.1 GCA_009379915.1 Actinomycetota bacterium | reverse complement strand
CCTTGCCAAGGTGAGGGTCGCCGGTTCGAATCCGGTCGCCCGCTCTGAGTGAAAGCGCAGGTCAGGGGCCTCATTGGGGGCCCCGACTCGCGTCCAGGAAGGTAACGGAATCACCCGCGGTCCGCTTTTGGTCCGCATTGGTCCGCAGGCTCGCCTCTCTGAAGCCGTCGTCGAGACCCTCGAGTAGCCGTGCGTCATGGCCCTCGAACAGATGCCCGTACCGATCGAGGGTCGTCCGGATCGAGCTATGGCCGAGGCGCTGCTGGATCTGCTTGGGGTTCCAATCCTGCCCGATGAGGACGGCGGCGCAGGTGTGGCGCAAGTCATGGAAGCGAAGGCCCTCAGGCAATCCAGCGTTTCGAACGGCTCGCTTGAAGTGACGGCGCATGAAGTTGCGATGCCTGACCGGCCTCCGTCAGCCGATGTGAACAAGTAGGCACTTGAGGGAAACTCGGCTAGGTGCTCGCCGATCGTCTCCACCAGGAAGCGGGGGAGGGTTACGGAGCGACGCGCACGAGTCTTGGTCGGCCCGGTGACGAGAGCGCCTCGGACTTCTGAGAGCGATTCTGCGACGTCGACGACTCCACGAAGCATGTCTACTCGCTGGAGGGTCAGTGCCCACAATTCACCGGCTCTCAGTCCAGTGTACGCGTCCATAAGAATCGCGCAGCGATAGCGCGCGGAGATCGCCTCGGCCAGTCTTACGACTTGCTCTTCGGTGAGGAAATGCATCTCGTCATGCGAGGTCTCGGCCGGTAGCTCGACTCCGACGCAGGGAGACCGTCGAATCAGTCCGTCGACCTCAGCGGTTCGCATGATCTGACCGAAGGTGCGATAGGTGGCGCGCACGGTCGACGGGGCCAGACCTCGTGCTTTCAAATCGGTGATCCAGCTACGGACGTCCTGCGGCTCGATCGACGACAGGGGAGAAGTGCCGAAGGTCGGCGTGATGTGGTTGCGAAGCCTGCCCTCGATGTTGATGCGTGTTCGCTCGTTGACGTTGCCCTTGGTCTCGGCCCACTGTCGCGCGTACTCGCTGAGCCGGACGCGGCCGAGCCGCGAGTCGTGCCATTCTCCGCGCGCCTTGTCGGTCGTGACGGAGGCCTTGAACGTCTTCGCGTCGGTCAGCCTGGCGAAACTGCGAGCCCGCTCGCGTCCATCAGATCCGTAGTAGCGAACCTGGTACTTGCCACGGTGCCGCCGGATTCCGGGCGGGAGTGTGGCGACTGTCATGTTCGGCCTCCCTTCCACGTCAAAGGGAGGCCGGTGACGCGTTCGTAGGATTGGCGACAGTCCCGCGCGAACAGCTGGCGTCGTTCGTACGTAGGCTCAGACTGCCGGCGATTCCATTCCGCCATCGCGTCGGCCCATGTGCGACCATCGTTGATCTCAAAGGCGAACACGGCCAGCCGTGCGCTCTGGTCGGTGAGTGGTCGGGTCCGGCTCTGATCGGGCCGCACCTGCGAACGTGCTTCGACGTACATGTTTGAGATGTCCTTCGGAGCGAGTCTGGTGCTGGCGTCAATCTTCACGCGGTCAGTTGCGGTGGGGTACGGATGCAGTGATCGTTGGTGAAGTGTCCAGCCCCCGAGGCTCACAGGAGGCGTCCAATCAGTTAGGACGAAAAGCACGGCGTGCTAGCTGATCCTCTTGCTCCGAAAGTACTGATAAACATCAGCCTTGCGCTCAGCGACGAGTGCGGAAACGGCATCTTGCGCAGCGCTTATCCGGATCTAGACAACTGCTATAGCGATTGCGCACAGCAAGAACGCGAAGGAGCTTGCCGACCTTCTGACCAGGGAAACGTGCCGGTAAGTACCGCGCCACGTCACGCGACTAGGGATACTGCCCAATACGCTCCGATCCCCGCAATGGTTACGAGCGCAAGGTTTTGAAAGCGCCACATAACGAGTGCTGACACAGCGGTCGCGATCAGCGCGCCGGCGAGGACGGCCGCGCCTCGAGAGGCTTCGTGCATCAGATCGTTGACGATCAAAGCAGCCATGGCGCTGGGTCCGGTCACATCGAGGGCGCGTCGGATCCTTACCGGCAGCGTCCCCGCCGGGATGAGGCCGATGAAGCCGATACGCAGGACCCATGACGCGAGGCCCGCGCCCACCAGAACGATTGCTGCACTCATCAGTTGCTCTCCTTCCCGACGAATTCGGATCCGATGCCTGCGGAGATGCCGACGATGAGTGCGGCACCGGGAGTGACAAGCGATGCCGCCCCCGTTCCGAGTGCTGCCACCAGCGCCACCCGTCTCGCTCGAGAGTCCTTCAGCAGCTTCGGAAGCAAGAGGCTGACGAAGACCGCGATGGGAGCGAAGCTCAGCGGGAGATCCTTCGGCAACACCGGACCCAGTGTCATCGTTGCGCCTATCGTCGTGAGCCACACCGTCGTGATCGCCAATGCGACCGTCAACCAGTAGCGCCTGAACCTCGCCGGTTCCCGGAGCTCGGGGCGCTCGGACGCCACGACGTAGCTCTGGTCGACGAGGAAATGTGGGCCCAACCACTTGAACCATGGCGGCTGGTTTCGGAAACGAGGCTCGAGGGACGCACCGTAGAGGAGGAGGCGCGCATTGACGATGACGACGCTCAGCAGGATCATGCCGAGACCTGCCCCCGACTGCATCAACCCCAAGGCCGCGAGTTGCGCAGATCCGGCATACATGACGAACGAACCGAATACGCCGACTCCCGCGTGGATGCCCGCGTCGCTCATGGTGACGCCGAGGATCATCGCGAAGGGCACGAGACCCACCAGGATCGGCCCTATGTCCCGGAGCGCGTCGCCGTCCAACCAGCGTCCCTGTGAGTGTCGTAACGCGATCGTTGCCTCCATGCAGTGCCCCTTTCTGTTCCCGGTAGAGTCCAATGTGCCCCGCGGGATAGGTCGAGCGCATCGGGGCAACCCGCCGTCTTCAGGAGTGCGGGATCGTAGGGGTGTCGGGCTCCACCCAGCAGTGGCCCGGTTCCCTCCTGGCGGTCAGACCGTGCTTGGATTGAGAGATGCAACAAGAGATCCGCTTCTGCACCTCGAAGGACGGCACCCGAATCGCGTACGCCGTCCATGGATCGGGGCCGCTACTGGTCCATGCCGCTCATTGGCTCACACATCTCGAATACGACTGGGAGAGCCCGGTGTGGCGACACTGGCGTCGTGACCTGGGCGAGCGATTCACCGTCGTCCGCTACGACGAGAGAGGATCGGGACTCTCAGATCGAAACGTTCGCGAGCAATCCCCAGATCGATGGCTTGAGGACATGGAGGCCGTCGTCGAGCATGCCGGTTTGGAAAGGGTCAAGCTCCTCGGCGTCTCCGGAGGCGGGCCGCTTGCGATTCGCTACGCGGCCAAACACCCCGGGCGCGTTGAGTGCCTCATCCTGTACGGGACCTATCTGAGGGGAATGGCGGCGCGGGAGGGGGAGTCAGGGCGCAAAGAGCTGGATCTGTATGTCTCGCTGATCCGCAAGGGGTGGGGCGGGGCGAATCCTGCTTTTCGCCGCTTCTTCACCAGCCTCTTCATCCCCGACGCGAAGGACGAGCAGGTCCGCTGGTTCGATGACCTTCAGCGGCGTTCAACCGATGGGGATAACGCAATCGTCCTGAGGGAAGTGAGGGCGGAGCTCGACGTCACCGACGTCGCGGGACGGGTCGTCGCGCCCACACTGGTGATGCACCTTGACCAGGATGGCGTCGTCCCGTTCGAAGAGGGTCGCCTCGTTGCAGCATCGATCCCCGGCGCCCGCTTCGTACCGCTACAGGGTCGCAACCACGTCATCCTCGAGGACGATCCGGCATGGCCTCGCTTCCTCAGGGAGGTGGAGGATTTCGCAAGGACGGCGCGCGGCCCGGCGGAGACCGACAGATCGCCGGTGCCTCTTTCCGTGCTCACTGAGCGAGAGTTAGAAACCCTGCGCAGAGTTGCGTTCGGTCGGACCAATGCGGAGATCGCGAGCGAGATGTTCCTAAGCGAACGAACCGTGGAGCGCCACCTGTCCAACATCTACGCGAAACTGGGACTGACGGGTAAGTCGGCGCGTGCGGCCGCGGCAGCCGCCTATTCCCGCCTCCACTCTGGTTCGCACAGGTGATGCTAAGACCGATCCGGCGAGATGCGCCGCGTCGTCTGGCCGATCCTGGTTGAGCAGCAAGTCGAAAGCGGCCGCCAACTCTTCAAATCGGCCTTCGAGTCGCTCGCTCCAGCTTTGCGCGTCGGCGCCTCTAAGGGCGATGGCCGCCTCGCGCGCAAAGGCGAAGAGTGTCTCTGCCCGTTCCTGTTCCACCTAGATATCTATGCAGGGAGGTGACCGCACCGCAACCGAGGAGGTGGATTGCGCAACTGGGGCGGATTGATAAGCATGACTTCGCCACTCGACCAGGTAGAGGAGTTGGGAGGATGATGCCAACGCAACGCGAAGGAACTGGCAGTCCTTCTCAGCCGCTAAAGGCGATCCCCTAGGAGGCAGACGATCCAATCTCCGGAATCTCTCTAGACTCTTAGCGTGTCCACACACATCCAATTGCTCGGCAACCCCCGGCTTCAGGTAGGGAAAGAGCGTGCGCTAAATGGGCACAAGCCGTGGGGACTGCTTGCCTATCTGCTGCTGGAGCCCGGCCCGATCTCACGACGCGAGATAGCGGGATTGCTGTGCGGGGAGGCCGACGATCCGGCAGCAGCATTCCGGTGGGCTCTCTTTCAGATCAGGAAGTCGCTTTCGCCCGCCCTCGAGATCGAAGACAAGGATGGCGCGCTCATGGTCCACCGCGAGAGCGACGTTGTCGTTGATGCCGAGCGTCTCTTGATGGGTACCCTCGACGTCGACGAGATCCTTGCGATCACCGATGGAGAGCTGCTGGCGGGGCACAACTTCCCTTCAGCACCGATGTTTGAGTCGTGGCTATCGATGCAACGGTCACGCGTGGCATCTGCATTCGCTGACTCATCGCGCTGGGCCGCGACTGCTCTCATCAACAGGGACCCCGACTCTGCCATGCGACTCGTCCGTCGCGCGCTGGTTGCCGACCCCTTTAACGACGGCGTCCACGAGCTCGCTGTTGCCGTCCACATCGCTAGAGGGGATCGCGGCGAGGCCTCCCGCTACATCGAGCATGTCAGCGCGCTTTATCGGAAAGAGCTCGGCGTACCACCCCCCGCTACACTCAGCCGGCCCCTGGAGCGTCCTGTCGCGCCAACAGGCTCTCCTCTGGTGTCTTTGGACATCGGCGCACGTACTCTGTTCGAGACATCTGAAGCGCGCTTCACGGCTGGCGACTACGAGGGCGCCGTGTCCATGGCGCGTCGAGCAGCCGCACACGCGGCTGCGAGTGGAGATGGCCAGCTCGAAGCTCGAGCGCTGGTCAGGCTTGCCAGAGTCCTCATCCATTCCGTTCGAGGTTGTGATCGAGAAGCGGTGGGACTTCTCGGCCGCGCCTCGGAGCTGAGCATCAGGCTAGGCGACGACAAGATCGCGTCCGACACGGAGCGCGAGATCGGTTACGTGGCGTTGCTCGAAGCCCGTTACGGGACCGCAGAGGCATCCTTTGGTCGAGCCATCGCTGCTGCCCATCGGACCGGAGACGAAGCACGCAGGATCCGGGCAAGCGTCTATAGAGCCATCTGTTTCAGCGACCGCTGCGACTACAGATCCGCAGAGCAGACGCTACGGGGTGCGGTGGAGTCTCTTTCCACTGAGGCATCTCAGAAAGGCCTCCTCTCATACACACTCGCCACACTTGCGCGCGTCTATCTTCGAACACAACGTTTCAAGGAGGCGAGCGAAACCAGTCGAGAGGCGGTGGGTGAAGGGCGTGCAGCCGGAGCCATTTCGATATTGCCTTGGGCGATGGTGTGGGGAGCGGAAGCCGATCTGAAGCTTGGTAAATCTGACGAGGCACGCACTTCGTATGAAGAGGCCTTGGCTCTCGGAGTCGAGATAGACGACCCATGCTGGGAAGCCCTAGCGCTGCGCGGGCTCGCGCTCCTGGACCGTCAGGAAGGGCGAGAGGACTTTGCCCAGAAGCGCCTGCAGGATGGGGTCATTCGCTGCCGCCGTCTGCCCGATACCTATAAGTGGGCCGAGGCTTTGCTGCTGACCGAGCTTGCGGAGCTCGGCGGCGCCGATCCAGAGGACGTGGCGGCGGCTCGCGCCTTCGCCCACCAGGGTCCGATGCCTGATCTCATGAGCCGCTTGGAAAGAAAGACGGCATCGCAAACGCGCTCGCAAACGGCCAACCCCTAGTTTGAAGCTGATCGGCTCCAAAGGGAGCCCTACCGAGAAGGAGGGACCATGCCTCTATTCATGGACGTTCACGAGAAGCTCCCGGAAGGAGCTAAGGCGGCTGACGTTGCCGACGCGCATGCTGCCGACTTAAAGATCCAGGATCGCCACGGAGTGAACTACGTGAGGTACTGGGTAGACGAGGCGGCCGGCAAGGTCTTTTGTCTCGTCGACGCTCCCAATGCCGAGGCAGCGGCGACGGTGCACAGCCAGGCTCACGGGCTGGTGGCCGACCGGATCTACGAGGTCATCGAAGGGAGTTAGCTTCTCGGGCAGCCTGGCTGCCCCCGCCTCGGGGAGACGTTACGTCCACCTTCTCGCGCGAAGAAACCGAGTGTTGCCGTCAATCGAACTGGAGGAGTGCGGGTGGGATTAAACCAGCAGGTCGAACAAGCACGGGCCGAATGGCAGCAACGTTTCGTCTCAGGTCCCGTCGCCCTACGGTGGGACTCGCTACCTCCTCAGGTTGGAGACGATGCGCCCGACCTTGAACTCTTAGACCAGGAGGGAGAGCTTCGACTCATCAGCGAGTTCTGGGCAACGGGACCGGCCCTGCTCCTTTTCTGGAGACACAACGGTTGTAGTTGCGGATTCGACAGAGCCGCTCGCTTGAATGAGGAATACGAGAAGTACATCTCTGCCGGGACACAAGTGGTGATCATCGGTCAGGCAGAACCAGAACGAGCGAGCGCGTATGCGCAGAAGCACGACCTACGATGTCCGATCTTGTGTGACCCAGACATGATCAGTTACAAGGCATTCGGTCTGCGCGAAGGAAGCGCTGCGCAGGTTGTCTACGATGCTCCAGAGGAATATTGGGCTAATGATCTGGACACATGGACCCCGGTGGTGGAAGAACGGCAGGCCCTGGGGCGACCGTTGGTCGACAATCCGTGGCAGTTGCCTGGTGAATTCGTGGTCGATCAGAAGGGCAAGCTCCGGTTGACCTACCACTACAACTATTGCGAGAACTATCCCGACCCACAAGTCCTTGTTGCGTCTATCAAGCTCGCAAGATCAGACTCGCCTTAAGGACCTAGCTTCGACGGCTGGCGAAGTGCATCACCAAACCGACTAAGACGAGAACGAGCCGAGATATCGCGCCGTGCTGGGTGTACATCCGAAACTCGCTCAACGACTCGAGCTGGGCGGCGCTTGTGCCTGCCCGGCTATGTTAGGTAGCTCACGAGCTGAAGGGACGTGGCCGGAACCGATCCGGCTCCCTCCAGTCCTGAAGGGGGTCCGATGGGCATCGTTCGAGTGATCCTCCAGGGGAAGACCAATGATTTTCCGGCCCTGGTCGAGCTGGTGAAATGGGGTAAGGCGTTCGTCGAGGAGAATGAGCCCGGGGCGTTGGCCTACGAGTGCTTCGCGGACGAGGGCAGTGGGAGCGTCGCGTGGCACGAGATGTACAAAGACGAGGATTCCTTTCTCGCCCACGTCCAGAAACACTCCGAGAACGGCATCCTCGATGACCTCATGAAGATTTACGAGATCGAACGGCTCACCTTCCTCACTAAGATCACCGACCCGAGGGTGGAGGAGGTAGCCGGTCGGTTCGGGACAACGAAGCTTTACGGCATCGGAGGCCTCGCCCGCTGACCACTCCGCCTCGACCCCACAGACGAGATCGCAGTCAGCACTCTTGCATCGACCCTCAGGGCCCCAACAGCCAGTCCAGGGGGCGAAATGGTCCGCCGGTCTGGGATCTCCTAGTACGGATAAACATCGCCCTCGCGCTCGGCAGCGACTTGCTAAAGCGCCATCTAGCACAGCGCTAAACCGGATCTTGACAACTGCTACAGAGATTACGCACAGCAAAACGCAAAGGGACTTGCTGAACTATTGCGGGTTTAGGCGGCCGGCGCGCCACAGACTAGGCGATTGTCTGTGTGCTCGTTTGAATGCTCGGCTGAAAGCCTCCTCGGAGTCGTAGCCAACACGCCTCGCGATCGCGGCGATGGTGACTTCGGTAGTGGCGAGCTGCACGACGAGGTCGCCGCTCTGTTCGGGCACCTCCGGTGCTTGCCGGTGGTGCTGGATCCCGGCAAACCGGAATCCAAGGGTCAGGTCGAGCGCATGATCGGCTGCTTCGAGACGAGCTTTCTGCCGCTGCGGAACTTCACCTCGCTCGACGATCTCCAGAGTCAGTTCGACGCCTGGACCGTCGACAAGGCCTTCGCCCGTTATCACCGGCGGTTGGCGCCCGGGTCGGAGACGCTCTCAACGTCGAACGCGGCTTTCTGCAGGCGCTGCCGGATCCCTTGCCAGCGACCGATCGCCATCTCGAGGTGCGCGTCTCGAAGGACTGCTTCATACGGGTGGGAGACGTCGATTACTCCGTGTCACCGCAGCTCGTCGGTCGCAGGTTCGCGGTCCGGGCGTCGTCGCGCGAGCTGGTGATCCATCTCGACGGCAAGGAGATCGCCCGGCATACCCGCAGCTATGTCCCCGCCGATGTGATCCTCGATCCTGCACATGCACGAGCGTTGCGACTATCGCGTGAGGCCCGGCATCAGCTCCGGGCCGGAGACGTCTCGGTCGAAGTCCCGGACCTGTCCCGCTACGACGCGCTCGTGGGAGCGAGGTCGTGAGCGCGGCCGCCTCCGAGGTCGCCTATCTCGCACGCGCACTCAAGATGCCACGCATCCCCAATGCGTCGAGGCTGTTCGCGGAGAGAGCTCGCGCCGAGGGCTGGGACTACGAGGCGTTCCTCGCCGCCGTGCTCTCGGAGGAGACCAATCAGCGCGAGGTGAGAGGATCCGACGCCCGCATCAAGACCGCTCGCGAGCGCGACGACGCCGGGCGACGACGGGTCCGCCGCACAGCGGACTAGCGGCAGAGAGCCGGCAACCGAACGAGCGGCGTCCACGAAGACCACGGCGACATCGGCACACTCTCTCTTGGGACAGGATTCCCTTCCCCGGAGCAAGGGGCAGCTCGTGTGGGCGGGGCCGCCGCAGGATGTGATCCGCCATCCGTCGTCGAGTAGCGCAGTTTTCAGGTCGGCGGCTTCGTCGAGGCTTCGCCCAACGATCAGAGCGGAGCGCGACACGTACCGCTGAAGCACACCACGCAGTTCGAGACGATTCAGGTTGAGTGGGCTTCCAAGGATCTCGGGATCAGCCGAGCTATCGAGCTTGTTCATTGCGTTACCTCCTGCGATCAGCTTCGGGTGCGGGAACCGCCGCCGTCAGAGCCGTTCGGCCCCCTCTGGGCGATGCAAAGGTCTCTCGAATCGAACCGCAAGAGGGTGATCGCTCGCCTCAGCTCATGCGGACGGGCATTCAGCCCCTCCGAAGAGGTCTCTAGGGCATTACCGATGGTGGACGGTCCTTGCGACACTCCGGTTGAAGAGCTCCCACGAGAGGAGGAACCGATGAATGCACAAGCGATGACCATCCGTTCCCTCATACGGATTCGCGGATCGGCGACACTTGAGGATGCGGCGAGGTTGATGTGCGATATGAGCATGGGTGCGCTCGGAGTCGATGACGCGGATCACCACTTTGTCGGTCTCGTAACCGAGCGGGATCTTCTGTGGGCGATGGCTCAGGGCAAGGACTCGGGCCAAACGACCGTGGGCGACATCGTCAACGACTTCCCGATAGTGGTCGATGGACCCATCTCATCCGAAAAAGCGGCTGAAAGGATGATGTCCGCCCACGTACGTCATCTGCTGGTCAGAGATGGTGACCGTTTGGGGATCGTTTCGCTGCGCGACGTGGTCAGAGTTCGCTCGCCGATGGGCCATCGACATACACCCACCAGACGTCGTCGACCGCCGAGTTGCGCCGGATGTTCGGCAACGCCTTCCTAGAGCGACCTTCACCTAAGATCTGCGGGTGCCCGGCCCTCACGCAGAAACCGCCGACCGCGTCGTTTCCGAACTCGGCTCGGATCCTCAACGGGGTCTGGACGGGGCCGAGGCGCGAGCTCGTCTCCAGAGTCAGGGCCCCAACGAGCTCCGAGGCGCACCGCAGGTACCCGGCTGGCGCAAGTTCCTCGGTCAATTCGCGGACCCTCTCGTGGTGTTGTTGCTCGCTGCGGTCGTGGTATCGCTTGCAGTCTGGACCGCAAATGTGGTCACCGCACCGTCCACAGCCCCATACATGAAGTCGCGGACGTATTCGGGGGAACGGTTTTTTCAAGTCGTTCGCGTACGGCGCTCTCGGTGTGCTCCGACCTAAGGCGCTCGACAACACGCTCGCTATTCATGAGCTCAGGCTGGCATTCGCCGGCGGTGTTCGTTAGGTGCGATCGGCCCATGGCCTGCAGGCCGGATGCCCCGGGAAGGACGGGAAGTTTGAGCTGAGGCGCTCGTGACCTATCGGACTACTGGTCGGAGTCGCGACGAGGTGCCTTGGCTCGGGCGACGTAGGCCGCCGCCTCCGAGCGCCTGTGGACCTCCAGTTTGCTCAGGATCGACGAAACGTAGTTCTTCACGGTCTTGTCGGAGAGATGGATCTGTTCTGCGATCTGCCGGTTAGTCAATCCTTGGCCGACCTTGTCGAGGATGCGATCCTCCTGGGGAGACAGACGAGCGAGCTTCGGGTCGGTGTCGTCGTACTTGGATTTTCGGAGCCGCTCGAGGACCCGCTGCGTAACGTTTGGATCAAGAAGCGACTGACCGGACCCCACCTTCCTGATGGCGTCGACGAGGTCGCCTCCCCGGATCTGCTTGAGAACGAACCCGGCCGCGCCGGCCATGATGGAATTGAAGAGGGCCTCATCGTCGGAATACGAGGTCAGCATGATTACCTGCGTTTCGGGCCTCAAGTCCCGGATGCCGCGGCAGGCCTCGACCCCGCCCATGTCTGGCATGCGAACGTCCATAACGACGACATCCGGCTCGTGGATGCGCGCCGTGTCGATCGCCTGGCTACCATCACCGGCCTCGGCTATCACATCGAGATCGTCCTCCGCCTCCAACAGTGCGCGCAGGCCTTGGCGCACGACCTCGTGGTCATCCACCAGCATGATCCGTAGAGCGTTTGACATTCGCTAACTCCTCCCGATGGGAACGGTGAGCCGGTGGACCATGCCCTCAGCGGAGCGGGCCTCGACGATCTCGAGGGTTCCGCCTAGAGTCTGTGCGCGCTCATCCATGTTCGTGAGGCCGTGGCCCCGATTCACCCTCTTCGGGTCAAAGCGTCGACCATCATCCCTGATCTCGAACACGAACCCGTTTGCGTGCATTGCGCAAGTGATGCGTACCTCGGTAGCACCGGCGTGCCGAGAGATGTTCGACAGCACCTCCCTGCATATCTGGACCACATGACTCTGGGCTTCGGACTCCAGTGCCTCAAGGGCACCAAGGTTCAGATCGACGTGCGCCGCTGCCAGCGTGTTCACCTCGAAGTTCCGTGCGAGGTCCGCAATTCGTCCAGCGACACTCTGGCGTGCATCGGTATTCGGCTTGAGCTCGAAGATGTAGGCCCGCACATCTCGCACGACATTGTCGAGTTCTGCGATCGCATCATCGATACGGGCCTGCGTGCGCGGGGGATCCTGGGTGAGGGTCGCAAGAGCGGCCTGCAACGAAAGACCAACCGAATAGATCGACTGTATGACACCGTCGTGGAGATCCTTCGAGATGCGCTCTCGTTCCTCGAGAATGGCCATGCTGCCACGCCTGCTCAACACCTCGTCGTAGAGTCGCGCATTCTGAATAGCGACACCCGCTTGAGCGGCGAACATGAGAGCTATTCGTTCGTCATCCTTCGAGAACGCACTGCCGTCCTGTTTCTCGGTCAAATACAAACGACCGTACACAGTGCTGCGACTGAGGATGGGCACACCGAGGAACGTGTGCATCGGCGGGTGATTGGGCGGAAAGCCGGACGAGCGAGGGTGGTCGGTTATCTCCTGCAGTCTGAGCGGTCGTCCCTCTTCGATGATCACGCCCAGCACGCCGTGCCCTCTGGGCAGCTCGCCGATGAGCTTGGCGGTGTGGTCGTCGACGCCGGAGTAAACAAAGCGAGCAAGCGTCCCGTCTTCTCCCAGAACGCCGACGGCGCCGTAGCTTGCACCGATGACCTCGCGGGCCAGATCGGCGATGCGCTGGAGCAGCGCCTCGAGATCGACCTCGGAGGCGAGGACCATGCCCGCCTCAACGAGAGCAGCCAGCCTGCGCTCGGCCGGCCGCTCACTCGAGGTCCTGTCCGGGGAGTGCCCCATGCGCCTCGATGATAGCGATCGAAGCCGGCCTTCAGTTTGATTGCCGAGTAAAATAGGGCAACGCGTAACGGTTGAGTCGAAGCATCATCAGTATTCCTTCACCAATGGTCCCGTGGCCCACGGATCAGCGGGGTGCGCGCGGTGAGCTGGCGTGAGGCGCTCGTCATTTAGCCCGAACTGGACATGGTCCACAACTTCGATGATCCCCGGAGTGCGGCGGGCGAGTTCGATCGCAAGTCGCCATGTGCTCTTTCGATCGAGCGCGCCACTGATGCTGGCCACCCCGTCCTCGACCAGAACCTCGAGGCTCTCGATAACCTCCTCTCCCAGGATGGAGATCGTCTCCAGGACGTCCGTGCGGATGGTCTGATCGTTCCTGCTCATGATCCTTACGAGATCGGCGCGCGAAACGACGCCAACCAGCCACCCGTCCTTGTTGACGACCGGGAGCCTCTTGATACCGTGCCTCTCGGTCAGGGCCGCCGCCTCCCAGATACTCATACGGGGAGTGGCCGTGATCGCCGGTGCACTCATGACGTCGGCGACGGTCAGGCCCCCCAGTCTGTGCGTTGTCGACTCGTGCCCAAGGTTGGTGATCGCGTCCAGGATGTTGGTGATGATTCCCTGCTGCGTCGGATACGCGGCGCGAATGATGTCCGACTCTGAAATCACCCCGACGACTCGGCTGTCCTCGACAACAGGCGCACCACTGATGTGGTTCCGAGCCAGCCTTTGGGCTGCGTAATGAATCGAGTCAGAGGGTTTGAGCGCCACGAAGAGGTTGGTCATGATTCTGTCGACTCGCATGTCCTGCATCTTGGATTCTCCTTTCAACCACCGCCGCTAATTCACGTTCAGGTTCAGATGCTGAGGTTTCAGCGGCATGAGTCGTAGTGCCGGAAGGCCCGACTTGAAGGTGTCTTTTGTCCACCCCCTATCCGGGCGCGTCCCCGCCATGAGGCACCTCAACCCCAGTTGGCGGGCCATCCGGCCATATCTGAGGAGGCCGTTGGACACTTCCCCCGCACCATTGCGCGGACCATCCTCACTCTCGAGGAGGTGCGCGATGAGTGACGGACGTAACACGACGGTTGAGTCTTTGGACCGACTGAACGGAAGCGAAAGATGACGCGTGTCGCCCTCGGACTCTTTCTAGTTGCTCACGGTCCTCGTTCACGTGGCCATCGTTGCGCTGCCTCTACCGGAGGACGGGGGTGCTCCATTTAATCCCTCGTACTCATGGGCCTCACGAGAGCCCATGTTGCGCAGAACTCGACTCGCCGCCTCAGCGTGCTTATGGCTTGGATCTCGGCGATCGTGCTTTCGCTTGTCGGCGCCGCGTTGCTGGCGGAATCGGTTCTCTGGGTCCCGATGGCCGTTTTCGGAGCCGTATCAGGTCTGCTGCTCAAGGCGATCTTCTTCAACACCCGGCTGAGCGTCGGTGTCTTGATCGACGTCGGCATCCTATGGGCCGTGGCCGCCGGCTGGCCGCCCTCTCTACTGTGAAGGAGCAAGACATGACGGACGCTGGGCATTCGGAAGATTCGTCTGATCGAAGTTCGGCCGGTCAGGAGCTCGCGCCCACAACGGACGAGGACGTGATGACCTCGCTCGTGGTGGCCTGTCGCGGCGAGGCGTACCTCGAAGAGGTTTGCGGAGATCCTCGCGGATCGAAACATCTCGGGAATGCCGGTTGTCGATGCCGAAGGCAACGTCGTCGGGATGATCTCGGAGAGAGATCTCGCGCACGCTCTGGGCAGCCCGCTCGTGCGGCTCGCCGTAAGGCGTTACTCCCACGGTTCACAACCGCGAGAGGGAAGTATCTCTCAATCACAACGACGGGCGCGGGACATCATGTCCGCGCCAGCCATCGTCGCGGCTCCCGAAGCAACCGTGTCCGAGCTTGCACGCTTGATGGTTGAGAACCACCTGAATCGACTGCCGATTATCAAAGACGGTCAGCTCGTGGGAGTGGTGACGAGAGGGGATGTGTTGCGAGCCGTGGCCGGCTTGAAGCGCGCAACGTCCGATCGACGTGAGGTTGTTCGGATTGCCGGCACTCCCGGTGTGAGCGACTCTCGGATATACCTCCAGTTCGAGAGCGACCCGTCGGGCCGAAGGTCATGACCACGGGGGTCCCGACGGCCGTGTTCGCATGCCGTTGTGACTGACATCTTTCATCTCAGGATCGCCGAACCAAAGGAGATGTCATGAGGGTCAAAGACGTGAGCGCCCATACGCTGGTGAGGATGGAACTCGGCGGCAGCTTGCGGGAGGCTGCGACCGAGTTGATGAGAAACGAGGTTGGAGTGCTGGTCGCCGAGGACGCCCGCGGTGTCAAAGGCATCCTCAGCGAGAGGGATATCGCCCGCGCGGTCGCCGATGACGCAGATCTCGACTTTGTACAGGTGCGTGACTACATGACGTCATCGCCCGTAGAGGTGGCGGACGATGCCCCGATCGAGGATGCGATCCGCTTGATGCACGAGCACGGTCTCCGGTACGTGATCGTCATTCAGGAGGGCCGTGTGGAGAGAGTCGTTTCCGCTCGAGACATCCCGAGGATGCTCGCTCCCGACGTGGCTCGCATCATCCAGGTTTGATCCACTCACCCGACCGTTCCGGTCCCGTCAAGTCCAAGAACCTCAGGAGATTGCCATGAAAGCCGCAATGGTCCATGAGTTCGAACGTCCCTTCGAGATCGAAGACGTCCCGAAACCACAGCCGGGGCCGGGAGAGGTGGTCGTCAAGGGTCGAGGCCGCCGGTCTCTGCCACACCGATACACATGCGGCCCACGGTGATTGGCCGGTCGAGCCCAAGCTTCCACTGATCCCCGGACATGAAGGAGTCGGCATCGTCGAGAGCGTCGGCTCCGGAGTCGTGACCCTCGAAGAGAATCAGCGCGTTGCCGTCCCGTGGCCGGGCAACGCCTGCGGTGTCTGCGAGTACTGCATGTCCGGCTGGGAGACCTTGTGCAAGAGTCAGCTGAACACCGGCTATTCGATCGACGGCAGCTACGCGGAATACGTCAAGGCCTCGGCCGCATACGCGGCGAAGGTTCCGATCGTATCGATCCGCTCGAGGCCGCACCCCTGACGTGTGCGGGAGTGACGACGTACAAGGCTGTGAAGTTGTCCAAAGCTCTTCCCTCTGATCTCGTTGTTGTGTTCGGAGTGGGGGGTCTCGGCCTGATGGCGCTGCAGTACGCGCGCATCGCCGGCGCCAGTGTGGTCGCCGTGGACCTCTTCGACGATAAGCTCCAGCTCGCCCGGGACCTCGGCGCGGAATACGTAGTCAACGCACGGTCCCAGGATCCGGTTGAGTTCGTGCAGGGACTGGGGGGCGCCGATGCGTCCATCGCAACTGCGGCCTCGGCCAAGCCTCTGGACCGAGCCTTCAGGGCGCTTAGGAGGGGAGGGTCTTTGGTACCGGTGGGTCTGCCGGCCGAGAACCGTATGGAGCTCCCGATCTTCGAGACCGTTCTGCAGGGAATCAACGTCGTGGGTTCGATTGTCGGAACGCGACGCGATCTGACAGAGACCTTTGAGCTACATCGAGATGGTAAGACGCGGGTCGCCTACGAGACTCGCCGTCTGGAGGACGTTAACGAGGCGTTCGCGGACGTCGAGAGCGGTCACGCTACCAAGCGTCTCGTATTAGAGCTCTGAGCTCGCACCCCAGTGGGTGGGTGACCCTTTGAGTCCCCAAGAGAGTCACGGTCCAGCGGGGGCCGGTGCGCCCGAACGATTGGGGCCATCTGGACCTAACCCCGCACAGAGCTCTTGTGGATGCTGTGTTCAATCACAAGGAACCAGAGAGAAGGAGGAAGACGGTGACAACGAAAGTCAACGACAAGCTCGACTATGAGGCTGCAGAACTGGTTGCCCCCGGCACCGCGCCCGAGTCGCAGCCGAAGGTTCGCTTGGTCTGGGGGGTGCTTCGCCTGATGATGGGCTTCACCTTCCTGTGGGCCTTCCTGGACAAGCTCTTGGCGCTGGGGTTCGCTACCGGACGCAACCCAGAAACCGGAGCGATCGACTTCTTCGGGGATGCAGCCTGGATCAACGGAGCTTCCCCAACCGAGGGATTCCTGAGCTTCGGCCTCCACACCAAGGAGCCGTTCCTGAGCTTTTACGAGGGCCTTGCAGGCTCCGCGTGGGTCGACTGGATCTACATGCTCTGCATGGCGGGGATCGGAATCGCGCTAATCCTGGGTGTCGCCACCAGGCTGTCGGCCATCGGCGGGGCGTTGTGGATGGTCATCTTCTACACTGCGGCAGCGGTGTGGCCCGAGAACAACCTGTTCCTCGACGACCACGTTGTCTACGCAGTCATCTTCGTGGGGCTGGCGTACGCAGGAGCCGGACGTTACCTCGGCTTGGGGAACTGGTGGAGGAAGACCGAGCTTGTCAGGAAGTACCCGATCCTGCAGTAAGCGGTCCTCGAAAGACGTTCGTTGTGTGACAATCGCGGCTCGCCAAGCGAGGAGGATCGATGTCACAGGCCGAAGTCTCGATTGACGCTCCCACCGGCCCACTCTTGGATGCCGAACTCGCTTTGATCGACGCCTACTGGCGTGCGGCCAACTATCTCTCAGTGGGCCAGATCTATCTCCTCGACAACCCGCTGCTGCGGGAGCCCCTTCGGATCGAGCACGTCAAACCCCGCCTCCTGGGTCACTGGGGGACGACGCCCGGACTCAACTTCGTGTACGTACACATGAACCGGGTGATCAGAGAGTCGGATCTGAACGCGATGTACGTGATCGGCCCGGGCCACGGCGGGCCGGGGCTGGTTGCCACCGCGTATCTCGAGGGCACCTACGCCGAGACCTACTCTCATGTCACCGAAGACGAGGCCGGAATGCGCGAGCTGTTTCGTCAGTTCTCGTTCCCGGGCGGTATTCCCAGTCATGTTGCTCCCGAGACCCCGGGCTCCATTCACGAGGGTGGGGAACTGGGCTACTCGCTGGCGCACGCATTCGGTGCTGCCTTGGACAACCCCGACCTCGTCGTATGTTGCATCGTCGGCGACGGCGAGGCTGAAACCGGTCCTCTGGCCACGAGCTGGCACTCGAACAAGTTCCTGAATCCGGTAACGGACGGCGCGGTCCTGCCCGTGCTCCATCTCAACGGCTACAAGATCGCCAATCCGACTGTGCTGGCACGGGTCCCGGAGGATGAACTCCGCCGGTTGATGGAGGGATATGGGTACCGACCGCGCTTCGTGACCGGGGACGATCCGGCCGAGATGCATCAGCGGATGGCGTCGGTGCTCGATGGATGTATCGAGGAGATCGAGGCGATTCAGCGGGCCGCCCGGGACGGATCCGAGACCGGTCGACCCGGCTGGCCCATGATCGTGTTGCGCACCCCCAAGGGATGGACGGGCCCCAAGGCCGTCGACGGCAAACCGGTCGAGGGCACCCACCGTGCCCACCAGGTCCCGCTGGCGAAGCTGGCCGAGAACCCCGAGCACCTCCGCGCGCTCGAGCAGTGGATGCGGAGCTACCGCCCCGACGAGTTGTTCGACGACGAGGGACGGTTGGTCGACGAGCTGCGCGCACTGTCACCGCGTGGGGAGCGCCGAATGAGCGCCAACCCCGTGTCCAACGGCGGTCTGCTGCTGCGCGATCTGTTGTTGCCCGACTTTCGGGACTACGGAGTGAAGGTAGACACCCCCGGAACGACGTTCGGCGAGGCCACGCGTGTTCTCGGGGAGTTCCTGAGAGACGTGCTGAGAGCCAACCAAGGCAACGCCAACTTTCGAGTCTTCGGTCCGGACGAAACCGAATCGAACCGGCTGGGCGCGCTCTTCGAGGTCACCAATCGCACCTGGATTGCGGAGATGCAGCCGAACGACGAACAGGTTGCGGCAGACGGCCGAGTGATGGAGGTTCTGAGCGAACACATGTGTCAGGGGTGGCTCGAGGGCTATCTGTTGACCGGGCGGCACGGTCTCTTCAGTTGCTACGAGGCGTTCATTCACATCATCGACTCGATGTTCAACCAGCATGCCAAGTGGCTGAAGGTGAGCCACGAGATTCCCTGGCGCAGACCCATTGCGTCCCTCAACTACCTGCTGACCTCGCACGTCTGGCGCCAGGACCACAATGGATTCTCGCATCAGGATCCGGGCTTCATCGATCACGTGGTTAACAAGAAGGCTGAGATCATTCGGGTTTACCTGCCCCCCGACACGAACTCGCTGTTGTCCGTTGCCGATCACTGCCTGCGGAGTCGCGATTACGTCAATGTGATCGTCGCCGGAAAGCAGCCAACTCTGAACTGGTTGTCGACCGATGACGCGATCCTGCACTGCACTCGGGGGATCGGTGTCTGGGACTGGGCGAGCAATGACGACGGCGAGGAGCCGGATGTCGTCATGGCCTGCGCGGGGGACACCCCGACGCTCGAGACCTTGGCCGCGGTCGACCTCTTGCGCAGGCATCTTCCGCACCTGAAGGTCCGAGTCATCAACGTGGTCGACCTTATGCGGCTTCAGGACGACAGCGAGCATCCTCACGGCATGCCGGGCGCCCAGTTCGACGCGCTCTTCACCACGAGCAAGCCGGTGATCTTCGCGTACCACGGCTATCCGTGGCTCATTCATCGCCTCACGTACCGGCGCTCGAACCATTCCAACACCCACGTACGCGGATACAAGGAAGAGGGGACGACCACTACGCCCTTCGACATGGTGATGCTGAACGATCTGGATCGCTTCCACCTCGTGATCGACGTGATCGACCGGGTCCCCGGGCTCGGGGATCGTTACGCCGGTTTGCGTCAGCAGATGGTCGATGAACGTCTCCGCCATCGCGCTCACACTCGCAGGACCGGAGCGGACAGCCCGGAGATCAGCAACTGGACCTGGCCCTACTAGAGCCGTCCCATGCGAATCCTCGTGCTCAATGCAGGGTCGAGCAGCATCAAGCTGCGGCTCCTGGATGCAAATGATGCGGTCGTCCTCTCGCACGATCTCGGTACCGAGTGGTTGCGGAAGCCCGGTGCATTAGAGGAAACGGTCGGAGAGTCGGAGATCGAAACGGTGGGGCATCGCGTCGTGCACGGTGGCAGCTCGTTCTCGGGCGCGGAGGTCATCACGGACGAGGTCCAGAAGCAGATCGCGTCGCTCGAGGAACTGGCTCCGCTTCACCAAGCTGCTTCTTTGGAGGGAATCGTCCGTGCACGGCGGGCGTTCCCCAACCTGCCGCATGTGGCCTGCTTCGACACAGCCTTTCACTCAGGTATGTCCGCGGCCGCCTCGACCTACGCCGTGCCTCTGCAGTGGCGGGAGCGATACGGAGTACGTCGCTACGGGTTCCATGGTCTCTCGCATGCCTATGCGTCGCGGCGCAGCGCCGAGATGATCGGTCGGCCTCTCAACTCGTTTCGCATCGTCACCTGCCATTTGGGGGCCGGTGCCTCGCTTGCGGCCGTTGCCGGCGGCCGCTCGGTGGATACCACGATGGGGTTCACTCCGCTCGAGGGACTGGTGATGGCCACGCGGTCCGGCTCGATCGATCCATCGGTGCCTCTTTGGCTGATGGCCCACGCCGGCCTGACGCCCGTCGAGGTACAGGAGGCTCTGGAACGCGAATCCGGTCTTGCCGGCCTGGCCGGCACCGCCGACATGCGCGCGGTCCTGAAACGGGCCACCAACGGCGAGGCCGAGGCGGTATTGGCTCGCGATGTCTACGTGCATGCTCTTAGGGCAGGTGTCGGCCGCATGGCCGCCTCCATGGGGGGTGTCGACGCGGTGGTCTTTACGGGTGGGGTAGGGGAGCGCTCGTCCGAGATTCGATCAATAGCCGCCGCGGGCCTGGAGTTTCTCGGCATTCGGCTCGACGAGCCTCGCAACCGGCAAGCTGCCGGAGACACAGACATCTCTGCAGCCGGTGCATCTGTGCGGGTGCTGGTGGTCGAGGCCCGCGAGGACCTCCAGATGGCGCGCGAGATCCGCGGCCTTTTTCAGGAGAGTGGCTAGAAGACCTGCCCCAGGACCAGGGCCAAGACCACAACGATAAAGACGACCAAGGCGGGGACGGCGCCGATCAAAACCCATAGGTCGTTCACGGTTCAACCTCCTTAGGAGTAGTTCCGATTCCAGGAGACTCCTAGTCCCTGCGTCCGCACAGAGCCGAGAGACCTCCATCGAGGGGTCTGGATGGCCTCTCCGCGACCGGCTCGATCCGGCGTCCCGTGGAGGGGCGTCCGAAAGTCCCGGGCGGATCGGGACATTCGGACCTATTGCTCATCCGTCGCTTCCGTTCGGATTGGCTCAGACAACCAGAAGAACGAAATTGAAAGGAACGCGAGCCCAGATGAGCGAACTGAACCAAAGCCCTGCTTCTATGGCCGGTTGCGGGATTCTTCGTGGTCATCGCCTTCGGCGTGGGACTCATCGCCGAAGCCGCCTTCGGCGGAACCGATTTGAACGTTACCGCCCTGTCGGCCGAGTCAGCGGGCTCCGGGGACAATGCGGTCACCGTCGAGCTGGGTGACCTCTTCATCAAACCCAGCGAGATCAGCCTCGAGCCGGGCGACGCCTCGCTCACGGTGCGCAACAACGGGAAGACCCAACACGACTTCACTGTGACGGGCATGACCGGTACCGAGCCTCTAGATCCTGGGGCCGAGGAGACGGTCGCGCTGACGGGGCTCGAGCCGGGCACCTACGACTTCATCTGCTCGGTTCCCGGACACGCCGATGGTGGGATGAAGGGCGTCATCACCGTTGCCGAGGGAGGCGGGACCGAGGGGGCGTCCGCCGGCGGCGACGTGGACCACTCGGCCCACGCCACGATGTCGCCCCAGGAGATGCTCGATGCAGATGCTGCGCGCACGGCGCTGTTTCCTGCCGAGACGAAGGGCACCGGTGGGAAGCTCCTGCATCCCAGGATCGAGGCCGACGGCACCAAGGTGTTCGAACTGACCGCGGACGAGATCAAGTGGGAGGTCGAACCGGGCGTGTTCCAGCAGGCCATGGCCTACAACGGTCAGATCCCCGGGCCCACGATCAACGCGGATCTCGGCGACAAGGTCAAGATCGTGCTCACCAACGAGCTCGATCATGAGCCCACCGTCCTCCACCTACACGGAATGACCCTTCCGAACGAGATGGACGGGGTACCCGCTCTCACCCAGGAAGCGATTCTGCCGGGCGACAGGGCGACGAACTCCGGCTGGTGACGCTCACACTCCGACGGTGTCTTTCCGTCTAGCCCCGGACGCTACGGGGCACCGGCGGCTCGGTATCGCTGCGCTCCTTGTCCTCGCCGCCACCTGCGGTGGTTCCAAGGTGCCGGCATTGGCAACATCGCATGGGGCTAGTTCGTCGTCCCTAGCGCAGAAGCGCGCACGGCAGGGGCTCCACGTCGAAGCCCCTGTAGAGATACCAGGGGTGTCCCGTCCCTTCAACCGACTGCCGTTCACCGGTGCGCATGTCGCGCCGCTCCAGGACATTGGTCCGTTGCCCGGATCACCAATCTTTCGCCAATAGTAAAGATGTGAGCCGTCGGCGCTCCATTCTGCTCCCGACGCGCCTTCGACGAGAATCTCCGCGTTCCCGGAATCGATGTCGATCAGGTAGACGGCCCCCGCGCGACCAGGGCTGGCCGCGAGCGTCTCGCCGTCCGGCGACCAGCTGATCGTGTAAATCTGGTCGAGCTCCGCGACCATCCGCCGGTCCGAGCCCTCGGCACTCGCGGTCCACACCTGCGTGGGTCCCTCGTCCTCGATGTTCCACTGCGCCCACGCGATCCTTTTTCCGTCGAGCGACCAGACCGGTGAGTGCGGACGCAGCGGCTCCGGTCGAGGGACGACCTCGTGGAGCTGGGACCGTCCGGCCGGACCTTGTAGATCCCCCCCTTCTTCGACGAGTAGCCGCGCACGAACATGATCCATCTCCCATCCGGCGACCACGCCGGGTCCTCGTCGAGATGTCCTTCGGTCAGAGGCCTCTCGTTACCGCCGCCATCCCCCGGCGAGCAAGCCGCGACGAACGTCAAAGATAACGATGCGACCGACCACCGTCTCATCTCGTTATCCTGCCATCTGGTCGTAGTTAAGAGCCCTTCGTGAAGGTCTCACATCTCACGGTCGGGGTTAGGCAAGCTAGACGGAGGCGACGGGCGCGCTATCCCGTCTCTCTGTCCACCGCATCTCGCTCTCGCCGGGCTGCGTCCACGCTCGCTTGCAGGATCTCCATCAGGTCGGTCGCCGGTCTCGCCGGCGTCTCTTCCTCGGCCTCCGGAATGACTACTGCTTCGGCGGATTTGCTGTGTAGGAGGTCGAGCAGCCGCTCTCGGTGTGCGTCTCGGAGGCGAGATGGGTCCCATTGACCCGCCAGGGCGTCGATGAACTGGCGGGCGAGTTGCAGCTCGCGTTGCGACGGCTCTTGAATCGAGGGAACCCAGACCTCCTTTGGATCGCGCACCTCGTCGGCATAGAACATCGTCCCGAGCACCAGGGCGTGCTCCGCGGCTCGCACGGCCACGAGGTACTCCTTCGTCCGCATCACAAAGCGGCCGATCGCAACTTTGCCCGCTTCTTCCATCGCGCGATAGAGCAACCAGTACGGTCTCTCGGTAGCGGCACCTCGCTGGGGAACTACGTAGTAGGACTTCTCGAAGAAGATCGGATCGATGCTGGAGAGATCGACGAACTGCTCCACCTCCAGGACGCGGCTTCTCTCGGGGGCCACCGACTCGAGTTCGTCGGCGTCGACGGTCACGACCCGACCCGGCCCGATCTCGTAGCCCTTGACGATTTCCTGCCACGGGACCTCGCCTTCGACCTCCTGGTCCTCGGGCGGGGCCGGGAAAGGTTCGTCGACACCCACGTCTGCTTCGGCGACCCCTGGGGATTCCTCAGATTCGTCGCGGGTTGCCGGTTCCCATTCGTCGATCGGTACGGGTTCCTCGACGACGCCCGAACCTTGATCGTGAGGACGCGTCCCCTCGGCTACCCGGCGATATCGGATCCGTCTGCCGGTGCCCGCTTCGTATTGGTGGAAGCGCAGGCGTTTTGGTGAAGTTGCGGTGTAAAGCCTTATCGGAATTTTTACCAATCCGAAGCTGAGGTCGCCGGTCCACACTGCCTGAGGCATGCAACAAACCTATCGCCCGGGGGACGATGAGGGAGCGGGGTGAGGGTCGATTCGTCCGCACACTCAGGCCAACTACCAGTGCCACCATGGCTTTTCTTCTCCAGATGGAAGGTCTCTGGAAACTTCGCCGGTCGTACTGGTCGTAGTGGTAGGCACCGACCGCACCGACCGGACCGACCGCACCGACCGCGGGCCGAGATCAAAGCTGCCCTCGCCCAGCGCTCGCGATAGATGTCTCGTGGACGTTCGCTGGTCGTACTGGTCGTGGTGGTAGGCACCGACCGCACCGACCGCACCGACCGCCACCTTCTCCGGAACGAACATCCCGCACGAGAAGACTGCTCGGCTTGCGCCCAGCCCGGTGGACGCAATGTGCGGGAACGTGAGGTTCGCCAACCACTCAGCGAGGCGAGGATCCATGCGCGTCCTGGTTCAGCGCGGCATCGACCGCATGGCTCTGCCGTTTTCTAGCAGCGAACGAGCTCGATGAGGTAGTGCCCGGTCATGCCCGCCACCCGCCACGCCTGGCCCTTGCCGCAGTCACCGAGCCGGGGACACTGCGACCACCAGGTCGGAAGACCGGCTTCATCCGGAAGTCGACGACCGATTATTCGCTCGATCTCGGCGACCGAAAGCAGGAGGCGCCTCTCGTCAGGCGGAGTCTCGGCGAGGTATTTACGGAACTTGCTCCATTGGTCTCCGGAGAGACAATGGTCGGCCCCCCAAGCGGGGGCCTGCGGGGGCTTCGAGGGGTGCTGACCTACTGCGATGCTGCCGTCGGCATTCAAATATCTTCTCTCCCAACGCCATTGTTGAGGTCGTGCTACATATCGCAAGGAGCCTGGCTCGCTCCGTGGATTTACTTACCCGTGTCTCATCGGTCCTATCACATCGGAGGTTGAGTCAACCACACGACGACCGCTCGATGCCCGATAGCCGCCCCTCTAGAGCGAGATCGCGGGAGCTTCGATCGAGCCGGCGTGATATTCGTCCAGCACGACCCTCACGATGGCCAGATCCTGAATCGCGAGACCCGTGGAATCGAAGAGCGTGACCACTTCATCTGAGGTCCTCCCGGGGGACTGGCCGGTGAGGACGGCCCCTAGTTCCGTGACCCGCTCCTGGGTGATGCGCCCCGAACTCGCCGCCCCGGTGAGCTCGCCTCCGTGGCTCGCCTGGCGCCACTCGTCGCAATAGAGCTCGCATTGCTCCACTGCATCGACTGTCATCTCGGCCTTCCCCGGACCATCGGCACCGAGCGCATTGATGTGCATGCCGGGACGTAAGTGCGACGCGTCCATAACGGGTTCGTATCCCGGCGTGACGAGAGTGATGACATCGCACGCCATCGCCTCGCTCAACGACCCGACACTCCAGCCGAGTTCGTCGGCGGCGGCCCGTGAGGCGGCGGGATTGATATCCGCGCACACACCTTCCTCGTATCCCGCGGTTTTCAGACAGGCACCGGCCCAACGCCCGTGGAGTCCAGACCCGATCAGCCCAACGCGCTGAGCGGTGTCGCTCTCGAGCGCCTGCGAAGCGATAGCCGCCGCCGCGCCGGTGCGCAACGCGGTCACCGAACGCCCGTCGACGAGTGCAAGCCAGCGCCCGGTGTCCGTATCGCTGACGAGGATGGTCCCGGTCACCGTGGGCAGATCGCGAGTCGAGTTGCCGGGGAACGAGGTCACCCACTTGAGGATCGCGATGCCGTGTCCGGCGGCCGGCATGGCTCGAAAGTCGCCGTGCGGAGGGCTGTCCAGGTAGACCTTCGCCGGCATCGTCCACTCGTCCTTCGCGTATCGAATGAACCCGTCCCGAACGCGCTCGATGGCTCGTTCGGGGGTCACCGCCTGCATTACCGCGGCGTAATCGAGTACCGGCACCTCGTCGTTCATCAACTTGTGTTCTAGCTCATCCGGACCGACCGAGCCAGAGCGACGACTAAAGAGTGAGGATTGCGAAGATAGTCCGATGGCGGTGACCGGCTCACATTGCAGGCTCGTTCGAGTTGCCGTCGTGCTGGCCCTCGCTCTGGCTCTGTTCGGATGCAGCGACGAAGAGTCTCCGACTCCGAACACGGCTCCGGAGACGCAGCCGGAAAGTCCGGACCCCCAGCCGACCGAACGAGAGAGCGAGGGCTCGCGGCCTCAATCCTTCGAGCCGAGGAATGTGAACCTTGACCTGGAGACCGTGGCCGAGGGGTTCGACGCCCCGCTCGGCGTCACTCATGCGGACGACGGCAGCGGACGTCTCTTCGTGGTCGAACAGACCGGCGCGATCAGAATCCTCGACGACGGGAGGGTGCTCGACGAACCCTTCCTGGATGTCGGCGAATCCATCGTCGCGGGTGGTGAGCAGGGACTCCTGGGCCTCGCCTTTCACCCCGGTTTCAGAAGGAACGGACGGTTCTTCATCAACTTCACCGACGTCAACGGGAACACCGTGGTGGCAGAGGTTCAGACATCGAACGATCCGGATGTCGCCGACGCCGGGTCCGTGACCCCTTTGCTGCAGATCGACCAGCCCTTCGCAAACCACAATGGAGGACAGCTCGCGTTCGGGCCGGACGGTTACCTGTACATCGCAACCGGCGACGGAGGGAGTGCCGGTGATCCACAGGGCAACGGCCAAAACACGGAAGCACTCCTCGGCAAGCTATTGCGGTTGGACGTCGACTCGGGCGACCCCTATGGGATTCCCGGCGACAATCCCTTCGCGAGCGGGGGCGGCGCCCCCGAAGTGTGGGCTTATGGGCTACGGAATCCGTGGCGTTTCAGTTTCGACTCCCAGACCGATGGGCTGTGGATAGCCGATGTCGGACAGGGCGATTTCGAGGAGATCAACAAGTCCCGGCCCGACCGAGGCGGACTCAACTACGGATGGAACGTCATGGAGGGTACGGATTGCTTCGGTGGCGGCGACTGCGACCGAAGTGACACCGTGCTCCCCATCAGCGGGTACACACACGATGCCGGCTGTTCCGTCACGGGGGGTTACGTGTACCGAGGATCAGAGTTCCCCGTGCTAACCGGGGGTTACGTCTTCGGCGATTACTGCTCGGGGACCATCTGGGGAATCGACGCGCGTGCCGGGAGCTTCACCGAGCCCGTCGAGTTGATGCAGAGCGGACTGTCCATCAGTTCGTTCGGTCTGGACGAGGGCGGGGAGCTGTATCTCACCGATCTAGACGGGGGCCGCGTCCTGCAGGTGGTCGCGCGCTAGACCGCGTCGTTATGGAGCCCTCGTCGCGTGCTGGCTTTCGGATGGCTGGGCCCGCTGACCCTTAATGTCGGTGGGATGAGACTCCAGGGCAATCGTCTTCTGCTGCGGACCGGAATCGAGTCCGACCTGGCTCGCTTGCGCTCGATCCTGTTGGAGGTCGAGGTGGCCCAGTGGTGGGGTGGACTCGGTGACGAAGAGATACGTGAACAGTTCATTGGTTCGAGGTTCGGCTATGTAATCGAGGTCGACGAGCAGGTGATCGGCGGCATCCAGTACTCGGAGGAAGACGACCCGATGTACAGACGGGCCGGCATCGACATCTTCCTGACTGCGGTCAGCCATGGACTCGGTTACGGCACCGAGGCCGTGCGGCTTCTCGCTCGGCATCTCCTCTTCAAGCGAAACCATCACCGAATAACGATCGACCCCGCGGCGGCCAACGCTGCCGCGATCCGAACCTACGAGAAGGTCGGCTTCCGCCGGGTCGGAATCATGCGCAGGTACGAACGGGGGCCGGACGGCACCTGGCACGACGGACTGCTGATGGACCTGCTCAAAGATGAGTTCATCGACGCCTGAACGTGTTCCGGTTAACCGGCCCAGGGACCTACGCCTCCGGTGCGGTCCGGCGTGATGCGCGTGACGAAGCCGGGCGGGGGATCGGGCATCGGCGGGAACTTGCCGGCGTCGGGCCCGAGGTAGACGTACGCGAGTTCCTGTAACAGCTCGGGTGCCCCTCCCTCCGTGACCTCCGCGGTGCCGTCGACGACGAGATATGGGACGAGCCCCGTCTCGTTGGGCTCGTCGCCCTCGAAGGACAGTGTCACGCGCGAATCTCGCCGCATGTTTCGAAGTTTGCGTTGATCGAACAGCGTGCCGATCGTCAGTTGATCGCCGTCGACGCCCACCCAGGCGCACGTCACATGAGGACGTCCGTCGCGCGCCAGCGTCGAGAGATGTCCGATACGTCCCTGCAAGAGGAACTCCTTGGCGGAGTCGGGTAGCGATGCCATTCGACTAGCAGACCAATGGCCTACGGACAGGTCAAGACCGCCTGGGATTCGACACCCGTAGAAGCGAAGCTAGACGGCGGGGGGCTGCTCGGTGACGCTGAAGCGGATCTGGTCGCCCTCGACGTCGGCGTCCAGTTGCTTGTCCTCGAGGAAATCTGCCGCGTTCTGCTCGAGGTAGACGGTCGCCCCCTCGGCATCGATGACCTTGTCGCCCTGACCGGGCTCGGGAGTGAGGGCGATCTCCAGGCTCGCCTGGCTGTCGTTCTGAGGCTCGGCGTAGATACGCAGTCCGGCTCCCTCGACGTCTGCGGTCTCGACTATGCCCTTGATTGCTGTGGCTGCATCCGTGGTGATCGTGAGCACGATCGACCAACTCCTTCGGTCGCTTGCCGTACGAATTGTTGCCCTTACCCAACAAATGTAGAGGCTAACGTGCTGCTTGGACTACTCGAAACGAGCTGCACGCAGGATGTCGGTATGGTGCTGAGTGAACGATCGACCGCTGATGGAGAAAGATGAATCAGTACGACGCAGTCGTCATCGGGGGAGGCCACAACGGGCTTGTCGCCGCGGCTTATCTCGCGCGCGGTGGGGCAAAAACGCTCGTGCTGGAGGCGCGTGACAACGTCGGGGGCGCGTCGACGACCGAACAACCCTGGGGACCCGAGTTCAACGTCAGCGCCCTATCGTATGTGGTCAGTCTCATGCCACCTCGACTCGTCACCGAGCTCAAGCTGCGTCAGTTCGGTTACAAGGTCTATCCGCAAGAGTCGTACTTCATGCCCCGTTCCGACGGCGATGCGCTCGTCATGGGGGGAAAGACCCCGGCGGAGAAGCGCGCCGAGATCGCGCGCTACTCGAAGCGAGACGCCGAGGCTCTCGACAAGTGGAACGACTGGATTGGCGGGCTCGGTGCGATGCTCGCCCCTCTATTGATGCAACCCGCGCCGGTCGTGGGCTCCAAGAGGCCCGCCGACCTGCTGTCCACCGCGCGCGTCGGTTGGCGCTTCCGCAAGCTAGGCGTCCGTGGCGTTGCCGATCTGACTCGCCTGATGACCATGAGCATCTCGGATCTTCTAGACAACTGGTTCGAGTCTCCTCAGGTCAAGGCCATGCTGGCGGTTAGCGGCGTGATCGGAACGTGGGCCGGGCCGGTCGAGCCGGGAACCGCCTACGTCATGCTCCATCACCACATCGGCGACCTCGGCGATGGCCGGGTTGGTCAGTGGGGCTTCGCGCAGGGCGGAATGGGTGGCGTCGCGAACGCAATTGCCTCGTCGGCGCGGTCGTTCGGCGCCGAGATACGAACTGGGTCTCCCGTTGCGAAGATCCTCACGCGAGAAGGCCGAGCAACCGGCGTTGTCCTGAACAGCGGCGAGGAGATCTCCGCCGATACGGTGGTGACCGCAACGCATCCGAAGATCGCGTTTCTGCAGCAACTCGACAAGTCCGAGCTGCCCGCGGACTTCGTAACCGACATCGAGAGATGGAACAGCCGCAGTGGTGTGGTGAAGATCAACCTCGCGCTAGCCGAGCTTCCTGAGTTCACCTCCGCGCCCGGGACCGCGCCGCACATTCAGGGCGGCACCATCGCCTTCGCCCAGGACATCGAGCACATCGAGCGGGCTTTCCAGGACGCGCGCTCGGGCCGCGCGGCGGAGCTTCCCTTCGCTGACATGTGCATTCCGAGCTTCTTCGACTCGAGTCTTGCCCCAGAGGGCAAACACGTGATGTCCATGTTCACGCAGTGGGTGCCTCACACCTGGGCGGACAACCCAGACCAGAGCGCACTCGATGCGTACGCTGACCGGATGATCGATGCCGTGGGCGAGCTGTCGCCCAACCTCAAGGGCTCGATTCTCCACCGCCAGGTCATCGGCCCGCGCGAGATGCAAGAGGGCTACGGATTGATCGGGGGGAACATCTTCCACGGCGAGCTCAGCCCCGAGCAGCTCTTCCACCTGCGGCCCGCCCCCGGCTACGCCGATTACCGGACGCCGGTTAAGAACCTCTACCAGGCGAGCTCCGCGACCCACGGCGGGGGAGGAGTGACCGGGATCCCCGGGCTCAACGTCGTCGAACAGATCCGGCGCGACCGGGGACTCCGCCGGCTCAAGAAATTCTGAGTGCCGGAGCTCCCGCCAAACGGGCGAAACCGCGCTCAGAAATTCTGAGTGCCGGAGCTCCCGCCAAACGGGCTCAATCGCACATAGAAACCTGGGTGCCCGGAGCGCTCCCGTTGGTTAGCCCTTCAACAGGGCCCGTAACTCCCTCACCCGGGCGGGATCGACCAGTCCGGCGGGGAAGGTCTCGCACCCAGCGGCACCCATCGCCACGCCGGTGAGGGCGGCCTCGTGCAGGGAGGCCCCGGAGGCGAGCTCGAGGATCAGGCCCGCGACGAAGCAATCGCCCGCGCCCACGGGGTTGACCACCTCGACCTTCGGCGAGGGCACGGCGCGGGTCTCGTCCTCGGTCGCGTAGACGACTCCGGCGGAGCCGACGGTGACGATGACCGTCTTTGGCCCGAGCGCGCGAAGCGCGTCCGCCGCCTCGCGCGCTCGTTCGAGTGCGTTCGGCGGAACGTCCATGGACTCGACTCCGTGCTCTCCCATAAGCGCCAGGGCCTCCGACAGGTTCGGTTTGACGAGGTCCGGCCCAGCGGCCAGAGCAACCTCGAGGTACGCGCGCGAGGTGTCGCAGATCGTCGTGCAGCCGCGGGCGCGAGCTCGGTCGATCAAGCGCGCAGCGGACTCGGCCGGCGCTCCGGGCGGAAGGCTTCCCGAGAACGCAAAGATGCCGGCTCCATCGAGCTGCTCGGTGACCGTTGACTCGAAGCGCTCCCAGGCGTCGTCCTCGATGTCAGGCCCCGACTCGTTGAACACGGTCGGAGGTGCTTCGGACAAGACCGTCAGGCACGAGCGAGTCTCGCCGTTCGCACCCGTTGCGATCGTGTCGATTCCCTCGTCCTCGAGCAGGCTCAGCACCGCGTGCCCGGTTCGACCGGCAGAGAAGCCCGCGACGAGAGCGTCCCGGCCCATGCATTTCAAGGCTCGCGCGACGTTCACTCCCTTGCCGCCGCCTCTGACGTCCGACTCGATCGAACGGTGCACGTTGCCTAGGAAGGCACGCTCGACCCGCATCGTGCGATCGAGCGACAGGTTCGGGCATGCGATGAGGGTTCGTTTCACGAGGGGCGACTTTATCCTGCAGGTCGGAGATCGAGGAGGCCAGGTGACGCACAAGTTCGATCTGGATACGGCCCTAGAGCGAAAAGACGAGTCGACCTTTCTCGGCGTGACCAGCCGGGACTGGTGGGTTGAACGGGGGCCGCACGGTGGGTTTCTTGCCGCCTTGATGCTTCGTGCCCTGAAGTCGACTGTCGACGATCCGGCTCGCCCCGTCCGCTCGCTGACGGTCCACTACATCGCTCCGCCAACTCACGGACCGGTTGAGGTAACCACCGCCCTCGAGCGCGTTGGGAAATCGCGCAGCTCGGCTTCGGCGCGTCTCAATCAGAACGGCGAGACGAAGGCGCTCGCTCTCGCGGCATTCTCATCCGCGTGGGAGTCGGTCGACTGGGCCGATAACGCGATGCCGGACGTTGCTCGGTACGGTGACCTGGACCCGATGCCGGTGGACGACGGCATAACCCCACGGTTCTTCGAGAACTTCGACGCCCGTCCGGCGATCGGCGACTGGCCCTTCACCGGTGCGAAGAGGGCGCTCTCGGGGGGATGGATTCGTCTTGCCGAGCCCCGCCCGGTGGACGATCTCGCGGTTACGGCGTTCGCGGACGCGTGGATGCCGAGCGTCTTCACGAGGCTCGATCGGCCGATGGCGGTGCCCACCGTCGACCTGACGGTTCATTTCCGGACCGCGTTCCCTCCCGTCGCCGACCCGGAGGACTACGTTCTCGTCGTGTTTCGCTCGGAGACGGCCGCCGAGGGATTCTTCGTGGAAGACGGCGAGATCTGGTCCTCGAACGGGACGCTCATCGCGCAGGCTCGCCAGCTCGCGGTGCTGATGGGCTAGCTGGTCGGATGGGGTTCGCCGTGTTTGCGACAGTGCGCGCGGTAACCGGTCGGGGTCACTTGTACGAACAGTTTCTTGCCGCATGTCGGGCAGAAGCGCGGGGGATCGAGCGGGCTGCGACAGGTGCCGTCGCAGTCGGGCAGTTCTCGGCCGCACCCGACACAGAACTTGATGGACCGACCCACAACATCTCACCCCTTTTGGGGGCGAAGCTGCGGCGCCTCGCGCCGTTCTCGATCCGTCAAGCACTTTTCCAGGTGCGCTCCTCCGCTGCGGCCTTGCAATGCTTGCGTTTCGCTCGCCAAAACAAACCTCACGTTCATGCGCCGGCCCACAACCTAGATGACCTTGCTCAGGGCACCGATCGGCATGCGCAGGTCGTCGATCATCTGCAGGTCGGACTGCGGCTTGCGTCCAAGCGTCGTGAGGTAGTTGCCGACTATCAGCGCGTTGATGCCCGACGTCATGCCCATCGCCTGGAGCTCGCGGAGCGTGACCTCCCGGCCCCCGGCATAGCGCAGGATCACCTCGGGTAGCGCCAACCTGAAGAGCGCGATCCACTTGATGGCCTCTAACGGCTCGACGAGCGTGCGGTCGCCCAGCGGGGTTCCCGGTCGGGGATTGAGGAAGTTGATCGGCACCTCGGCCGGCCCGGCATCTCGCAGCTGCATGAGCAGTTCGATGCGCTGCTCGTCGCTCTCGCCCATTCCGAGCAGCGCTCCGCAGCACAGCTCCATGCCGAACTCGTGCACGTAAGTGCAGGTCTCGAAGCGCTCCTCCCAGGTATGTGTCGAAACGATGCTCGGAAAGAACGAGCGGGCGGTCTCGAGATTGTGGTTGTAGCGGTGGACCCCGCCCTCGGCCAGCGTGCGAGCTTGTTCACGCGCCAGTATCCCGAGACTGGCCGCGACGTTCAGGCCCGTCTCGTGCATCACCAGCTCGGTCGCTTCGAGAACCCGGTCGATCAGCCGCTGATCCGGCCCCCGTACCGCGCACACGATGCAAAACTCGCTTGCACCCAGCTCCTTGGTCTCGCGCGCCGCGGCCAGGATCTCGTCGAGGTTCAGGATCGGGCCCGGCCGCACCGGAGAGTCAGAGAAGCGCGACGACTGCGAGCAGAAGTGGCAGTCCTCCGGGCAGCCGCCCGTCTTGGCCGACAGGATGCCCTCGACCTCGACCGTCGGACCGCATCGGTCGAGCCGGACCTCGTGAGCCAGGGCGGCGAGCGACGGAGTGCTGCTCTCGTCGAGCCGACTGAGCACAGACAGTTCTTCCTTAGTGAGGTCACGGCCCTCGTCGAGCAGCGCGTGCTCGGCGGCGGACATGGTGCTGCGCGTCATCGAACCTCCAGGTTTAGGCGAGCCAGCAGTTCCTGCGGGCTCGTCTCCACGTCGAGTCCATCGACGTCGGTGAGCCAGCTCCTGTTAGCGGCATGCAGCGTATCCGCCGGATTGAAGCGATTGAGAAACACGACCGTGCGGAGTCCATCGAGAGCCGCGGATGCAAGTCGTGTGGAGTTGATGGTGCCGAGCCCAGCGGGGGCCACGAGGGCCACGAGGTCGGCCCCCAGTGAGTGAGCGAGGTCGACCGAGTCACCATCGTGTGAAAGGGGAGAGCACGCCCCGCCGATTCCCTCAACGAGCGCGACGCCCGTGCTCGGAAGGTCCATCTCGGCAATGAGTTCCTCGAGCTTGAACGACGGGCCCCCGAGCGCGTCGGAGGCCATCGGCGGCGCCATCGCGAGGGGATACCGACGATGACCGGGACAGACGACGATCGGGTCCTCGCCACTCGCCTCCGCGAGAATGTCGGCATCGGTGGTGCGATCCCCGGGGTCGAAGGATTGAACGGGCTTGCGAATCACAACCCGCGCTCCTCGTTGCTGCAGCGCGAGCGCGAGCTCGACGGTCAGCCAGGTCTTGCCCACCTCGGTGTCGGTCCCGGTCACCACGATCGTCAGGTCAGGCACGGCCGACGACCTCTTCGAGGGCGAGCTGCAGCGATTCGACCTGGTCGTCGGTATGAGCCGCGCTGAGGGCGACGCGCAGACGCGACCTTCCCGGGGGCACCGAGGGAGGCCGGATCGCGGGGACGACCATGCCTCGTTCGAGCAGCGCGGCCGAGGCCTTCATCGCCTCGTGTTCGCCGCCGACGATGACCGGCACGATGGGCGACGGGTGTCCGGGCGCGATGAGATCAACGAGAGAGCGCAGACGACTTCTCAGACGCGTCCCCTCCTCCGAGCGATAGAGCTTCACCGCGGCCAGGGCGGCCCCCGCATCCGCGGGCGAGCACGCGGTCGTAAAGATGAAGGGACGGGACCGGTTGACGAGCAGGTCGATGAGCTCGCGGTCGCCGGCGACGAAACCGCCCATCGCTCCGAGGAACTTGCTCAGCGTGCCGACGCGCAGGACATTCAGGCTCGTGAGGTCGACGTGGGGGCCGAGCACGGCGTGGGCTTCGTCCAGAACGAGCAGCGCGTCGTGAGCTCGACACAGCTTGGCGAGGCGGGCGACGTCGGCGACGTCCCCGTCCATCGAGAAGACCGTGTCGGTGACCACGATGCTCCTCGAGGCCCGGGCGAGCCCCTCGCCCAAGGAGTCGTAATCGAGATGGTCGAAGACCACGACGCGCGCCCTCGACATCCTGCAGCCGTCGATGATGCTCGCGTGGTTGCGCTCGTCCGAGAAGATCGTGACGTCCGCCGAACCCAGTGTCGCGAGCACCCCCAGGTTTGCGGCGAATCCGTTGGAGAAGAGCAACGCGGCCTCGGTGCCCTTCCACTGAGCGAGAGCGCGCTCGAGCTGGGAGTGGATTGGGCGAGAGCCGACGATCAACCGAGCGGAACCAGAGCCCGCTCCCCAACGATCGAGGGCATCGCGCGCTCCGGCCATCACCGCCGGGTGCGCGGTCAAGCCGAGGTAGTCGTTGGACGCGAAGGAAACCACGGCGTCCGACTCCATCGTTCCAGTCGGGCCCCTGAGATCCAGGTCTTTGATCGCGCGCCAGCGACCTTCGGCGCGCACAGCATCGTTCTGAGAGGTCACCCACTCGGACCAGTTCACGTTGGTGCCACCTCGTCGATGGCGGCGCGCAGGGTGTGCACGATGCGCTCGATCTCGTCCTCGGTGACGGTTAGGGGAGGCATAATCACGACGACGTCGCCCAGCGGCCTAAGAAGCACGCCCCGCTCGACAGCGGCGGCGCAGACGCGCCGTCCAATGCGGTTGCCCGGTTCGAGCTCGACCCCGCACATCAGACCCTGAAGGCGAACATCCACCACCGCGTCGAGCGGAGCGATCGATTCGTCGAGAAGCGCCCCAAGTTGTGCCGAACGCTCGTTCACGTTGTCGAGAACGTTCCACGAGCTCAACAACTCGATGTGTTTCAGTGCCACCGCAGACGCCAGCGCATTGCCCGAGTAGGAGTGACCGTGATAGAGCGTCTTGGGACCGAGATCCTCTCCGAGGAACGCGTTGTAGACGCGCCGGTTCGCGGCGGTGGCCGCCATGGGGAGGTAGCCGCCGGTGAGCCCCTTGCCTATCGCCATGAGATCCGCCGAGATGCCGCACTGCTCGCTGGCGAAGAGCGTGCCGGTTCGCCCGAAGCCGGTCGCGACCTCGTCGCAGATGAGCAGCACGCCCGTCTCTTCGCACGCATCGGCGAGCATGCCGAAGTCCTGTGCCGGAGCGATCTTCATGCCGGCGGCCCCCTGGACGAGTGGCTCGACTACGACGGCCGCGAGTTGGTGCGCGTGCTCGAAGATCATTTTGGTGGCCGTCGTCAAACAGGCGGGATCGTCGAAGCCGGGGGCCCGCAGCACCGGGAAGCGCAGCGCGTCGAACAGATCGGTGCCGAATCCGCCGGCTCCGACCGACAGGCTTCCGACCGTGTCGCCGTGGTACGCGTCGCCGAACGCCAGGTAGGACGTGCGCCCGGCTTCGCCGATGTTGACCCAGTACTGGAACGAGATCTTGAGTGCCTGCTCGACTGCCGCGGCGCCGTCGGAAGCAAAGAGGAAGTGCGGCTCGTCGACGGGGACTATCTGGGCGAGGGCCTCGGCGAGCTCGACGGTCACGCGGTTTCCGTTCCCGAGCATGGTGGAATGGGCTATTCGAGCGGCCTGATCCGTCAGCGTCCGGTCCAGCTCGGGCACTCGGTGCCCGAGCGTCGTTACCCAAAGAGAGGAGATGGCATCGAGATAGCGGCGACCGTCGACATCCACGAGCTCTCGTCCCGCTCCACGTTCGACGATCACGGGCGCGTTGTCGGCGTAGGTGGCCATCTGGGTGAACCCATGCCACACGACCGCTTCGTCACGCTCGATCCAACTACTCATATATGACCGAGACCCTAAGACACCGGAATTGCAGTCTCGTCCCGCGACTCGAAACCGACCGTTAGCCGATGGACCTTCTGTTCGATCTAGCTGGTCCCGTAGCAGTCATTCTGGTGTTCGCCTTTGCCATGGCCGAGGGCGGGCTGCTCGTGGGTCTCTTCCTTCCGGGCGAGGCGCCTCTGATCATCGCCGGTGTTCTGGCCTACCAGGGACGGGTGTCGCTCGCGGCGATGCTTCTGGCCGCGTGCCTGGGGGCCGTTCTGGGGGACTCGATCGGTTACTGGCTCGGGCGCCGCTACGGGCGAAGGCTCGAGACGACGAAGCTCGGACAGAAGATCGGACAGCAGCGCTGGGATAAGTCTCGAACCTATGTGCGCGAACGAGGAGGCAAGGCCGTGTTTCTCGGCCGGTTCGTCAGCATCTTCCGCACGCTCGCGCCGCCGGTTGCGGGCTCCGCGCACATGCCCTACGGGCGTTTCCTCGTGTGGAACGTGCCGGCCGCACTGACATTCGCGACCGGGCTGGTGATGACGGGCTATCTCGCGGGCTCGAGATGGCACCTCGTCGAGGAGTACCTCGGACAGGCGAGCCTCGTGATTGGCATCATCGTCGTGGTGCTGGCGGTGGTCGTTGTCGCGACTCGATGGATCGCGGCCAACTACCCTCGTCTCCACAACCGGATCGAACGTCTCCTCGAGCGACCGCGCATCAGGACACTGCGCGAGCGCTACCACAAAGAGATCGCGTTCCTGGCTCGCCGTTTCGATCCACGGGCTCGCTTGGGGCTCTCGGTCACGGTCGGAGTCCTCGTCGTCGTGAGCTTTGGCTTGGTGTTCGGCGAGATCTTCGACGAGGTCATCGAGCAGGACACGGGTTTCGTCGACGGTCCTGCACTGCGGTTCCTAACGGACCACCGCTCGCCGGAGGTCACGACCATCATGAGGAGCGTCACCTTCTTCGGCGGCTCGATAGTTGCTCTGTTCATGATGACGGCTGCCATTGTCGTGCACTACGTGAAAACGAGGGAATCTCGGCAGCCCGCCTTTCTCGCGTTCTGTCTCGTCGGCGCGCTCGGACTCGCACCCGTGATCAAACTGATCGTGCAACGAGCACGGCCTGAGATCTCTCCCGTGATGGACGTGGGCGGCTACGCGTTCCCGAGCGGGCACGCGACCACATCCATGATCGTGTTCGGAGCGCTCGCGTACGTACTGACTCGCCGGTTGAGTTGGAGAGCGGACGTCTGGATCTGGGCGGGGGCCGGGATCGCGTCGTTCCTCATCGGTTTCTCCAGGCTCTATCTGGGCGTGCACTGGCCCACCGACGTCGTCGGTGGATGGGCGCTGGGGTTGCTATGGCTCGCGCTCGGAGGAGTCGTTACCGAGATCGCGTGGACGGTGGGGGAACCGCGCCGGGCCGATGTTGCGAAGCGCGACGACCAGCCCAGTCCTACGAGTACGCGATGACGCGGCAGGGTCCGCCCGAGCCCTCCTCCCACGGAATGACGCCGATGAACGCCGTGGCTCCACGCGGCCTCAACTTCCCGAGGTTGGCGAGATTCTCGATGCCGAAACGGTCGGCCCCCAGCCAGGTCACGTGGGTGTCGAAGGTCGTCGAGTTCCCGGGGTCGAGGCTCAGCGTGTCGACCCCGATGGCTCGGACGGAACGTCTGTCGAGCAGCCAGTCGACCGCCTCGATCCCGAACCCGGGGAAGTGATAGGTACCGGACGAGTCGGCGTTCTTGTAAGCGTCCTCATCGGGAAGCCTCTTCGCCCAGCCCGAATCCATGAAGACGGCGGAGTTTCTCGGGATGCGCCCGTGACGCCGCTCATACGCCACCAGATCGTCGGGCGTGACGACGGCGTCGGGGTCACTTCGTGCTCTTTCCGAGATATCGATCACCGCCACCGGCAACATGAGCTCGCTCAGCGTGATCTCGGGGGTCAGGCGACCCCCCTCCACGAAATGTCCCGGCGCGTCCATGTGGGTGCAGGAGTGCTCGCCGAAGGTCCACTCCTGCCCGTAGAAGCCGTCGGCGGGGATCGTCGTCAGCGTCCTGCGGCTCGGCTCGTTGCCGATGTACATCGGGAACCCGGCCGCGAACGTGTGGGTCAGGTCAAGCGCACGCGGGCGGCGCTTTCGTCCCTTCCCGCGCGCTTCGGCCGGCGCCGGCAGGAGCGTTGCGGTGACGCCGGCGGCACCCGCGGCTCCTGCAGTGGCTAGGAAGGAGCGGCGGCTGACGCCCTCGGTGCGAGCCCGCTCGGCCACCTTCTCCACGGTACCTGGAAGACACATGTCGGAACCCCCCTTAGTAGTTCCCGATGATCTGGTTCGCTCACGTTAAACCTCCGGCGTGGTGGGGAACAAGATGGAGTTCGTGGTGCTTGGTTCGAGGGAGTTCGTGCTCGGTTCGAGCGGCTACAGTTGTGAGTCGTCCCGGCGGCGTGGCCGAGTGGTTTAGGCAAGGGCCTGCAAAGCCCTGTACAGCGGTTCGATTCCGCTCGCCGCCTCTCTACAGCTAGAATGTCCGACCTCTGGGGCGTTAGCTCAGCGGGAGAGCACTTGCTCGACAAGCAAGGGGTCGCTGGTTCAATCCCAGCACGCCCCACCAGATTGCGATGAAACCCCTGCTAGTCGGGGGTTTTCTGGTCTCAAGTCCACTCGATTTTCTCGGCGCAAGCCGAGCACGGCGCTTACTCACCCGATAACTTGGTGTGTAATGCCAAGGTGTTCTGCGAGGCCTTCCGCCAAGATTCTCGACCTACGCGAGAGCTGGAAGAGAACCCTTCTCGCCGAAAACAAGAGCGCGTCAACGATCGCCGTTTACACATCCGCAGTCGATCTCCTTGCGGCGTACCTTGAGGTCAACCACGGAGCGGTACGGTGGACGAGATCCAACGGACCGATGTCGAGGGCTTCATCGCTGACCTGCTTGCGACGCGCAAACCCGCGACCGCGAGCAACCGGTACCGCGCGCTGCAGGCGTTCTTCGGCTGGTGCGTGCGCGAGTCCGAGATAGACCGGTCACCCATGGAGACGATGCGACCGCCCGCCGTTCCCGAGACGCCTGTTCCGGTTCTGAGCGATGATCTGCTCCGCACGTTGCTCAAGTCATGCGAAGGGAAGACCTTCGAGGACCGGCGCGACATGGCGATGATTCGGCTCCTGCTCGACACCGGAATGCGTCGGGGAGAGCTTGCCGGTATGGCGGTTGTCGACGTCGATTTCGAGTTGGATGTGGCCCTGGTGGTCGGCAAGGGCAGCAGACCGCGCGCATGCCCGTTCGGTAAGAGAACTGCTGTCGCGCTCGATCGCTACCTGCGCGAGCGCGTGCACCATCCGCATGGCGATCTCGACGCGCTTTGGCTCGGCCAACGCGGTGCAGTCAAGCCCAACGGAGTTCAGCAGATAGTCGAGAAGCGGGGTCGGCGCGCCGGAATTCAGGGCCTTCATCCGCACCAACTTCGCCACACCTTCGCCTCCTCGTGGCTTTCGCAGGGAGGCAACGAAGGCGACCTCATGCGGCTCGCGGGCTGGCGCTCGAGAGCGATGCTCAACCGCTATGGCGCCTCAGCCGCTGATGAACGGGCCCGTGAGGCACACCGGCGTCTCAGTCCGGGAGATCGCTTCTAGGACGGGTTCTCGATCTCCACGGACCGATCCTCAAGCCGCTTGGCGATGGTCGGCACATCGAGCTGACCTTCGGCCACGTCGAGGGTCAGTGCTACCAACTCGGAATCGTCCATGACGATCATCTGCCCGTTGATGAAGCAGAACGTGAGCGCGGCAACGGCGGCGGTGCGCTTGTTCCCGTCGACGAAGGGATGGTTACGAGCCAGCGAGTGCATGAGAGCGGCAGCCTTCAAGTGAACGCCCGGATACGCGTCCTGGCCACCGACCGACTGCTGAGGGCGCATGACCGCAGACCCCAGAAGCCCGAAATCCACGATGGGATCGGTCTGGCGGGTCTCGGCGTGGTGGATGATCATCACGTCCTCGACCGTCAGGTATTCCACGCCGTTCTTCTAGAGGTCGGCCAGCTTGTCGAGGGCGACACGGTACTGCTCCCTAACTCGAGTGGCAGCCGCGTCGACGAGCTCGCGATGGCCCTCCTGGGACATGTGGTTGCCTACGGCCCGAAGAACGAGCTCGTTGATGCTTGTGTCGGTGGCGAAGGACAGGGCCCGAAGTCCGTCATACACATCGCGAGGCAATCTCACGGTGACTACTTGCGTGTCCTTGGTCGCTTTCTCGTTAGTAGCCATTGCTGACTCCCGGATCGGATTCGATTTGTGACAGCATGCTACCACGATAGCGCAGTGTGTCGGAAAGCCCATTGCACCTGAAATCGGGCCTCGCAGTTCTAGTGCAAGTCTCTGAACGTCAAATGACACCCTGGAGCCGGCGATGAATCAGCGGGCCCGACAAGGCCTTGAGCTCGCCACCCTGGGGTTCCGCGATCGAGTGCATCGGATCAGGCACCCGCCCCCCTACCTCATGGACCGGGATGAGGCTTGGGGCAGTTGTATTTTCGGCAACCTTGGCTCGAGGCGGACCCGTTCACAGGGTTCAAGAAGAACCTTGACCACGTTGCGAGTTGAGGTCCACGCGCTCTACGCGTCCATCAGGACGAAGGCGGGCTGTCGTTCCCATGACGACCGATCGGCGAGATCAGGTTGTGTGGGGCACCCCGGGAGGTCGGCTTACGCTGCCCTCCCGGGAGAGAACCTTCAGTGGGAGGAGAGGGATCCCACCTAGATCGG
>WHSV01000112.1 GCA_009379915.1 Actinomycetota bacterium | reverse complement strand
GACGAAGACCGTCCGCATCCGGGAGGCGGGAGACATCGCGGCAGTCGCTCGTCAAAATGTGACCGACTCCGCTCGGGAGGAATGCTTCGTGGTCGTCCTCACTGCCTCGCATCGAGTATTGCGCGTCCACCCACTCACCACTGGCACGGACAACCACTGCCTCCTCGACAACCGTGATGTCCTGACAGCGGTATTTCGGCACGGTGGCGCAGCCTTCGCGCTCGTACACACACATCCATCCGGGGACGCGACGCCGAGCCCCGAGGATCGCGCTGTCACCGAATCGCTAGGTCGGGCGGCAGAGGTCGTGGGCCTGGCGATGATCGATCACATCGTCATTGCGGGGACCCGATGGTCCAGCGTCACGAAGTAGGCATGGGCCGAAAGGCAAAGCCTGAGTTCGATGACTTATTAGTGGGACGAGGATGTTCTCATCAGTTGGGGCCTGGAAGCGCCGCAAGCCCTGTTACCTAACCGGGGCCTCCCACGAAACCCCTTCGTAGTGTTCGTCCATCGAAGTTACAGCCCGCCGGCTAGACGACGCCCTCGGGCGACCGGCGAAGGACTCTCGGGTTCGTCTGGCCCACCCGGCGGGGGAGCGAGAAGCAGAAGGTCGAGCCCTTGCCCCAGGTCGAGTCCACCCAGATGCGCCCTCCGTGGATGCGAACGAGCTGCGCGCTTAGGTAGAGACCGACTCCCAGGCCCCCGTGGGCGCGGGTCGATCCGCCATCGATCTGGTGGAAGCGCTCGAAGATGTTCGGGACGTCACTCGAAACCATCCCGACTCCGCGGTCGACGACCTCGATCACGAGATCGTCGGCCTCCTCCCGGGCACGGACCACGACGGGAGCGGGGGCCTCCGAGTACTTCAGCGCGTTGTCGAGGAGGTGCCGGAGAACGAGCGAGACCTTCGACTCGTCGCAGACCCACCGGAGGGGGCCGGCGACATCGAGGTGCACCTCTCGTTCGGGGTGGTTCCGCAACATCTCCTGGCTGACCTTGGTAACGAGCTCGCCGACCTCGACGCGCTCCACGCGCAGTGCGGCCTCACGGGACTCGACTCGTGAGACGTACAGGAGATCTTCGATGATCCGCTCGAGCTGATTGGCCTTGTTGTCGATGGTGGTCAGCACGTCCGTCATCTGCTGAGGGCTCGACCTGTCCGCGCGCTTGATGAGAGTGCGAGCGAACCCCTTGATGATCGTCAGCGGTGTTCGCAGCTCGTGGCCGATCATTGCGACGAAATCTCGTTGGACCCTCGCGTTCTGCCGCTCGGTCGTCACGTCGTCCATGACGAGAAGACGGCCGGCGGGGGCGCCGACGAGTCGCACGTCCGTCACGCGCGCCTTGAAGGTACGCGCGGGGACACCGACTTCGATCTCGGTCTGAACGTCGCCGTCTCCCGTGAGCATCCTCTCGATGACCTCGTGTCCGAGAGCGCCGCCGGCCGGCATGCCCTCGGAGAAGCGACCGGAGATGTGGAAGAGCTCCTCGGAGGCCGGGTTCATCGCCACGATGCGGCCCGCTGCGTCGACCAGAACCATGGGGTTCAGGACCCCGTCGATGATCGACGACAGCTCCTGCTCCTTGTGCTTGAGGGCCTCGTGCAGCTCGGCCGACGCCAGGGCGCTGCTGGATTGCTGTTGGAAGAGGCTCAGGAGCTCCTGGCGGTCCGATACGACCTCCTCGGCTCCCGTGGTGACGATGACTCCTGAGGTACCTGCCTGGGTGGCCAGTCCGACGGCAAGCGACGAGCCGAACACGACGGGCTCCAAGGAGCTTCTTGCGGCTTGGACCTCGGAACGGGCGAGCAGAGCACTGATCTCGTCCTTGCCGATCGACCGGAAGACACCGGTCGCGACGCCTCCCGAATCACGGTCGAAGAGACACACGAAGCCTGTGGACCCGCCCGAGAGCCTCATGGCGCCGTCGAGGATCTTTTGCAGCAGGTCGTTCACATCGAGGATGCCCACGACGCCGCGCGAGGCTCGCAGAAGCGCCATGAGGTCGGACGAGCGCTGCTCGGCGCCGTCGTGGAGGCGGGTGCGGTGGATGACGCCCGCCGCCTGATCGGCGAACATCTGGGCCACCCTCAGGTCGTCGTCGCTTAGGTGTCCGGCCCTCTCGCAGATAGCGATGCTGAGCACGCCGATGGCGCGGCCCCTAACTCGAAGCGGGACCACGGCGCTCGAGGAGATCGGTCGCCTCTTCTCGGTGAAGTTTACGAACGCGTCGGCGTCCACCTGTCCGAGCAACAGCGGCTTGCCCGTCGCGAGAACCCGTCCTGCTATGCCCTCTGCACACCCGATTTGGTAGCCGATCGGCGCCCCTGCGGGGGCCCCGACGGTGGCCGACAAGACCAGGTTGTGGCCGCCGTCGTCCACGAGCATGATCGAACCCTGATCGACCCCGAGGAGGTCGACGACGGCGCCCAGCATTGCGTCGAGCACGTCCGGAAGGGCCGCGGCCGAGGCGGCGACATCGCTCACGCGGATGGCCGCCTCGAGCGCCTGTGACAGCCCCCCGGGGCCGGAGGGGAGAGAGTTGGTTGCTCGCGCGCCAAAGAGTCCCATGCAGTAGGCATCGGGCCCTGAGGCCTCCGGCTTGAGGCGTTCGAACGAAGGGCGCGACTAATCCTCGCTGGGGCCTAAACCCGCCCTGAAAGCGGGCCGATAGATGAGCAACTACAGACAGTCACCGAGCGCAGAAAGGAACATGTTGTGACCACGATCAAGGCCGCTTGCCCCGGGTGCGGGGAGATCGACCTGGTTGCCGACGACATCCTTTTGCGCATCGGCGCCTCAAAGACCGCCAACACCTACGGCTTCTCCTGCCCCGACTGCGGCGACTTCGTCGAGAAGACGGCAGACGAGCGGGTCATCCGCCTCCTGCTTTCCGGCGGCGTGATGCCGGTGCCGCTTCACATCCCGGCCGAGGCGCTCGAGCTCCACACGGGTCCTCCTCTGACCTTCGACGACCTCATCGACTTCCATCACCAGCTCGCAGACGACAGCTTCCTCATGCGTCTGACGGGCTCCTAACTAATCTGCTACAGGTGGCCCGCGGTCGCCGAGGCGGCCGCTTCCGTCTTTATCTGCTACAGGTGGCCCGCGGTCGCCGAGGCGACCGCTTCCTGCCGAACAGATAGACGCCCTTCGGCCGAGTGCTTTCGCCGGCTCTTCTCCGGGCATCGCCCTCGGCGTTACCGCGCCACTTCGGCCTTTGGCGAGGCGCCGTCTTAGACTCCACTCATGCCCTCATTAGGCCCCATGGAGATCATGGTCGTCAGCGTCCTCGCGCTGGTCGTCTTCGGTCCCGACAAACTGCCCGAAATCGCCCGCACGGTGGGTGGATTCATCAAGCAGCTCAGGGCCATGGCGGACGAGGTCAAACAGGAGTTCTCCGACGGCTTCGATGTAGAAGACGAACCGGACGACGAGAAGGTTGCCGCGCTCGCGGAGGACGACTCCGAGGTTGCCCAGCTCGACGACGGTGAGGAATCATCCGACGTGGCGGAGGACAAGGACCGGCCGGCGGCCGGCACCCGGGACCCCGCGGAGCACCCGGTGGCAGGGGCCATTAGAGCGGACCGAGAAGCTTCCGGGCGCTCTGAGGGCGCCTGATGTCCTCGGACCTCAGGACCCGACGCCGGATCTTCCGGAGGCGCCGCAAGCGAAAGTCGACCGTCGCCTCCATGTCCATGATGGAGCACCTCGGTGAGCTGCGAAATCGCCTGATCGTGGCGGGCCTCGCCTTCGTCCTGCTTTCGGTGGTCGCATTCATCTTCTACGAGCCGATCCTCGAGCTCTTCAAGCGGCCTCTGTGCGAGGTCCCGCCCGAGCTTCTGGGCAATCAGGGCTGTGAGCTCACCTTCTTCAAGGCGACCGGCGGATTCAACTTCCGGCTGAAGCTGACTGCTCTCGTGGGCCTGGCCGTGGCTTCGCCCATCTGGATGTACGAGATCTACGCCTTCGTGACCCCCGCGCTCACCCCCAAGGAGAAGCGGTACACGATTCCTTTTCTGGCCACGGCAATCACGCTGTTCGCCGTCGGAGCGGTGACCGCTTACTTCGCGATGCCGACTGGTCTCCGGTTCCTGCTGCAGATCGGCGGGGAGGGCCTCAACCCGCTTCTGGGGGCCGAGGAGTACTTGAACTTCGTCGGGTTCATGCTGCTTGGCTTCGCAGTTGCCTTCGAACTGCCTCTCATCCTGTTCTTTCTCGGACTCTCGGGCGCCGTCACGCTCGATCAGCTCAAGACCCAACGGCGAGTTGCCATCGTCGCCATCGCGGGTCTCGCCGCGATCGTGACCCCGAGTCAGGATCCCTACACCCTGCTGTTGCTTGCCGGGCCTCTCTACCTGCTCTACGAGGCGACCATCGTGGTTCTCCGGATCGTCATGAGGAAAAAGGACAAGGCCGCCGCCTGAGTCATGCCCCATTAGTGTCGTATAGATGACCAGCCTCGCCGCGCAGTTCGAGCGCACCTACGGCTTTCCCTTCGATGAGTTCCAACGAACCGCGTGCGATGCGCTCGAGAAGGACGCCTCGGTTCTCGTCGCCGCGCCGACGGGGGCCGGCAAGACGGTGGTGGGGGAGTTCGCCGCGTGGCTCGCGTTGAAACGCGGTGGGAAGACGTTCTACACGACTCCGATCAAAGCGCTCAGCAACCAGAAATACGGGGACTTCGTCGCCCTCCACGGCGCGGCCAACGTCGGCTTGCTGACCGGGGACAACTCGTTGAACGGCGACGCTCCGATCGTCGTGATGACCACCGAGGTCCTTCGGAACATGATCTACGAGGACAGCCCGACCCTCTCGGGTCTCCACTATGCAGTGCTCGACGAGGTCCACTACCTCCAGGACCGCTACCGGGGAGCGGTGTGGGAGGAGGTGCTCATTCACCTCCCCGTCGAGGTGCAGACGGTGTCCCTCTCGGCCACGGTCTCGAATACGAGGGAGTTCGCCGACTGGGTCCAGACTCTGAGGGGGCACGTCGAGGTCGTGATCGAGGAGGAGCGTCCGGTGGAGATCCGGCACCTCTACATGGCCGGGAACCAGCTTCTGCCGATGTTCGTGAAGAAACCCAACGAGGAGCTCGTCCCGAATCCCCGCGCGCGCGAACTAGACCGCAAACCGAAGCGCAGCGCGAGGCCGGGGCGGGGAGGCAGGCGGCCATCGGTAAAGAACGCGCGCATCCCGCTACGAACCGAGGTGGCCGAACGGCTCAGGTCCGACGACATGCTCCCCGCGATCTACTTCATCTTTTCGCGCAAGGGATGCGATCAGGCGGTGAAGCAGTGCCTGCGCGAGAACCTGCGCCTGACCCTGCCGGACGAGCGGCGCACCATCCGCAGGACGGTGGAGAACAGGGTGGGGGACCTCTCGGACGCCGAGCTCGACGTCCTAGGTTACGACGAGTTCCTCCAGGGGCTACTAAACGGGATCGCAGCACACCACGCCGGCATGATCCCGCCGTTCAAGGAGATCGTCGAGGATCTCTTCTCGCGCGGTCTCGTCAGAGTCGTCTTCGCAACCGAGACGCTCGCGTTGGGAATCAACATGCCGGCTCGCACGGTCGTGATCGAATCGCTCACCAAGTTCACCGGCGAGAAGCACGAGCTCATGACGCCCGGTCAGTACACGCAGTTGTCGGGACGAGCGGGTCGGCGGGGGATCGACGTCGTCGGCAACAGCGTCGTCCTCATGCAGCGGTTCACGCCCTTCGACACACTCACCAGGCTCGCCTCGACCCGGGCCTATCCCTTGAACAGCAGCTTCCAGCCGAGCTACAACATGGCCGTCAACCTGGTGCGCAACTACGACCGGGAGGATGCCGAGCACCTGGTCAACTCCTCCTTCGCCCAGTTCCAGGGTGATCGTGAGATCGTGCACCTGGAGAAAACACGCGAGCGACAAGAAGCGTATCTCGCGTCTTATCGCGACCGGATGACCTGCGACCTCGGCGACTTCGAGGAGTATCTCGAGTTGTTCGGGAACGTGAGCCGGAGCGGGCCACCAGGGAAGCGCAGCAGCCAAGCTCGCGTCGGCCGGGCCATGAAGTCGCTCCGACCGGGAGACGTCATCGAGATTCACTCGGGAAAACGGGCCGGACGCTACGTCGCGCTCGAGGTGAGCCGGGGCAAGGGCGAGAAAAAGCCCAAGGTTCTCGCGTTGTCCGAAGAACGCTCGATCCTAAGGTTGGGAGCCTACGACTTCACCGAACCGCCGCAGCCGATTGCTCATCTCGACATACCGAAGGCCTTTCACGTACGCGAGGCGCGCGCTCGCCGGCACCTGGCGCGCCGGCTCAACTCACTGGATCTGAGGACAGGTCGACCCAGGGAACGCGCGGTCAACATCGAAGACGACCTCGAGCTTCTTGGGGCGCGGGCAGCGCTCGAAGCTCATCCCTGCCACTCCTGCCCAGATCTCTCGCGCCATCTTCACTTCGCGGAACGTGCTCGCAACCTCGAGAAGGAAACCGCGCGCCTTGCGCGGCGAATCGGCCGTCGCACGACCACCCTGGCCAGGCGCTTCGAGCAGGTCCTGGCGGTGCTGCAGGAGCGCGGCTACGTCAACGGCTGGACGCTCACCCCGATCGGCGAGACCCTCACCGGCGTCTACAACGAATCGGACCTCCTGGTGGTCGAGGCTCTGCGGTCTGATCTGCTGGGCGGGTTGGAGGTGGCGGAGCTTGCGGCCGTCGCGTCCACTCTCGTCTACGAAACGCGAGGGCCCGAACCTCCCGACTTCCACGGGATGCCGACCGATGCGAGTCAGAAAGCGTGGATGCGAGTCCTGGAGCTCTGGCGTGACATAAGAGAGAACGAGGATGGCCACGGAGTCGAGCTCACGCGCGAGCCGGATCCAGGGTTCGCGGAAACCGCCTTCCTCTGGGGCTCGGGTGCCCCGCTCGAGGAGGTCCTTGGGGAGGATGATGCTCCAGGCGACTTCGTGCGTTCCACGAAGCAACTCGTCGACCTGCTGCGTCAACTGGTCGAGGTGAGCGACTCGGTCGACCAGCGAGCACATATCAAGGCGACGGTCGACGCGATACACCGGGGAGTCGTCGCCTACTCCTCGCTAGAGGTCTAGGGCCGGCGCGGTATCTAAGTTCTCTCGAGCGCGGACACGAGGCGCCGGACGGGGCCCTCGAGAGCGTATCTTCGAGTCTCCTCGTAGAGGGATTCATCCACTTCCGGAGCCGACGCGGAGATGTCCACGGGTTCGATGGGGAGATCGGTCGGGATGGCGACGACCTTCATGGCTCGTTCGACGTAATCGCGCTGGAGCCGGACCTTCTCGAGAGACGTTCCGCGCTCGGACGCGTCGACTGCGGCCAGGACGCCCTGGACGCTCCCGTACTTGGAAATCAGGCCGGCCGCGAGCTTGTCGCCGATGCCGCGCACGCCGGGTAGCCCGTCGGACGGATCGCCCCTGAGAACCGCGTAGTCCATGTAGGCGCGGCCCGGTATGCCGTACTTCTCCTCGATGTACGCCTCGTTCACGGTATGGACGACGCTCACACCGCGCTTCGGATAGAGAAGGGCGATCTTCGGGTCGCGGACGAGTTGGAAGAGATCGCGATCTCCCGACACGATCGCCACGCGTCCGGGGGCGCGCTGGGCGAGAGTCCCGATGACGTCCTCGGCCTCGTAGCCCGGGTGACCCACGACGCTGACGCCGACGCGATTCAGAAGGTTCTCGATGACGGGTTCCTGCGGAGCGAGGCGGATCTCGGCCGCCTCCTGGGCGCTTCCCTCCTCGGCGCGATGAGCCTTGTAGCTGTCGATCAAATCCACGCGCCACTGGGGCCGCCAGTCGTAGTCGGCCGCGCAGCAGATGTAGTCCGGTTTGTGGTCGGCCACCAGCCTGCTCAGCATGTCGAGGAACCCGTAGGCCGCGTTCATGGGGGTGCCGTCACTCGACCGGATGGTGTCCGGAACCGAAAACAGCGCCCGGTAGATCAGGCTGGCGGCATCGACGAGGAGAGTCAGGCTCGAGTCCATAGCCGGATGATGGCAGACTCGTCGATTGGTGTCAGATCGCTCTGGGCTTCGGCGGAGCTTC
>WHSV01000111.1 GCA_009379915.1 Actinomycetota bacterium | reverse complement strand
TGGAGCCGGGGAGGGGAATCGAACCCCTGACCTATTCATTACGAGTGAATCGCTCTGCCGACTGAGCTACCCCGGCGACAATATGGCCTCTGACCTGCTTGTTTGCACTTGAAGTCAGAGGATTTCCTTAGCACAGCGCTCCTACAGCGATTAACTATGCTAGCGTTGTAGGCGCCATGCGACGAGTCGAGAGCCTAACCGACCTCTCCCGTCTGGCCGAGTCGTGGCGGGTCCATCTCGAGGCAGCCAACCTCTCTCCGAACACCATCAAGCTATATCTCTCAGGGGTCAGGGATCTTAGAAATTTCCTCGACACCACCGGCATGCCGACCGCAGTTGCAGAACTCAATCGCGAGCACATCGAGGCCTATCTAGTTCAGTTACGCGAGCGGACGAGCGCATCGACGGCCGCCACCCGCTATCGCGGTCTCCGACAGATGTTCAAGTGGCTTGTGGAGGAAGGCGAGATCAGCCGCAATCCTTTCGAGCGCATGCGGCCTCCTAAGGTGGAGGAAACACCGGTGCCGGTCATCACCAAAGCGGAACTGTCCGCGTTGATCAAGTCTCTCGCGGGCACAAGCTTTGAAGACCGACGCGACACGGCTATCGTTCGCTTGTTTCTGAACACGGGTGCGCGACTCGAGGAGATGGCTCAACTCCAGTTGGACGTCGTCAGTCTTCAGCATCGCGAGTTGTACGTTTTAGGAAAGGGTAGGAAGGGGCGTGTACTCCCTCTGGGAGCCAAAGCCGTCAAGGACCTTGATCGTTATCTGCGGGTCCGCGCACGCCACAAGCACGAACACCTTCCCTGGCTGTGGCTTAGTTCGAAGGGTCGGCTGACCAGTTCCGGCATCGCCCAGATGATCAAGCGCCGATGTAAGTCTGCCGGCATTCCCGCGATTCACCCGCACCAGTTCCGACACACCTTCTCGCATCTTTGGCTGGTCGGGGGCGGTAACGAACACGACCTAGCAAAGCTGAACGGTTGGTCGTCCCTACAAATGGTTGGGCGCTACGCATCATCGGCTGCCGGTGATAGAGCTCGATTGGCTCATCAAAGCATCTCTCCAGGCGACACCGACGATATCTAGAGTCGTCAAGACGCCGGTCTATTGAACTTTGACCAAGGGGTCTCTGCAGATAAGAGCGTTTGGCTAGGTGCCTTGCATCACCATCTAGCAGTCCAGCGACAGAGTGCGAAGTAGCGCCGTCGAAGGGCGCGCCACGCTCAGTTTCCAGAGCACTCTCTCTCTAAGATTCAACGGGTGTAGCGCAGGTCTCTAACAAAGTAAGCTCAAAGTCAGACGCGCTCTGCTACTCACTGTTCTTTGGAAGCGCATCAGCGGTCCATCCCGAGCGATGAGTGGTGGACCCCCAGCAGGGCCGGTCCAGACGACCGAAAACCGGCGCGATGGTCTCTGAGCTCGCGGATGCTCCACCCTGATGGATTCACTTGATGGTTCACTCGGCGTTACGAGGCGGGCAATGTCGTCCGCCTCGTCGCCCTCATGACGTCCACCGCTCAGTTGGCCGGGTGTCCGCCGCGACATCTGCCCGGCGGACATCGGGGAGAAAAGGGAGAGATTTCGAGATGCGTCGCCCGAGAGGTTTCGTGGCGATGGTTGCTAGAAAGTGACCACGCTTCGCTCAGAGGCCATCTGCGAGAACGAAACTGGGTCTACGAATGACGCGCCCAGCACATTCATGTCTTCCTCAGTCACCCCACGGGCGACCGCGCATGCGCCTCAGACGTAGACGGGGATCTCAAAGTCCCTCACCTTCTGCAACAACTCTGCAAGGGGCGGAAAACCGACCCCGTTAATGGAGTCAATCAGGCCGGGCTTGGCGAGCATCGCCCCCTCGCCGAGGAGCACGACACAACTGTCGATCTCCGCGCTGCCGGCGCCGGTGGCAAGCAAGAACGGCATCGTGGCCTGTGTGGGGTCGTCGGTTCCGTGCAGGCCCACATACATTAGCGGTCTGGTCTCGGCCATTAGTCCTCTCCCTTCACGATCTCCATGTGAAACGTCGTGCCGTCGTCGTCGGTGATCCTCCATGTACAACCGCGTTCCTCGACCAAGCGGGGGATCGTCTGCCGTGCGGGGAGATAGTCGGAGATAACCACCAACCGATCGCCCACCCCCAGCTTCTTCAACGCCTGGAGCGTGTCGCCGGTCGGCCCTGGGCAGACGTTCCCCCGTACATCGAGCTGTTCCACTATCGGATCGCGGCTCATGAGAGGTCTCCACCCGGGGATCTTGCGCTGATAGTCATGTCGAGCATACGCCCCCCGCCGTCCGGCCGGGAGGGTCGAACACGTGTGTCGAGTAGGCCTTCACTCTTTATTCAAGCGCTTGGGTTATCACGTAGCTGTGCACGTCACCCTGCTTGAGTTACTAGCAATCACCATCCTTTTGAGATCTCGATCAGGTTCTGCTCCGTCCCCCTTGATTCCATACGGTAGGAGGCCGGAGGCTGGCAGAAGAACTCGCGGGTGCCCTTCTATCACCATGCGCCTCCGGCCTCAAATCACCGTCCCCGCTCCATAATGCGCAAATCTTCCGGCACAAATTGGTGGCATGTTCCGAGCAGTCTGCTTCATCGCCGAGGGTTCGTTTCCTGTGACTTCCGCCCGGCAGCCATCATCTTTTGGACGATCGTGAAGCGCCCGTTTTCAAGCGTCACTCGTTCGATCTCGGGATTTTCGTGGTCGACGGCCACCACGAAGCAACTGCCATCCAGGCGCACCGCTTCGTATTCGGCGCGCGTCAGGCTGACGCTCTCCGCGCAATTGGCATCGCCGCACTCGCAGACATAGGTGGCCTCTGCTTGATCGGCATCGAAGCGGTCCGAGGTCTGCTCGATCCACTCGTTGCGGACCCGGCGACGTATTTCGTTCTCGACCTCGAGGACGCGCCAATTCTTCATGATCCCTGCCCGCCGTGGGCGGAACACTCGGCCCAGGAGGCGGTCGGAGCCGCTCGGATCTTCGCCGGTCCAGCCATTACGCTGTCGCCTCGAGACGAACGATGGACTCTACTCCCGGGAGGTCACCAAACCAATCGAGGTCGTTGTCGCTGGTGCTCGACAGTTGCGCAACGATGTCGTAGGGGCCGCTGACGTGCTCGATCAGCTCGGCTTTAGTTAGGCTTTTGAGAGTAAAGGCGACCGGCCGACGTTCGCCTCTGCGGCATCGCACGAGAAGAAAGGAGTGCCCTCGAGAGGACGCTCGACGGTCGGTCGATGAGCGCGAAACCATCACCATCTCCAGCCTCAAGAGCTTTCGACCGTGAAGTTGGGGCCGCTGGCGTGGTGACCGAGGATTGGGGCCGCCGAATGATCTGCCGAGTTCGCTGGGGCAGACGGAGATTATCCTAGTTCGGTCTCCGAAACCCGTCAATTCACCCGTCATGTGAGGATTGCGTACTATCGAGATGCAGAAGCGAATAGGCCGCAGCTACCGGGGAAAATGAGTAACCGGCCAAAGGGTCAACTCCGTGTCCTAATTGCGGATGGGCCAAACGCCCGTCTCGAGGAGGTCGCCGGCACGGTGACCGCATTGGGCCATGCCGTGATCGCCCAGGAACACGATCTCGCCAATGTTCCCTCTCTGACCGCAGCCGAACATCTGGACGTCGCTATCGTGATCGTTGGGGAGTCGGAAAAGGCCCTGGGGCTCATCGCGGGAATCGTTAAAGAGGCGGCCTGCCCGGTTATCGCCATCCTTGAAGCCCAGGACCGCGCGTTCATCAAAGAGGCCGCCAAGCAGGGCATCTTTGCGTACATTAGCGACGGCGATGATCCCGATGAGCTCCAGAGCGAGATCGACATCGCGCTCAGTCGCTTCGCGGAGTATCACGACCTCGAAGGTGCTTTTGGGCGAAGAGCGATCACAGAGCGCGCCAAGGGCATCTTGATGGAGCGTCATTCGATCGACGAGGAGGAGGCTTTCAAGATGCTGCGCGACCAGGCGCGGCGCTCCCAACGAAAGATCGTCGATATCGCCGAGGCGGTGCTCTCAACTCACACACTTCTTCCGAGTGGATCGAATGAGGATCTGCCTGCCCGCGAGGCGGCGGGCGACCAGAGTGTTTGAACAGCAAGTTAGGAGTGGTCTTGGCGCCGCGGCGTCTGAAGGTTCGGACGTCGATGGAGCGACGTTGCAACATTCTCAAACCCCCGCGTCTTAAGGCAGCCGCTCGGTTCGCCTCCGTCCCTGCCGAACGTCGCGCTATCCACGCGGAGTCTCGGGCGTGGAAGTCGGCTTTCTACTCACGGTGGACATTGTTGACGCCGTTGGTGACGCTGCCGAGCATTAGCGCACGGAACTCCCGGGTAACTCTCCGACGCCGGCGGCTTCGCCGGGAGCGAAACCGATAAAGGAGTCTCCCCCTTTCCTGGGGTGAGTGGGCCCTTCACACGCGCAGGGTTCCCGCTTTTCATTCGATTACAAAGCGTTTCCTGCGATCGGATCGACACACGCCAATCCTCGGACAACGATGCGGAAACGAACCACCGCCCGATCAAACGTGGAGTACGGCCGCACCGGAAAGGCGACCGCCGGCGAGATCGCCGAGCGCTCGCGGGGCCTCCTCGAGTGGATACGGCTGCGCGCTTACCTTCACTGGGACCTCGGCCGCGACTCGGAGGAACTCGCGGGCCTCGTCACGGGTGTTCGCGGTCACGCTGACGATCTCGCGTTCCTGAAACAAGTGACGCTGGTAGTTCAGCGACGGTACATCGGTGAGGTGGATCCCGGCGATCGACAGGCGGCCCCCGCGGTCCAATGCCTCGAGTACCACAGGAACGAGGTCGCCGACCGGTGCGAAGAGAATTGCCGCATCAAGAGGCTCTCGTGGAGCATCGAAGGGGCCTTGCACCGAGGCGACTCCTAGTCTGTTCGCGAGTCTGCGCGCATCGCTGCCGCGCGTCATCACGTGAACCGTCGCTCCCTCATACAGCGCGACCTGCGCCGCAATGTGTGCGGAGCCTCCAAAACCGTAGATCCCGAGGCGTCCTCCGGCCGGAAGCTGCGCACGCCTCAACGCTCGATATCCGATGATCCCGGCGCACAGCAAAGGGGCTGCGTGAAGATCGTCGAACTCGACGGGCAGTTCGTAGACATAATCCTCATCGGCCACCGCGAACTCCGAGTAGCCTCCATCGTCGTCGTAGCCCGTGAAGCGGGGGCTGATGCAGAGGTTCTCGTCGCCCCTCGAGCAGAATCGACAAACTCCGCAGGTCGCTCGGAGCCACGCGATCCCGATACGCGTTCCGATGTCGAAACGAGATGAGGCCTCTCCGCGCGCAACGACCGTTCCCACGATCTCGTGGCCGGGAACGACGTTGTCTCGGTGGGCCGGGAGGTCTCCCGTGACGATGTGCAGGTCGGTCCGGCACACGCCGCAAGTCTTGACCTGGACGAGCACGTCACGCGGCCCCGGAACCGGCGGCTCGCGGTCCGCGAACCGAACAGGACTCCCCTCGAGTGAGCCGGGCTCCGTCACCTCCCACGCTTTCATGTCGTCGCCGTCATCTCCGAGTATCGGGCACTATCAGCACACTGGAGGTCCGGCATGCGACACCTCCCGCGGCTTCTCAGTCTAGGTTGAGGTCTCAGGCGCAACATTTCCGACCGACGACTCGAGCTGGAAATGTGAAGTGCCCCAGATGGATCGCCTATTGGAGAGCTCGTCATGCCCCAACTGGCTCGAGACCCATCAGGCCGTTGAAGAGAGCCGAACAGGGAATCGAACCCCTGACCTGTTTATTACGAGGTATCTCTGGCACCGCGCGTTAACGGGGGAGGGCACCTGTGGTCTGCTAATCGACGCTCTTCGCGCCCTCCACCTCGGGCCGGTCCGAGAGCAGCTGGAGCTCTGCGACTCGCACCTGGTTGGCGATCGCCGTGGCACGGCAGTCGGTCTCGTTGTCGGGGTCCTGGTCCTGCTCCCCGTGGAAGTTCCCGTTCCCGGTGCACTGGTTCGAGGTTACGACGAGTTTCACGTGCGTTGCGGTGCTGGTCGGGACGTTGAACGTGCGCAGGAGCAGATCAGGCGCCACCGGTCTGGGCGGCTCGGCCGGGAAGGCATCGTTCCTGCTCCTGAGAATCCGCTGCCAACCCGCCGCGACGGCCTGGTCGCACGTGGGATTCGTAGCCGCGCCGGCCGTGCATGCATAGAGCTCGAACGAGCGCAGGGCCGAGAAGCGGTTCTGGCCGGGCGTGAGCTAGGCGCTTACCTTGGCGGCCCTGAACTGCCGCTCCCCGTCGAACTGGACGGTCACCTGGCGCCCTTCGACTGGGGCGCTCAGATCCTGCCAGTTCGTCGTCTCCGTCTCGTCGATGAGGTTCTCGTGGTTCTCGCCATCGCCGCTGGCAACCGCGCCGTTGGCCGACGATGCCCAGTTCTCCGGGAAGCGAATCGTGATCGTGCGGTTCTCTCCCGGAACGAGCTTGTCCACGGAGAAAAGGGTGAAGCCGTGGCCCGGCGCTCGCGCCACGAACTCGTAACCCTCGGGGTTCGCGACGAAAGACTCGACGTCGTCGATCGGCGTCGCCCGGGCCTCGTAGTGGCCGACATAGACGTCGGCGTCCACGGGGTTGCCCGCGGGGTCGGTGGCTTCGAACGCCAGCGTGGCCTCGTCCTCGAGCGGTGACTCCCAGCTCGGGATCGGCTGCTCGTCGCCGTTGTCCGTCGTCGACGCGTCCTCACCGAAGCCCCGCCGTGCGAAACCGCGCCACAGGAGGTCCTGGTTGGCTCCGCCGAAACGCATCATGTCGGCGGCGAGGTATGCGTCGCGTGCGTCGAGGAATGTGGGTCCAATCGGCATCAGCAGGTAGGCGTCGAACATGGTCTGTACCCACCGGCGGTTTCCTTCGCACTGCTCGACCGGCCTCAGCCCGTCGGCGCACTCGATCCCGCTCTTGTTTCCGCGACTCGGGTAGCGATCGAGGAACAGGTCGCGGATGTGGAAGTTGGTGGCGTTCCAGATCTCGCCGTCGGCGTGAACCTGCTCGCCGACGATGTCGTAGGCGACCGCTCCGAGGTTGAGCGGGTTGACCTGCGGGTACCGGCCCTCGCGCGGGAACTCACCGGTGGATCGGAAGCTCATGTCGTAGTTGCGGATGGCCCGCAGCGGGTTGCCGGTGACGTAGGGACCGACGGAGTGTGGATTCTCGCCGCCCACCGGTACGAAGCGGTACTCGTTGAGGTACTCCATGCCGAGGAGGTCGCCGCTCGACTCACCCATGGCGCCGGCGTGATCGCCCTGCCGCCTGAAGCCCTTGCCGATCATCCGGTTCTCGATCATGTGGCCGTACTCGTGGCCGATCACTGCCATGTCGTAGTCGCCGTCCACGCAGGGAGCGTAGAACCCGCCCGCGAGGGGCTGCCACAGGAACATGTTCGTGATCGAGCTCACCCCGTCCGGCTGCGTGCTCATGTTCGCGTTATCGCGCGAACCGGGCACGACCGCTCCGGACTGGGCGCGGCCGATCACGGGGTCGTTGCCGAGCTGCGGCCGGCCGAAAGTTCGACTGCTGTCCGTTCCAGGCCGCCTCGGTGAAACCGAGGTTGTAGGACCAGTCGTGCATGCGGTTGTGCATCACGAAGAGGTTCGTTATCGCGGCGTCGATATCGTTGCCTTCGCCGACGACGAAGTTCGACGGGCTACATTCCGTCTCGAACCACACGTTGTCCCACAGATATTGGTAGTCGCGCGTCGGGGTGATCGGCCGGTACCCAGTGGCTGGTGCGGGGGCCCCAGGTCTCGGACGTCGTGGCGTTGTTTCCCTGCGTCGTGTTGGTCGAAAGGCCGGTGTTCGGGTCGACGTCCCACGGGAGCGGCGAGGCATCGTTGGCTATGACGCGGTCGCAGCCCCTGGTCTCCTCCCAGCACCAGACCTCCCTGCTGTCGGTGCTCGGGTAGTTGTACGGATAGTGATTCAGCGTCGTCAGCTTCGGCGTCCCCGGGAACACCTCCCACGTCGGGTTGTCCTCCTCGAGCTGTTCGACGGTCTCCTCGCGGTAGAGGATACGAGCCGTCTCCGCATCGACGAAGTGGCGGTAGCCGGC
>WHSV01000025.1:38095-41598 GCA_009379915.1 Actinomycetota bacterium | reverse complement strand
CCGTGGTGGGAGGAGCGGGCTGATCGGGGTCGGGCACGCGCCGCGGTGGCTCCTGGCTGTAGCCCGGCGGAGCGGAGCCCTGTCGCCTGTGCTCGAGATCCGAAGACGACTGTCTCGGCGCGTCCGGATCCTGCATCTCGGCCAGCTTCCAGCCGGCGAACCCGAAGAGCGCCGCCCACACCAATCCCATCAGCGCCGCGAGGAGGAAGTTCGTGTTGACGACTCCGATACTCACGCCTTCGACGCCGCGGAAGCTGAAGCCGTTCAGGAGCGCAAGCACCGCAAGTGTTCCCGCGTAGACGCACGCGGCGGCGACGAGGACCTCGGTCATCTTCGAGGGGTCGATGGACTGGCGGTATGCGCTGAAACCTCCCAGCAGACAGGACAGCAGAGGGATCAAGAGGAGCAGCAGCACGAGTCCGCCGGAGGTCCGGCCCCCGAAGCCGATTATCGAGATGCTCTCGCTCGCCCCCAGCGAGTCGCCGACCCCGGACAGCGGCGCGCCGAGTGAGACCGCGGCGATCAGGGACAGGACATTGGGAAGGGTAAGGACGAGCACGATCAGAGCCGCGCCCACGCTGCCGATGGTTAGCCCGTCCAGCGAATCACCACGTGCGAGGGCGACGATGATTATCAGGAGAAACGCGCCCGCCGACGCCAGCGCGGTCGTCCCAAGCATGACTCCGGCCCCGGCGATCCCCTCGTAGGTCGAGCGTCGCTTCGTCTTGACCGACTCGAGCGCGCGTCCCCAGATCGCCTGCAGCGGCTCCATCGACCTGAGTCCACCCAAGGCCCCGAACACGGCCCCCCACAACAGGCCGAGGAAAAGGGCCTGGGGTGCGCTCGCAGCGAGGGTTCCCACGTCGCTGATCTTGAAGAGGAGCGCGGCCAGCAAACAGTAGAGCGCGAACGGCAAGGCCACCTTGGAGCCCTCGATCATCAAACCTCTGAGACTGTGGGGGCTGCGTCGGGCGACCGCGCGCGCCGTTGCCCAGCTGAGCGCGTAGCCGGCTATCGCGAGTGCTCCGAACCAGATCATTCCGAAGGACGGTCCCACCGGCCCGAGATTGCTGAACTCGAGACTCACTCCCATGATCGAGAGTCCGAACACGACGACAAGTGACAGCACGTCGAGAGCGTTGATCCCGGGGAAGCCGCCGCTGCCGATTGCCGCGGCCGCAACGATCAGAGCGCCGAGGCCGACGAGGGCCAGCCAGCCGATTGCCGCGGCACCCGCGAACTGCCCCCATCCGCCCGATACGAAGGACCTCTGCAGGGCTACGGCAAACTCGCGCACGGGCACCGCGGTGCCCTTCGACTCGCCGGGTGCATCGGCCGGCTCGGTCGCGTCCGGCGGCTCGCTTCGTTGGCCGCCCTGATATCCGCCGTAGGGACTCTCGATCGAGGGTCTGCCGGGAGGGCCGGGGCGTTGCTGAGCCGTTACGGCTCCCTCGAGAGGTGGTTCTGCCGACCCCGGAGCGGGGCCGGGATCGTAGCCGGGCTCTCGGCTCTGCCGGGTGGAGACGGTGCTCTGCTCCTCGGTCGGGGGGGCGGGTTGAGTCGAGGTTGTGACCTCGGTCGCCTGCTCGGCCGATGCTTCGCTCTCACGCCCCAGAGGTGAACCGCAGCGCGCGCAGAAGACGGCTTCCGGGTCACGCACCTCTGCACCGCAGGATGGACACTCCATAGCAAATGAGTGTAAGGCGCACCCGGTGGGCGGGGCCAAACCCGAGCTCGAGCCCGGTTAGAGGCACCGGGCACTAAACTCCGCCGGTGGCTCAAGAGCGCGAGAAGATCTTTCGACTCATCGAAACCGCCGACAACTTCGTCAAGTACGCCGCTCCGGGCAGAGAAGCTCGAGCGGAGGCGAGGGCGAGGAAGCGATACCTCAAGGCACAACGGTTGGCCGAGCAATCCCGAGACGATGGGCTCGTCGAACAGGTTCGGTTGCGGCTGGCCGACCTCGAGCGACGCTCCACTCTTGCACCGGCGGAGCGTGATGCCGGGAGTGACGACGACACCATCACGTCCGAGCCTCCCGAGCACGCAACCGCCCGGATGCCGCCGGGGCAGAGGATCGTCCGGGGTTGGCCGGTGCTGCACGAGGGCCGGATTCCGCGCTTCGATGAGTCAACCTGGTCGTTCTCGGTCGACGGGGCGTGCGCCGACGCTTTTGCCTTGAGCTACTCGGAGCTCCAAGACCAAGGCCCTACGGAGATGACGAGCGACTTCCACTGCGTGACCGGCTGGTCCAAGCTCGACAACCACTGGCGCGGCGTCCAGACAAAGGAGTTGCTGGGGCGCGCAATCCCGAGCGAAGGAGCCACCCACGTTCTCGTTCACGCCGAACAGGGCTACACGGCCAACGTTCCGCTCGACGTCCTTCAAGAGGACGAGTCCATGCTCGCGTGGGGCCACAACGGCAAACAGCTCGCGCCCAAGCACGGGTGGCCGCTTCGGTTGGTGGTGCCACGCCTCTACGGTTGGAAGAGCGTGAAATGGGTGCGGCGATTCGAGTTGCTCACGGCCGACCAAAGGGGTTTCTGGGAGATCCGCGGCTACCACAACCGCGCCGACCCCTGGCTCGAAGAGCGTTACTCCTATCAAGAGGCTGAGCCGGCATGACCGAGAGTCGATGACCGACTTCCTTCAGGGCTTCAAGATCGGTCACTACACGGACGAGACCAACCGCACCGGCTGCACGGTCGTCCTGCCGCCTGAGGGCAACGTCACCTCGTGCGACATCCGTGGCTCGTCGCCCGGCTCGCGCGAGCTGGCGCTCCTCGATTTGGAGCGGAGATTGACCGAGGTACATGCGGTTCTCCTCACCGGGGGCAGCGCCTTCGGTCTCGCCGCGGCCGACGGCGTGGCCGCATGGCTGGCCGAGCACGACGTCGGCTACGACACGACGGTCGCGCGCGTTCCGATCGTGCCCGCGGCGGTCATCTTCGACCTCGGCTCGGGAAACCCGGACGTGCGTCCGGGCCCCGAGGAGGGACGCGCCGCCTGCGAAGCAGCCACCACTTCTGCGATCGCGACGGGAGCCGTCGGGGCGGGGACGGGAGCCACCGTCGGGAATTGGGGTGGTCGCGAGACCGCGGTGCGCGGGGGCCTGGGCATCGGTCGCGCCGAAGCCGAAGGGATGACCGTCGCGGCGCTCGCGGTCGTCAACGCGGTCGGCGACGTCGTGGGTCCCGACGGTCGCTCGATCGCCGGTTCGTCTCTCGTGGACGGCCGGGTTCGAGCGCCCCGCTCTCCCGATACCGATGACGTGGCTCCGGTAGACACGGTCCTCGCACTGGTCGCGACGCACGCGCAACTCGACAAGCGCGAGGTGAAGTGGCTGGCCGGTCGCGGCTCGGACGGCGTGACCACTTCCGTTCGACCGGCGCACACCCGCTACGACGGAGACGTCTGCTTCGCCGTGGCAGCGCCGCCACCGGCCGACGCGGCGGAGACGAACCTCGACGTGCTCGGTGTGCTCGCGACCCAGGCCGTGGCCG
>WHSV01000025.1:19989-37974 GCA_009379915.1 Actinomycetota bacterium | reverse complement strand
CGCTCGCCCGCGTCGAGGTATTCGAGCGCCTTGGCCCCCTCGTCGAGCGTGAAGGTGCGATCGACGACGGGTCGGATCCCGGCTCCGGCAACGAGCCGGAGCATGTCGGACACGTCCGAGTCGCTCCCCATGGTGGAGCCGATGATGCTCAGTTGGTTCCAGAACACGCGCCGCAGATCGATGGCCGGCTTTGCGCCGGCCGTTGCTCCCGCGCTAACCACGCGCCCGCCCTTTCGCAGAGCGCGCAACGATTGCTCGAGGGCCGGGCCCCCCGCCGAATCGGCGACCAAATCGACGCCCCGTTTGCCGGTCCTGGAGCGGATCGCCTTGCCGACGTCCTCCTCCTTGTAGTTGACTCCCGCATCCGCTCCCATCTCGAGGGCGCGCTCGAGCTTGTCGTTGTCCGACGACGACACGTAGACGCGACCGGCAACCGGGCGAGCGAGTTGGAACAACGACTGTGCGAGCCCGCCCCCGATGCCCGTGATCAGGATCCATTCGCCCGGCTTGAAACCCCCTCGGGTGAACAACATCCGGTAGGCGGTTATGGCCGTGGTTCCGAGAGCGGCGGCCTCACCGAACGAGAGATGTTCGGGCACGGGAAAGACGTTGGTGGCCGGAAGGCGGGCTTTCTCCGCCAAGGTGCCGTCGCGGTGCTCCCCCATCATCGAGAAGGTCGTGCAGAGGGATTGCTCGCCGGCACGGCAGAACTCGCAGGCCCCGCAATGGATGGCGGGGTTGACAATGACCTTCATTCCCTCACGCAGCCCCGGCACGTCCTCGCCCACCGATTCGATCTCACCTGCGCCGTCGGCGCCGAGAACGTGGGGGAACTCGTGAGGAATGTTGAGGGCACCCGTGAGGGTCCAGAGGTCGAGCCGGTTCAACGCGGCGGCTCGCAACCGAACCACCACCTCACCCCGGCCTGCTTCGGGGTCGGGCAGGTCCATGAGGGTCACGTTCTCGTGGCCGTAGTCGTTGATCGCGATCGCTTTCATGTGCCCTTGAATACCCGAGTCCTTCCGCCACTGTCCACCGCGCTCTCCCTGTCACACACCATGCGTACGCTCGACCAGCCGCGCTCACCGGGGCCATGGGAGGTAGAACATGGCCGCCGCACAGGGCAGACAGAGCAGGTCGAAGAAGTCGTCGAAGCAGGCAAGGCGGAAGCTGCCGCGCTGCAAGGCGTGCGACAAGCCGATCCGCATCCCCAAAGGGTGGAGCACCGGAGCCGGAGTTCGTCGCCACTACTGGAGCAAACACCGCGAGGTGATGCTTCCAAACGAGCGGTCCTAGTGGCAGGCGAGCGCCCCAACGAGCGCGAAGTTCACGGGGACCACATGGGCGAGCTGATCATAGTGTTGCTCGCGTGCACTCTGGCAAACCTGCGCGACCGGCTGAACGCCGACGGCTACGACCAACCCGCGCGGGTCGTAGCCGATCTGGTCGAGATCACGAACGACTACCTCGACCGGCTGCCGAAGTAAGCGCGGCTCTCGGTCACATCATCCCGGACCACCCACAAAGACTCGTCAACCGCAGAGCGGTCCGCTGCACGAGGTGCAGCATGTGCCACTGCCGATGCCGCGCCGGGTCACCTAGCGCTTGAGCGTTACCTTGCCGCTCTTACTCGCCGCGTTTGCCGCCAGGTCTTTCGCCTTGATCTTGTACGTATAGGTGCCGGCCTTGACGACCTTGTTCGTCCTCATATGCCTACCGTTCCAAACAATCCCGTAGCGATTTGGATTCAAGCGCGTCGTCGGAAGCTTGGCGACCGTCGTACCCGACCTGTTCTTGATCGTGAGTCTCACGTCGGCCTTCTCGTTGAGCGTGAACTTGATGGTCGTCTTCCTCCTCGTCCTGCGCAACGGAGTGAAGGGATCGGGACCATCCGAGACTCTGGTTAGTCTTGGCGCAGTGGTGTCCGGGGGAGGCTCTCCTCCGGCCGCTTCGTGCACCGCTGCGGCAACGTTGCCTAGTTGCGGACCGAACATGGTGTCCTCGTATCCATTGCCGTCGGTCTCGTAGCCGTAGCTGTTGACGGAGTGCACGAAGCCATCGCCCGTTTCTGCGTCTTCCACTATCCAGCCACCGCCACTGGAGCCGCCGGTCATATCGCAGCCGATCGCCATGGGTGCCGGCGAAGGGGAGAAGTCCAGGTATCCGAGACCCGAATCGCAATAGAACATGTTCTCGCCGTCGAAAGGCGGCGCTGCCGGATGCCCGATGGATCTGTAGGTCTGGTCGGGATCTTGGTTGAAGGAGATCCCGCGCGCGCCGACAACCTCCTCGATCTCCTCGCCACTTCCGTTGGGCGCCATAGTCAGAGCGGCGACGTCGTAGCGAAAATCGGTGTTGTTCTTCCACTGCGTGGTTGTGACGGCGTACTCGGCGACCCATTCGCCCGCGGGGGCGGTCCCGTCGTTGTATCCGGGCACGAACAGAAAGTTCTTGAAGAAGCCGGTGCCATCGCCCTCAGTGACGCAGTGACCTGCGGTCCACACGACGTCCAGGGTTTCGGAGCCCACCACGGTGCCGGAGCAAACGTAGGACCACGTTCCCGCCTGAAAGAACAACTTGCCGTGCGTGACGTTGGGAAAGACCTCGGTGTCGGCGATCTCCCCTGCGGTGTAGGGAATGGGGGCGCCCGGAGGCACCGTCGCGCTTCTTGTGCTCTCCTCTGTTGTCGTCGCACCGGCCAGGTTCAACGTCCGAGTCCCGAGCCGCTCAGAAGGCACCACCGGAGCGCTCCCCGCAACGGAGACTGGTTCGCCCGCGTCGCCGGCAATCTTCGGTCCCAGACTCGCCACCTCCGACGCGTCGATCGTCGCATCAAGAGGTTCGGCAGAGCGCATTCGATCCTTGGTCCAGAACTGCTTGATTGCACGCTCATCGGGGTCCAGGTGACGAGTCACGGGACGCAGAGCAGGAGCGAAGCTCGCTCCCCTCGCTCCTGCTTGCGAGGCAAGGCCGGGAAACAGCGATGCGAGCAATAGGCCAGCCGTAAACAAGACCGCTGCGCGACGACGTATCGAGTTCCCCACTTCCGTGACTCCTTGGTTAGTCCTATCCGAGGGCGGTGGTCCGCCTACCGCCTCGGGCAATCTACGCGTCCCGACCTTGCCTTGAAAGGGACTTCAGACATCCATATCGGCAGATTCCCGCGGAAAGTTCAGCGTTTACGGCCAACCCTTGACCGCTTGCGGGCGGGGCCGGTGGAGCTCGATCTGCCCCTGCGTTTGGGTGATCGGGCAGGCGTGGAGACTCACTCACCCTCGGGGTGAGCAGATGTCCGCACCTCCCGAGCGGAATTCGGGCCGAACCACCCTGGAAGCCGGCCCACCGGTCCAGCCCTAGGAAGCTTCTCCCCTTTGTGTTCAGGGCCAATCGTTAACGGCCTCCAGCGGGGGCCGGTTGAGCGGATCTGGCTCCGGGCCTACCTCGTCCTCCTCCGACGCCTCGACCATGGCATCGAGCTTGTCCCTGAAGCGGTCGAGACGGCGAGTCCCCTCCTCGTACTTGCCGCGCGCGTTGCCGAGATGACGCCCGAGGGTGTCGTACTCGGCCGCGAAGCGTTCGAAGTCCTGCTGCAGACGGCCGCAGTCGGCGAGGATCTTCTCGGCCCCCCGCTCGACGCTGAGGCAGCGCAGGCCGTAGAGCACCGTCTGCAGGTAGCCGTACAAGGTAAGCGGTGACATCGGAACGACGCGCGCCTCGATGGCGGTTTCGAACAGCGGGCGCTTCTGGTGGGCGAGACGGAGGACCTCGGAGTAGACGCCCTCGGCCGGGACGTACATCACCGCGAACTCCAGCGTGTCCTCGTCGGGGACCACGTACTTCGTGGCGATCGACTTGATGTGGTTGTCCACATCGCGCGCGAAGGCGCGCTCTGCATCGAGCCGCTCGACCTCGTTATCGGCGTCGCACATGCGCCGGTAGTTCGACAGAGGGAACTTGGAATCGATGCACACGATCCGGCCCCCGGCGCGCACGACGGCATCTACGGTCGCGCCCGACTTGAAGCGGTGCTGGATCGCGTAGGCACTCGGAGGGAGCACCTGGCCCAACAGCTCGACGAGCATGGCCTCGCCCAGTCCTCCCCGCGCCTTGGGCGCCTTGAGCAGGTCGGCGAGCACGTTGAACTCGCGCGCCTGTTCCGCCACGACGCTGGTCGCGCTGCGAAGGTCACCGAGAGACTCGAATATGTCGCGCGCCATATCGCTGTTGCTCGAATGTGTCTGGCTCATGCGCGTGTCGATGCCCTCGAGCCGCTGCGCAAGCCCGCCCGTTGTGCTCGCCAAGCGCTCCGACAGTGCCCGAACCTCCGCGCGCATCACCTCGACGTCGGCCGAAGCCGCCGGGTCCGCGCCGCGCCTGTTGGCGAGGATGAGACCGCCGACGATCCCGACCACGAGGGCCAGCAGAAGAACCACGATGATGTCCATGAACCGACCCTAGAGAGGGTGTGTGACAGTTTCGGTGATTTAGGACATCTTCTAGTTCCACGCCCCCTCGAGCGGAGGCCCCAGGGTGGGAACGAACTCACCCGCCTCGAGCGAAGCTCGCAGGGACTCGATGGCGGTCGCCCGGCCGACGTCGTTGAGCCACGGCCTGGCCTCCGCGGGTCGATGTGCCTCGTCGAACATTCTCAGTGCCGTCCCCAGAGTCCGGGTCATCTGCATCCCGATGGTCACGAGTTGCACGACGGCCTCGCCGCGCGGAACTCCCGTCTCGTCCACTCGGTCGAGATAGTCTTCGCCGCCCGCCGCCTCGATGACCGCTCTGCCCAGCCGATTCCCGGCTTCGTCCTCGTCGAGATCGACCTGCTGCAAGAGAGAGGCGAAGACCAGCTCGCACTGAGCTGCAAAGAACCCGCCGGTCGAGGTCGGCGTTCGAGCAGCCACCCGCCACAGCCTGAGGGGATCACCGAGCAGAACGCGCCCGGCCCACGTGATCGTGTCGCGCCCGCCGGCGCGCTCGATCGCACCGATGTCACGCGCCAGGAAGTGCAGAGCGTCGATCTCGCTGAACCTACGCTCTCCGTCGAGCGTCTCGGGTTGAGGGTTCCACCCGAAACGGGCGTTGCCTATCGCGGTGAACTCGCGAGACGTTCCCAATTCATCGGCCGGGATCCCGCTCACCGCGGCGCGTTCGATCAACCAAGTAAGCGGCTCCATGGCCCAGCGGATGCGCTCGATGTCGAACGGGGACTCAGCGCTCAGCTCGGAGCGCAGCGGGTGGAGGAGCAGCAGTCGGGCGGGTCCGACGCAGCTGCTCCACTCGTCGAAGCGTTCGTCGAAGGTGCGGTCGTCGTTCGGTCGGTCGTCCATGGGGCCATGTAACCGGCACGACGAGATCCGCGCTGTGACGTACGTCACACTCTCGGGTCGATCGAAAGGCAAAACGGGGCATCGAAGGGCCGCGCGGAGTTGGAAGTCGATTTTCGGGGGCCGGGAGGGCGATCTTCACTCCCGGACCGTGAGGTATCGCCCCATGCATCCCTTTGGGTCCGAGAGTTCACGAACGCCTCTCCGAGCCGATTTGATCTTTCGTGCCCACCAGATGTCGCATGTGCCCTTTCCAGGGACACAAGAAATTGGCGAAGTCGATCGGGTCTAGACGTCGGCCGCCCCTCGTTTGGGTGACGTTGCTCTCGCCGGCCGAATGAAATTGCACCGGGCCACCGACCGGGAGGCCTCGGTGGGGCGCCCGCGGGATGCCGTGGCAATATCTGAGCAAGATGTCCTCCAACGAACGCCTTGCGGTCCTCGACGAGATGTTCCTCCACCTCGAGGGCCCCACCACCCACATGCACGTCGGCGGGATCGCTCTCTTCGAGGGCGACGCCCCCGACTACGACGACATCCTCGAGATGATCGCTCGGCGGCTTCAGTACGTCCCCCGCTTCCGCCAGAAGCTCGCCACCGTTCCCCTCGGCCTCGGCCGGCCCGTGTGGGTCGACGACCCTCACTTCAACATCGAGTACCACGTGCGCCATACGGCCCTCCCGGCCCCCGGGTCGCGCGCCAAGCTCAACCGGCTCGTCGCCCGGATCATGAGCCAGCAACTCGACCGAGCCAAGCCGCTGTGGGAGTTCTGGGTCGCCGAGGGGCTCGCCGGCAACCGCTTCGCACTCATCTCCAAGACGCACCACAGTCTCGTCGACGGCATCTCGGGAACCGACATCATGTCGGTGTTGCTCGATCCGTCTCCCGAGCCACCCCAGATCGAACGAGACGACTGGCGCCCGAGCGTGGAGCCGAGCTCCGACCGATTGATGGTCGAGGCGCTGCGCGAGCGACTTACATCCCCCGGCGAGGTCATGCGCTCGGTCCAGAGCGCCACGAGCGATCCCGCGAAGCTTCCAGGACGCCTCATCGAATCCCTGCGCGCCATGAGCGAGTGGGTCGGCAGCGGCTTCGCGGCACCGGCCTCCTCGCTAAACCGTCCCATCAGCCCTCACCGGCGCTTCGAGACCGTGAACGTGCAACTGGATGATCTCAAGCGGATCAAGAACGCGTTCGGAGGGACGGTGAACGACGTGGTGCTCACGATCGTCTCCGGTGGGCTTCGTCGCCTGCTGCAGGCGCGCAGTGAACGCGTCGACGACCTCGAGTTGCGCGCCATGGTGCCCGTTTCGGTACGAGCCGATCATCAGCGCGGGTCCCTCGGCAACATGGTGGCCAACGTGTGGGCGGTTCTTCCGATCTACGAGCCGGACCCGCTGGAGCGACTTCAGGTCATCTCCGAGTCCATGACCGACCTGAAGAGCTCGGGCCAGGCCGTCGGCGCGCAACTGCTCACGAGTCTCGGCGAGTTCGCTCCGCCGACCATCGTCGCCCAAGCGTCGCGCATGGTGGCTCGACAGCGCGCCTTCAACCTCGTCGTGACCAACGTTCCCGGCCCCCAGATCCCGCTGTACACCCTCGGCCGCGAGATGCTCGAGGTCTATCCCGTTCTCCCGCTGTCGGGGAACACCACCCTCGGAGTGGCGCTGTTGAGCTACAACGGCTCGGTTGGTTTCGGTCTGCTCGGTGACTACGAGACAACCGCGGACATCGGCGAGCTGGCCGAGGGTATCGAGAAGTCGGTCGCCGAGCTCCTCGCGGCCATTCCCTAGAGGTCGCTGGGGGGCCGGGCTGGGCCCGGCCCCTACCTCTCAGCGGCCGATCTAGAGCACGGCGGCTCTTATCCGTACGCCCGAGTCGTACAGGCTCTCGAGGAGGTCCCTGGCAAAGGGATGCTCGTCCGAGGCGAGGCCCTCGGGGTTTGCGATCTCGATGAAGGTCGTGTCGCCGACGTTGTCGATCGTGCTCCGAGTTGTGAAGCCACCGACGATGCCGGTCGCCTCTGCGGCGTCGGCGCGCGCGACCGCGATCTGGATCGGCCGCCAGTCACCACCGAGGTTCGGCTCGACCTTCGCCCCCTCCGCGTCGAGCGCTGCGCCACGGCCGGCCGCGCTGCGGAGGTTGGTCACGTCTCCCGGCTCGGACGCCGACGTCGGATAGAGCACCGCGTTCGCGAACATGTGCTCGCCGCTCTCCTCGTAAGCGCGGAACAGCGCGTTGTAGGAGAACAGCACGGCGTGACCCGAACCCACGGGCTCGTCGACGACCGTTGCCGTTCCCTCGAGCGCGGTCTCGTTCTCGGTGAAGCCGTTGTGCCAGAAACGCGCTCCCGTCGGATAGGTCTGAACGTTGGTGCCCGTCGTCGACGGGTTGAGGATCGGGTCCGAATTGTTGAACTGGAAGTCCTCGCCTGGTCGCCCGAGACCCACCGGGCTCCCCTCGTTGGTGTTCACCCTGAAGTGCGCGCCGGGAACCACGTAACCCGGAGGTGGCGCCTGCTCCGTCGTCGAGGTGAGCAGGGCATTGCGCGCCATGCGGGTGCCCTGACGACGCAATCCGATGTAGGTGCCGCCGTCCGAAACCCACTGCCTCAGGTTCGTCAGACCGTCCGCGGTCAGGCCCCCCGTGGAGCTGAATCCATCCGGAACCACGAGCACGTCGATGTCCTGCAACGCGGCCGAGTTCGTGTTGACGTCGGCCGCCGTGATCGGCGCGGCGGAGGTGCCCCAGCGTTGCTCGAAGACGTAGCGCGCCTCACCGTGGGAACCGGCGAAGGAGATGCCCGAACCCTCGAAGAGCCCAATCGAAGGCATGTCGAGCTTCTCTCCTCGCAGGGGAGCCTTGGTCCACTCGACGTCGATTCCGTAGGTCGTCGCGAGCTGGTCCAGAGTCTTGGAGTCGCCGCTCGGCTCGAACGACACCTCGTTGCGATCCAGGTCCCGGTACAACTCGTAGCCGTCGCCGAGCAACCGGAAGGTCAGTGCCGCGGCCTGCGACGAGTCCAGGGTGTAGCGGTAGACCTTGTTCTGGCCCTTCGCCTGGGACGCTCCGCCGTCGGGGCCGCGAACCAGGACCGATGCGGGCTTGATGTCGTCGCCCGTGAAGACTGTGTGGATGCCCATCAGAAGCGGGTTGCTCCAGGACGAGACGTCGTAGAAGTAGGCGAACGGCGCGTAGCCATCCTCGCCCATGATCGCCTGGATCCAGTGCTTCTGGGGTTGCTCCATGGGGATCCAGTACGAGCCCTTGGGCACGGTGAGGTTCGATGCCGTGTCGCCGCCCGTGATGCGGGCGTTGTCGAGCTTGCGCTGCTTCGTCATCCGGTAGACCTCGACGTCGAACGAGCGAAGACGCTCGACCATCTTGCGAACGTCGCCGAGGTTTCGATCCGACAGCAGGAAGTAAGAGCGGATCTTGATGTCGGGAACCTCGAGCTGAACTTCGTTGCCCGGCTGGAGGACCTCGTTCGGCTCGAGCAGACCCTGATCGCCCTGAGCAAGGGCATCCTTGTAGATCTTGTAGTAGTCGCGCAGCAGTCGCTCGCGGTTGTCCGACGCCCAGCCGATCGTCGCCCACTGGGTGCGGAGCTGCTGGTCCACGCGGAGCTCGATGGGTGACGAGCTTCCCTTCTCGTACGTCATGCCGGCCGCACCAAAGGCCGTCGAAGGGACGCTGTCGCCGTAGCCCATGAAGTACAGGTCGTAGATGTCGTAGTTGAAGTAGCACTCGGTCGTAACGCCGGGTCCGCAAGCTCCGTTGTAGTTGAATCCCGCCTTGTTGGCTTCGCCGATCTCGTTGATCCAAGTCACCGGCTCGTCGGCGATCTCGTGGTGGATCGGGTCCGCGTTCGGCGGGAAGAAGTACTGCCTGCCCCCCATCTCGTGCAGGTCCATGAACACCTGAGGCGGGTACCGGTCGACGACGTCGACCTTGAGGTCGGTTTCGGTCTGCGTTCGCGCGAACCAGTCACGGTTCAAGTCAAAGCCGTAGTCGTTCTGCCTGCGGCTGTTGTCGCGCCCATCGGGGTTCTGGCTCGGCTGAATGACGGTTACGACGTTGTCGTTGATCTCCGACACTTCGCAATCGGTCCGGGAGGCGAGGTCGTAGAGCACCTGCAACGACGCGTCCAGACCACTCTTCTCTCCACCGTGGACGTTGGCCGAGTCCCACACGATCGTCGGTGTGTCCTCCGCGATCCTGTCGGCGAGTTTCTGCTTGACCTTTCTCGGGTCACGCAGCGACTCGATGAGGTCCACGATCTTCTCCAGGCGATCCATGTTCTCTTCACTCGACACGACCGCGTAAACCAGCGGACGTCCGGTCGAGGCAGTGTTGCCCATCGACGCCGAGACGACGCGATCGGACGAGGCATCGACCTCCGCGACGTAGTCGTCGCTCTGGTCTGTGGTGACGAGCTGCGTCTGACCGATGCCCAACGGGAAGCCAAACTCTTCCTCGGGACTCGGCACCTCGGGGAGCCTCTGGCTCGGATCGGGAACGCACTCCTGTGCGCTCGTTGCCATCGTGGCGGTCGCCCCGGCGTTACTCGCGAGCGGTAGCGTTGCCATCATCGTGAGCGCGGCCGCGACGGCCAGCAAAACGTGCCTCTTCAATGCACACCCCCTGTTTGCGTCAGCCTCTGCCCCCAGCTGCGCGCCATCTTCGCGCGCACTCCGCCGCCCGCCAGAGTATCGGAAAATCACTTTCGCTTAAAGTCGCGTTCCGTCCGTCGTCCGCTTCGGGCGATCTCCGGTCGGCGGAAGGCGAAAACCCCGCACCTGGGGGAAAGTTGGTGCGGTGCGCGGCTGTTTCTGCCCGCCTCGGGTGGTATTCGGGCAAGTTTTCGGATCTAGCGCCGCTGAGCAGTCTTGGATCCGCAGACTTGGCCGATTCGGTCGCCCAGGGTCATTCCCCGTTCCCGCCCGGGTTTGGCCTTGCTTTGGCTAGGCCCGCTCGAATCCGAGTTGCAGGTAGTTGTTCACCGCGCTCTCGGTGACCTCCACGACCCGGCCGAACGCCGCGTCCAGGGCCCCGGCGTCGAGATCGTCGAGCGGGATCCGGCCGACCAGGCAGATCCGGTTCTCGGCGTCGAGGCCGAACGAGAAGCCGGGGGCCTTCATGTTCAGGGCCAGCAGGTAGCGATACGCCGACGCCTCGTTGGTCTGGGGGCGGACCGAGAAGCCGGCCACAATCCTCAGCGTGCGCTCGCCGATGTGGATCTCGACGGGGAGCCAGCCCAGATAGAGGCTCGGGACTCGGATGCGAACGTAGAGGAAGTCGTCGCGGACCCGCTCCCATTCGAAGGCCTCGCCCCCATCGGACAGATAAGACTCGAGAACTGCCCGAGCGGCTCGTCTACTCGTCGTCGGTGAGGTACTCGTCGAGGCGACGAACGACGTCGATGGCCCGGCGCTCGATCTCGTCGTAACGGCCCTTGGCTGCGGCGTCGGGGCTGCACACGGAACCGGTGAACCCCACGAGCTCGGCCCCCGCGTCGAGGTAGCCGAGATAGTTCTCCGGCGTCAGGCCCCCCGTGACCATGAGGGGGATGTCGTCGAGGGGGCCGAGGACGTACTCGATGTAGTCGGGTCCTCCTAGAGCCTCGGCCGGAAAGACTTTGACCCAGTCGGCGCCCGCCTTGCGTGCGGTGAAGATCTCGGTGGGGGTGGAGGCGCCCATGACGATCGGCAGGCCGAGCCCGTGAGCCGCCTCGACGATCTCGGGGGACACCACCGGCGTGACGATGAACTCGGCGCCCGCGTCGTAAGCCTCCTTGACCTGCTCGGCGGCGACGACGGTTCCGGCCCCCACGATCGCGTCGATCCGGCCCGCGATCTCGACCAGCGCATCGGTCGCCCCGGGCGCGTTCATGGTGACCTCGACGGCCTCGAAACCGCCTCTCACGACCGCTCCCGCTCCCTCGATCGCATGCTGCGGCTCCTGCATCCGGAAGATCGCGATGACGGTCGCGTCCGACAGACGTTGAGAGCGCGATTCGAAGAGCTTCGGGTTCATGCTCGGAGGTTACCCGAGCCCCGGAGAGACGATTCCACGGTCCGACCGGATAGGCCGCTCCAAACACCGAAAGCTGTCGCAGGCCCGTTCTAGTGTGTCCTCATGGCTCAGTTGAGGATCGATCCCTGGCGCTCGGACTTCGGTTCGGGGGCCGAGATCGACTTTGAGGGCGAGGTGAGCAAGGCGGTCACCGACCCCCAGGTCGAAACCGCCGATTGGTCGCGCCCGATAGTGCCGGCACCCCAGCCGCCCGAGGCGTGGGTGTTCGTCGACGGGGTCATGCGCTCGGAGACGAACGTCATGGCGGCCGAGGGAGACCGGCGCGCGTGGGGAAGGTTTGGGTCCGTAGCCGCGGGGGGCGTCAGGTGCGACGGCACAGCCACCTTTGTCGCCCAGGACCGACCTGTTCGGCGGGTACTCGTAGTCGGCAGTCGCGTCGAGGTGGCCGATGTCACGGTCACGGTGGGACGCTCCGACCTTCACTACCCCGTCTACCCCGTCGCCGACGACAGTCAACAGGGCCTGCGGATAGGCCTTCAGCGCGCAATGTTTGCGGAGGAGCAACAGCTCGCAATGTCCCTCATCGACCGGGGGCTCGTTTTCGTGGACGGCCGTTTGAGTCCGGACCTAATCGGCCCCGAACCAATCGTTGGTGTCGTAAAGCGCATGGTCACGGCGTACCTGGATGGGACCGAGGCCGAGTTGTTGGGACGACTTGCCCCGGGTCAAAGGACGCCGCTTTTCGCATTCGGCAGCGGGCAACCGGACCGCTTCGCCTTCCATCTGCGTCTGATCCCGCAAGAGGCCAGCTGGCATGAGCTCGCCGGCCTCGTTCGTTGTGAGGTGCCGATGGCAATCGGGCGCGACGCCGCCATCGACATCGCCGACCGGGTCGCATGTCATCTGCCGAGCTTCGCCGGACGCCCCGGGGTCGACCCGCGCGCTCCGCAGAACCTGACCCCGGTGGGGGCGCTCGAGGCTCGGCTCAAGCACCGCCTGGGAAGCAGGCTGATGATCGAGCGCGCGCTCAAGGCGCACCTGACGGAGGCCATCCATGCTTGACGAGTACCTCCCGACCGAATCCGAGCCCATCGGCATCGTGCTCGGGACCGAGGACTCGACCCCGCTGGCCTTCTGGGTCGGGGTCGCCGAGGGCTCGTATCTGCAACTGGACGACTCCGTGCTCGTCGAGACCGACGTGCCGGGGAGGGGGACCGTGCGCATCTCGGGACTCGTGCAGGAGGTCCGCGCGCGCCACGAGGGCCTGACACTCGACTCCGACGTGTTCCTCGTCGACAGGGGAGTTCTGCCGGCCGGAATCGCGCAGGCCGCGCTCGTGGTCGCGACGCGCTTCGAGCCAGAGATCTACGTCCCTCCCCTGCCGGGGCAGCAGGCGCTTCGAGCGCGCGCCAAAGACCGTGACGAGGCGCTCTACCTCGACCAGATGGAGCACAAGCTCGGAGGCGGCTTGTCACGCGACGGCGAACCGATCTACCTCGACCTCGACTTTCTCGACGGATCGCGCGGGGCGCACGTCAACATCTCGGGGATCTCCGGGGTCGCGACCAAGACCACGTACGCGCTGTTCCTGCTGTACTCGATGTTTCACTCCGAGGTGCTCGGCAAGCACCGCACGAACACGAAGGCGATCGTGTTCAACGTCAAGGGCGAGGACCTGCTGCACCTCGACAAGCCGAACTCGAAGCTCGATCAGGACGACGGGCGGGCCCGGCGCGAGTACGAGCGGCTCGGTCTTCCGGCCGGTCCGTTCGAGTCGGTCGGTCTGTGGGCTCCGGTCAGCGCGCGTGCCGGGGGCCAGGCGATCCCCGACACCGGTGGACGCAAGGAAGGGGTCCAGTCCTACTACTGGACGGTGCGCGAGTTCGTGCGCGAGGGCTACCTCAAGTTCATGTTCGCCGAGGCCGAAAGCGAGCGCAGCCAGATCGCCGACATGGTCGCCCGGGTCGAGATGTTCCTCGACAACGAATCCGAGGACGACCCTCACCACGACGCGTGCGTGCGACTCGGGGGCCGGACGATCGAGAGTTTCGATCAGCTCGTCGAGCACGTCCACGCCGAGCTCGACGACGACGCGTCCGGCTGGCGCGGACGGCTCGCGGAGGGCACCGTGGCCGCCTTCCAGCGGAGACTCGACTCGGCCCGGCACCGCATGGGCCACCTCATCTGGGGGCGCCAGGCCGAGGACCCCAAAGGGCATCGCATCGACTGGGACGCTTCGCAGGTCACGGTCATCGACATCCACAACCTGCACGACAAGGCCAAGCGTTTCGTGACCGGCGTCGTCATCAAGAAGTTGTTCGACCACAAGGAGCGCCAGGGGCAGCGGCTCCCGCTGACGTTCCTCGTGCTCGACGAGCTCAACCGCTACGCGCCGCGCGAGGGGTGGAGCCCCATCAAAGAGGTGCTGCTGGACGTCGCCGAGCGCGGGCGTTCGCTCGGGATGATCCTCATCGGGGCCGAGCAGACCGCGAGCGAGGTCGAGCGACGCGTCATCTCCAACTCGGCCTTCAGAGTGGTCGGTCGTCTGGATACGGCCGAGGCCGAGCGCAGCGAGTACGGATTTCTGCCGGCGATCACGCGCGCTCGGGCGTCGATTCTCAAGCCCGGATCGATGATCCTCCAGCAACCGCACGTCCCGATACCCATGCAGATTCGCTTCCCCTTCCCCTCGTGGGCAACGCGCCACGACGAGGTCGCGCCCCCGTCGACGGATGACGGCGACGTGTTCGACAAGTTCAAGGGAGATTAGGTGGCCCGCCCCACAAATACACATGCGTTTTGGCGGCGAGAAAGCTGCTCCTGGCTGCGTTCTCGCTCGGTCACGTACCCTCCGGGTACGCTCCCTCACTCCGGCCTTGCCATGCTTGTTTCTCACCCGCCAAAACATCACTTTACTTATGGGGCGGACCACTGATGCGCTTCTTGCACACGGGCGACTGGCACGTCGGCCGAACGATCAGGGGCCGGTCGCGCAACGACGAGTTCGTCGGCGCGCTCGACGAGGTCGTAGCGATCGCCGTCGATCAAGAGGTCGACGTGGTGCTCCTCACCGGCGACATCTACGACAAGCACGTCGTGTCCCACGACGCGGACGTACTCGTGTTCGGGACGCTGATCCGTCTCTTCGAGGCCGGCATCCCGGTGGTTGCGATTCCGGGCAACCACGACTCCGAGGCACGGCTCGCCGCCTTCGCTCCTCTGCTCGCCCGGGTCGGCACCCACATCGTCCCGCGCGTGGCCCCTCCGGATGCCGGCGGAATCGTCACGGTCGCGGCGCGCGACGGCAAGCAACGCGCGTCGATCGCCTGCCTCCCGTTCATCTCCCCCCGTCGCTTCTCGGGCGCGGCCGAGCTGTTCGAGAGCACGTCCAAGGGCTACGTCGACTTCGACGCGGGTGTTGGCCGGGTGCTGCGGGCCTACGAAGACGCGTGGGACGACACGCACGTCAACATAGTCATGGGCCACATCTTCGTGTCTGGCAGCCAGCCCGGTGGAAGCGAACGCGAGATCACCCTCGGCGCCGACTACGCGGTCTCTCCACAGCAACTCCCTACGACGGCGAACTACATCGCCCTCGGCCACATCCACAAACCTCAGAAGGTCATGGGCGCGGCGGCGGACACTCGCTATTGCGGTTCGTTGCTGCAACTCGACTTCGGCGAAAGAGGTCAGGACAAGTCGGTGACCGTGGTCGAGGCGTCGCCCGGCAAGCCGGCGAAGGCCACGGACATACCGATAGCCTCCGGACGTTCGTTGCTCGACGTCGATGTGACGATCGCCGACCTCGAGCGCATCGCGGCCGACGTCGGCGACGCCTATCTCCGCGTCAACCTGGCGGTCGAGCAGGCAACCCCCGGCCTCGCCGACCAGGTGCGACGCGCACTTCCCAACGCGCTCGACGTCCGGCTCGTGCTTCCCGAGCAGGAGGGGGAGGTCGAGCGCCGGTCGCTCAGGGGGCTCGACCCGCGCCAGCAGTTCATCTCCTACTACCAGCACGCACACCAGAGCCAACCACCGGAGGAGATTCTCGTCGCCTTCGACCGCGTGTACGAGGACGTGAACGGCTGATGCGGCCGCTGACCCTGCGCATCAAGGGATTCACGTCATTCCGGGACGAGCAGACCGTCGACTTCACCGACCTCGATCTCTTCGCTCTGTGGGGCCCGACGGGTTCGGGCAAATCGAGCGTGCTCGACGCGATGACGTACGCGCTCTACGGCAAGGTCGACCGGGTCGAGCACGCGAGCGCTCTCGTCAGCCAGGGGCAGCCGCGCATGTCGGTGAGCCTCGACTTCTCGGCCGACTCCCGCTCCTACCGGGTGACGCGCTCGACGCCACCAACCAAAGTGCGCCTCGAGAAGCTCGACGAAACCGGACAATGGCAGAGTTTCGGGGCCGGAGCGGACAAGGTCACCGAGGTCAACCGCTCCCTGATCGACCTCATCGGACTCGACTACCTTGCGTTCACGCGCTCGGTGCTGCTGCCCCAGGGCAAGTTCGCCGAGTTCCTGGCCGGGGATGCGACCGACCGGCGCAAGATTCTCACGGAGCTGTTGGGACTCGAGCTGTTCGAGAAGATGGCGAAGCGGGCGAACGAGATCCGCAAGGAACAAGCCTCTCAGGCAGAGATCAAGGGAGACGTCGTCGGTCGCTCGTTCACCGGCGTAGATCCCGAGTCGATTGCCGCCGCCAAGGGTGGGCACGATGCCGCGACGAAGCAGGCGGGCCGGGTTGCGGACGTGCTCGTCGAAGTGGAGCGTCTCGGCGAGGAGCTGGCCCAGCAGAAGGCCTCCACCGAAGCTGTGCTTGCCTGTCGCGCGGAGGTCGCCGCCCTCTCGGAGACGTTCGAGGACCATGCGGCCCGGCTCGGGGAGATCGCGCGCGAGGGCGCTTCGTTCCGCAACCAGCTCGACCGCGCGAACGAGGCGGTCGCGACGGCAACCGAGACCCTCGAGGCGGCAATCAAAGAACTAACGGGGGCCGAGAAACGCTGGGGTTCCCTCGACGCGATCGTTTCGCTCGTCGAGCGGGCGAAGAATCTCGCCGAGGTAACCGCCACGGCCACGCGGGCCGAACGGTCGGTCACCGAGGCCCGGGCGCACGAGAAGCAGGCCGCGCTGACCATCGACTCCACGGACGACGTGCTCAACAAGGCTCGGGCCGGAGAGGCTGCCACGACCGAGGAGCTCGACAGGTGCACCGCGGCGGTCGACGAAGCACACCGCCACGACCGGGTCGGCTCGCTGGTTCACGGCGCGTCGACGGGCGACCCCTGCCCGGTCTGCGAACGCCCGCTCGAGAAGATCCCCTCGTTCGATCCCTCCGAGCTCGAGGCGACGGCCGCCGCCCTGAAGTCCGCGCGGGCACGGCACCAGGAAGCTCAAGGTCGAGTCGGCGAAGCCACGATCGCGCTGGCGGTTGCGAAAAAGGAGCACGCGACCGCACTCGAGCAGATCGAGGCGTGCGGCGCGGCTCTCACCGAAGCGCGCACCAAGCAGACCGCTCTGACCAACGAGCTGGCCCCGGCCTTCGGCAAGGCTCTCCCCGAGGACCCCGTAGCCGAACTCGAGCAACGAGCTCGCGCGCTCAGGAAACTCGCCGCGGCCGAGACAACGGCGCGCAACGCGCAGGAGGCCGCTCGGGAAGAGCTCGCCGAATTCGACGAACGCAGGGGGGTGTTGCAGGAGAAGACGGCCGAGATACGCACGCGCATGGACAGCGACGGCCCGGGCGCGGCCCTCGGCAGGATCGGCGCGGCGGCGCCCGAGATCGAGCGACCCGACCTGTCGGCGCTTGACTCGCTGCCGGTCGCCGCCGACGCGCTTGCAGACGAGGCCGAGCGGATCACGAAACTCTTGAAGACTCTCGGCGAGGACCTCGACCACTTCCTGAGCCGGAGCCGCTCCGAGACCGAAGGTCTGATTCAATCCATGCGCGCCGCGGTGCCCGACGAGTTCGAGGTCGACGGACAGGGACCGGTTGCCCTCGTGGGCGCGCTGCGCGAGCTCGAGAAAAAACTTGCGGCGCGCATCGCGGTCGCAACAAAAGAGGTCACCGAGCTCGAGGCCAGGCTCGAACAACGCCGATCGCTCGAGGACGAGATCGCCCATCACCGCGAGCAGCAGGCCGCGTACTCGGACCTCCAGAAGGAGCTCAAGGCCGACCGGATCGTGCAGCACCTGCAGGCCGAGGCGCTCGTCGTGCTGGCGGATGCGGCGAGCCATCACCTGCGCGAGCTGTCCGACTCCCGCTACCGGCTTGTCTACGACGAGGACCGTTTCTACGTCGTCGACGCGTGGAACGGCGACGAGAAACGCAACGTCAAGACGCTGTCTGGTGGCGAGACCTTCTTGACCTCGTTGGCGCTCGCTCTGGCGCTGTCGGAGCAGATCCAACTGCTTTCGGTCACCGAGAAGAGCCGCCTCGAGAGCCTGTTCCTCGACGAGGGATTCGGACAGCTCGACACCGACCTTCTCGACGTCGTGGTCAACGCCATCGAGCAGATGCGAGGCGCCGACCGTCTGGTGGGAGTAGTCACGCACGTGGCGGATCTCGCGGAGCGGATGCCCACACGGCTGGTGGTGTCGAAATCCCCCAGGGG
>WHSV01000025.1:3926-19823 GCA_009379915.1 Actinomycetota bacterium | reverse complement strand
TGTGTTCGCCGAGATGCCCGGGGATTAACGTATGTGTGGTCGTTGGGCATCTCGACGGGAAGCGTGGTGCGCGCGCCTCTGCGCGGGACGTCTCGTGGCTGGGATCAGCGTGCCTCTGCTCCTAGAGGTCGTCGCACCATGACGATGTCACCCCGTCGTTCGAGCACGGTTCCAACCCCGAAGCCCGCTGCAAGGTGCATGAGATCATCCGTGAGCCCGTGCAGCCACGCGTTCACGTCTCGGTTCGTCATTAACTCTCTTGTCACGTAACCCTGATCCCGCAGGCCCTCACAAATCAATGTGAAGTACGTGTTCGGATCGAGCTGCTCCCTGTGGGCGACCTTGATCGTGGTGGTGGCTCGATGGCTCGCAACTCCTGCCATCGAGCGCCGGCAACCACAACCGTCGTCGATGCTCCCACCCTCACAATCGAGCGGAGAGAAGACCACCAGCTCGTCCTCGACCGTCCAGCAGAAATCGTTGTCGCGCCAGCCCTGCGTCAGGCTGGTCGCCACGAGAACGTTCATCCTGCACCCTTTCAGCCCGGACCCCGGACCTCTCCGAGGCCATCCGGCACATATCGCACTGGGCCTCGCCTGGCCCCCGACCCCGCGCTGGCCCGCTCCGGCTGAACATCGCGACGTCAGGGCTCGGCCGGCTTGAGCCTCCCGGAACGACGGTCGCGTTTGGTCTTCGCGCGATGACAGCTCCAGCAGCGAGGATGGAGGTTGCCGAGTGAAGCGGGGCCACCCGCGATGTGGGGCTCGGCGTGATCGTTCTCGGTGCGAAAGCGGTTGCCACAATCCGTGCATACGATCCCGTCGAAGTCGGGCGGTGGCCCCAGCTCCAGGGCGAGGCGTACCTCGACCGGGGTGTTCCGGGTCCAGCGCCGAAGGTGGCGAAGATCCGTGCCGTCGTAAAAGAGCCCGGTGAGAAAGGCGTCCTCGGCGATCCCCTTGGCGACGGGTGGCGGGACCGGCCCGACCCCAGGGATCTTGCAGACCTCGCCGTCTTTGACCTCGCTCCAGCCCCGCCTGGCGACCTCGTGGCTTACCAGCACCACGAGTTCGGGGCGCCGGGCTGATCCACGGCCCGAACCCGCCAGCAGCGCCGCAAAGGCGTCGGCGAGGTGGCGCTGGAAGGGCTCCGAACGGCGCTCCTTCCTCGCATCGCGCTGCATGCGAGCGGCCTCCGCTTCGGCCCGGGCCACGATCGGGGTCCCGACGTGGGGCTCGAAGGCGAGGTGCAGGTGAATCATGCCAAGTTCGTCACGATGGCTGCGGGCACTCCGGGCGGCGCGCTGGCGTTCGGCGAGGACTCGGTGCTGCTCGGCCTCGAGGCGGACCCTGCGCGCGGCGTTTCTGAGCACGTGGAAGGGCTCGTCCTGGGCCAGGGCCACCAGCTCTTCTGCCGCGTCGGGACGGGCCAGCTCGGCCCCCGCAATCTCTTGGGCTTGGTCCAGGGACAGCTCGCCGCTGGAGAAGGCGTCGCTCGCCCTCGGCGCTTCGGTCAGGACGCGCGCAGTCTCGACCGTGGTCCTAGCCTTGCCCATTGAGGTCCCGCTCACCCGAGCCAGCTCGGCGGCATCGTCGAGCTTGCGTGACAGCGTGGTCTTTCCGAAGGCGGCGAGCTTCTCGGCCCGGGCGTAAAGAGCCAGCAGTGCGCGGGCATCGTGAGCGCTCAACAGCTCGGGCTCAAGGTCGGCGTTGGCCTTCTCGAGCCAGGTAACGGCCTCGTCCACCAGCGAGAGATCCATGGAGTAATCATGAAGAGGACCTGTGACAAGAATTCGTGCGAATCGGGGCAGCGAGCACGATTTGGAAGATCTTTCTCCTAGCCGCCGAGAGCGGACGGTCCGGTTATCGAAGCTCGAGGTGACCGCTCGTTCGTTCGCTAATCTCTGATTGCTTCGGCGACGCCCGTCAGTACCCGGTCGACCATCTCGTCGGTCGCCGTGCGGCCCATCAGGCCCACCCGGATCGATTTTCCCTGAAGCGGCGGCAGGCCCCCGGAGATCATCAACGAATGGTTCTTGAGCAGGTGGCCGAGTATCTCAAGCGGCTCGTCGGCCCACATCGCGACCACGAGGTTGGCGCCGTAGCCGGGCCGTGCGACCGACTCGAAACCGAGATCGATGAGCCCCTGCCGGCAACGCTCGGCCAGGGCGGCGCGGCTCCCGACCCACGACTCGATCCCGGCCTCGCAGATCCGACGGATGCTCGAGTACATCGCCAGCATGACGTTGGTGGGCATCGTCACCGGGTGCGGGTGCCAGGACCCCCACTCCTTGCGGTACCAGTCCCACCGCTTGAGATCCAGATAGAAGCTGCTGGGCCTCCGGCTCCGAGCCTCGACCCGCTCCCGTCCTCCCGAACCAAGGGCGAGGACCCCGAGCCCAGGCGGACCGTCGAGGCCCTTCTGGGATGCGGTCACGACGCAATCGATCCCCATCGCGTCGACGTCGCATAGCTCGCCCCCCACGGAGGCGATCCCGTCCACCACGTAAACCGCGCCCGCCTCATGGACGGCCTCGGCGATGTCCTCGATGGGATGGCGGACGCCGGTCGCGGTCTCGACGTGAACGGTTAGCACTCCGGCCGCGCCCACCGCAGCCTCGCCGATCGCCCGCGCGTCGATCGGCGCCCCGGCTTCCACGGGGAACTCGACGACCTCGAGCCTGTGGGCGGTGGCCACCTCCATCAGACGGCTTCCGAAAAAGCCTGTGTTGGCGACGACCACTTTCTGGCCCGCCTCGAAGAGGTTTCCCACGGCGGCGTCGAGGCAGAGGGTCCCCGAACCGGGCATCACGTAGGGCGGGTCGGCGGCCCCGAGCAGGCCACCCAGGGCGGTGACGCAGTCCTGGTGGATCTGAGTCCAGACATCGCCGTAGTGGGCGATGACCTGGTGACCGAGAACGTCGAGATCCTCGTCGTGGAGCTCGCCCGGTCCGGCGATCATCATCTCGGGCATGTCCGGGAGCTTCCTCGGATCGTAGCGCTCCATCGCACCTCTCTCTCGTGACCGTGGCCCGCACGTCGTCGTGGATCACGTGACAGCCCGAACGACTTGCTCTGCCTAGTATCGCCCGAAAGCGATCTCCAAAAGGGCCATTTCCTTGCCCGATCCGGGGGAGCCGGAATCCATCACCCGTCAGGCGGTTGAAAAAGGACAGATGAGACCCTCAGACGTGACGCGCCTCGTCCTCCTCGGGGGCATTTGGGGCGCGTCGTTCCTGTTCATCAAGGTGGCCCTCGACGACCTGACCCCCCTACAGATCGTCGCGACCCGCATCGGGGTCGGGGCACTGTTGCTGGTGGGCCTTCTCTACGCGCGCGGGGGGCGGATTCCTCGGGACCGCGAGCTCCTTCGCACGTTGGCGGTCATGGCCTTCATCTCCAACATCGTGCCCTTCGGGCTCATCACATGGGGCGAGCAATACATCACGTCGAGCCTCGCAGCCATCCTCAACTCGACGACGCCTCTGTTCACCGTACTGATCGCGGCCGCCGTCCTTCCGGGCGAGGCCCTGCGCACGGTGAGACTCGCCGGCGTCGTGCTCGGCTTCGCCGGAGTAGGAGTCATCGTGGGTTTCGACTCGGGCGGGTCGCTTCAAGGAATCATCGCGGTGACCATCGCCTCGCTCTCCTATGCGGCCGGTTTCGTCTACGCGCGCCGGCATCTCTCGGGCCGGGACCTCCCTCCCCTTGCGCTACCGGCGACTCAGTTGCTCATCTCGACCGTGCTGACTCTCCCCTTTGCGCTCGTGGACGTGGCGAACACCCCGCCGACTCTGACGCTCGACGGAACGGCAAGCACCCTGGCCCTTGGGTTGCTTGGAACCGGCTGGGCATACGTCCTCTACTACCGCCTGATCGCCGACATCGGGGCGACCTCGGCGTCTTTCGTGACCTACCTGATTCCTATTTTTGGGATCGTGCTCGGAGCCATCGTCCTCAACGAGGAGCTCGGGGTGAACACCCTTGCCGGCGCGACGTTGGTGATTGCCGGCATCGGGTTGGCCGAGCTCGGCAACAGGAGGCCCGTGCCCTCGGAGGCCACGGCCTGCGAGATCGAAGAAGGCGCTAAACGGTCCTCCGAAACCAAAGCGCGCTGAGAGTCGCCGCGGCCATCATCAAGACCAGCCCACCACCGACGAAGGCCTGGGTGAGCTCGACCCTCTCAACTGCCTTGGATGCCCGCTCGCCGATGCCCCGATAGATGCTCTCGAGCTCGCCGGCCGACGGCGCGGAGAAGAAGCTGCCATCGGTCCGGTCTGCGATCTGCTGAAGGAGTCCCGCATTGGATGAAAATTTCCCTGTTGTCGTCCCGGTCACGACGGTGTTGATCTTGACGTCGAGCCCTACCGCTTCATCCGCAGCCACCAGGGGCGGGACCTCGCTGCCGGTGTCGTTTCCGTCGCTCAGCACCACCAGTTGAACGGAGTTTCCTCCCTCGGGCACGTTCGCAAGACCGGCCAGGATCCCGTCACCGAGATAGGTCTTCCAACGCGTCTCGATCGAATCGAGCGCCAGAGTCAGCGCATCGCGATCGGTCGTCGGGGCGCTCAGCGTTCTGGCTTGGCCGTTGAAAGTGACGACTCCCACTCTGTGGCTCTCGGGCAGTTGATCCACCAGGGCCTGGCCCGCTTTGCGAGCCGCCTCCAATCGGCTGGGAGAGATATCCGTCTTATCCATCGACTTCGACGCATCGATCACCAGCATGATCGTGCCCCCGGTCCGGATCACGACCTGGGATCGTCCCGGCCGAGCCGCGCCGACCAGGAGTGAGGCGACCGCAAGCAGCATCAGGATCGCCGGAACGTGCCGCCTCCATCGAGGCGGCGAGGGCACTATGTTGGCGCGCATGGGGGCCGAGGCAAAGGCCGCAGCCGCCCCCGCGCGACGTCGCTCCATGGCCGCGTATGCGATCGCCAGAAGGGGCACAGCAAACAGGAGCACCAGGAGGGCCGGCAGCTCGAAAGTCACGTCGTCATCCGACCACGAAATTCACAAAACACGAGTAAAGGGTCACGCCTCTGAGGTATCGAGGTCCGGCACCTCTGAGGTATCGAGGTCCGGCACCCCGGATGTCTCCACGTCGCCGTCGTTGCCGAGGGCCGGAATCCAGATCACAAAGGTCGATCCACGACCGACTTCGCTCGAAAGTTTCACCAGCCCCGAGTGAGCCTGTGCGACCTGCTGGACGATCGAAAGACCGAGGCCGCTGCCCCCGAGGGAACGGGAGCGCGACTTGTCCGCCCGCCAGAAGCGTTCGAAGACCTGATGGCGATGCTCGGGTGCTATCCCGGGCCCCTGATCTTCGACGGCCGTCCAGACCCACCCGTCCTTGCTCCCCGCCGCGATCGTGATCGAAGATTCGGCCGGCGAGTAGCGAAGGGCGTTCTGCGCCAAGTTGGCCAGCGCTCGTTTCAGGGCGTAGCGATCGCCCGCGACGAAGATCCCATCCGAAATCGAACGGCGCAGCTCGACGTCGTGCGATTGAGCAACCGCCGTGAACTCCTCTGCAATCTCGTTGGCCACCTCTCCTATGTCGACTCGTTCGTCGAGTTGTTGAGGAGATTCAAGCCGCGCGAGAGCAAGCATGTCGTCGACCATCTTCGACATGCGCTCGGTTGCGCGCCTGACCACGGCGGAGGTGTCGCGTAGCGAGATCTCGTCGGTGTTGGGGTCGCTCAGAACGACATCGAGGTTCGTGCGGATGACCGCCAAGGGATTGCGAAGCTCGTGCGACGCGTCGGCGATGAAGCGCCGCTGTGCGACGAAGGCCGCGTCGAGCCGTGCGAGCATCGAGTCGAAGGTGTCCGCGAGGCGTTTCAGTTCGTCGTCGGGACCGCCCAGGGAGATGCGTCTCGATAGATCGGTCGCCTGAATGCGCCGCGCCACATCGGTTATTCGGTCAATGGGAGCGAGTAATCGACCCGCCACGACCCAGCCAACGCCGAGACTCACAACGAACAGCACCCCGAGGGCAAGAAACGAGTAGGTCTTCAACAATGAAAGGGCATTGTCGGTGACGGCCCGCTCGAAGTCCTGGGCGCGGACAAGTTGGGGTTGCGAGGGTTCGATCGGATTTCTGACGACGACAAATTGACTCGACATGGGTTCGTCCTCGATGGACTTGCTCAGCGCGAAGTAGAGGCCGGCGAGCAAGAGACCACCTATGACGAAGAGACTTGCCGAGTACAGCACCGCCAGACGGACGCGCGCGGACCTCATCCATTCGGGCAACGACCTACCGGTCCAGTCGAACGGCCTCATAAGACGTGCTTACACCCGCTGCAAATCTATGTGTCCTCTCTCAGCCTGTAACCGCTGCCGACGACCGTCTCGATCGGCTGCTCCCCGCCGTCGGCCTCGAGTTTCCTGCGGAGCGTCATCACGGTCACGCGCACCGTCTTGGTAAACGGATCGGCGTTCTCGTCCCACACGTGCTCGAGCAGATCCTCCTGACTGAACACCGTGCCTGGGTTACTCATGAAGTAGCGGAGCAGCGCGAACTCCTTGGGGCTGAGCGACAAGTCGTTGCCGGCGCGACGCGCCTCGTGGCGCGCCGTGTCGAGCTCGAGATCGCCGACCTTCATCACCGCGGTCGACTTGGCTGCCTCCCGGCGCAAGAGGGCGCGGATGCGAGCGCGCAACTCGTCGAAGTCGAAGGGCTTCACGACGTAGTCATCGGCCCCCTCATCGAGACCGCCGATTCGATCGGCCGCCTCGCCGCGCGCGGTGAGCATCAGGATGCGAGGTTGCTCGCCGGGCAACTCGATCTCTCCGGCCCTGATGCTGCGGGCGATCTCCAGACCGTCGGTCCCCGGGAGGTTGAGATCCAGGCAGATGAGGTCGTAGTCGTTGACCTCCACCTTCGACAATGCCTCCTCACCGTCGTAGGCGATATCGGTCGCGTAGCCGTCGTTGCGAAGGCCGCGCGCGACCGCGTCGGCGAGGTCCCGCTCGTCTTCAACTACGAGAATGCGCATTTGAGACTCAGAATACGAACCCTTCGGAGTGGCTTTAACTCCCTTTTAGTCGTCATCGGTCAGACTGGACCACGGAGTGGGGTAAGAGTCAGGCAACGCCACAAGTCCTGCGGCACACAAGAGGAGAACGCATGTCTCAACGCCCATATTGGGAGGTCGACCAGGAGAGTCGCCCCTACGGGTCGCAGCCCGGTGGAGGGGTGGGTGGGCCGTATGGTGGGTCCACCCAGACCACCGAGCCGCTCGGTCACTACTCGCCTCCGCCGCCACCCCGAAGGAAGCGGCCGAGCGTATCCACGATCGTGGCGGGGATCCTCGCGGCGCTGCTCCTGGTCACGGGTGGCTTTCTCGCGTCGGAGCTGACCCAGGAGGAGCCCACCGAGACCACCACCACAGCGCAGAACGCTCCCGCGGGGCCCGTGCCCGTTCGGGTCAACGAGCCGGTGGCGGAGGTCGCCAAGGCCCTCCTCCCCTCTGTCGTCCAGCTCGAGACCGACGGTGGACTCGGCTCGGGTGTCGTCTACAAAGACGGCGGCCTCATCCTGACCGCGGCACACGTCGTCGAGGGCAACACCGATGTCGTCGTGCGCCTGAGCGACGGTCGACGGGTCGATGGAAGCGTCCTCGGCACCGATCCCCATACCGACATCGCGGTGATCGACGCGGAGGCAGACGATCTCGAGGTCGCGACCCTGGCGATCGATGTCCCCCTCGAGGTTGGTCAGACGGCGATTGCCATCGGCAGCCCCTTCGGGCTCGACTCGACCGTGACGGCGGGAATCGTGAGCGCCGTCGGTCGCACGCTTCAAACTCAGAGCGGCGGCGCCGTGAGCGCGGTTCAGACCGACGCTCCGATCAACCCCGGTAACTCGGGCGGGGCCCTCGTCGATCGCACGGGGCGCGTCATCGGAATCAACGACGCCATCCTCAGCGGCGGAGGCGACAACGCCGGAATCGGCTTCGCCATCCCCATAGACACGGCCTTCCAGGTGGCCGAGGCGCTCGAAGAGGGCGAGACGCCCACCATCGGTTTTCTGGGAGTCACTCCGGCGGACGGCACCGGAAGCCGGCTTGGCGCTCTGGTGACCAGCGTCGTAGAAGGATCGGGCGCCGCCGAAGCGGGGATTCAGGAGGGAGACCTGATCGTCCGATACCAATCAGAGCCGATCGAGAGCGCAGCCGACCTCATCGCGACCATCCGAGCCACACAACCAGGGACTACCGCGACAATAGAGATCGTGCGAGATGGACAGGCGCAGGAGCTCGCCGTGGAGATCGGCGAACCCCCCAGTGACTAACCCCCTCGACTGACGGACTGAAAGGACGTTTATGACCGACGGGCGACTTCACGTGGCCGGCGAGCCCGACCACGTACACGGCAAGCTCCAGGACGCGCTGTACGAGATCAAGCGCGTGATCGTGGGGCAGGACCAGATGCTCGAGCGAGTAATTGTCTGTCTCCTGGGAAACGGGCATCTGTTGCTCGAAGGTGTTCCGGGTCTCGCCAAGACTCTGACGATTCGGACGCTCGCGGGCGTGCTCGGCGGCAAGTTCCAGCGAGTGCAGTTCACGCCCGACCTGGTTCCCTCGGATCTGGTCGGCACGCGCATCTACCGGGCGGACAGTCACTCCTTCGACACCGAGCTCGGCCCCGTCTTCTGCAACTTCCTGCTTGCCGACGAGATCAACCGTGCGCCCGCCAAGGTTCAAAGCGCGCTGCTCGAGGTCATGCAGGAGCAGCAGGTGACCATCGGGCCGAAGACCTACAAGCTCGAGAGCCCGTTCCTCGTCATGGCGACGCAGAACCCGATCGAGTCCGAGGGCACCTATCCTCTGCCGGAGGCCCAGATGGACCGCTTCATGATGAAGGTGGTCGTCGACTATCCGAGTTTCGGCGACGAGATGGAGGTCGTCGGACGTTCGCTCGCGAATCCGGTCGACGTGAACGAAGTCATGGGAGCAGAAGAGGTCGTGGCGTTTCAGAAATCGGTCGCCACGGTTTACGTCGATCGTCCCGTCTCGGAGTACGCCGTTGCGCTGACGATGGCGACTCGCAACCCGGGAGCGTTCGGGCGCGGCGAGCTCATGGAGTACATCAGCTTCGGCGCGAGCCCGCGCGGCTCGATCAACCTCGTTAAGTCGGCGCGCGCACTCGCGCTGACGCGCGGCCGCCGGTACGTGCTTCCCACCGACGTGAGCGAGCTCGCCAAGGACGTCCTGCGCCACCGAATCGTACTCAGCTACGAGGGCCTTGCATCCGGCGTAAGCGCCGACGACATCCTCGACGCGGTGCTCGAGTCCGTGCCCGTGCCGCGCGTCGAGCTGTCGACTCAGTCGTCGAGCGCGTGAAGGTCGGCTACCTCAAGAATCGGCCGACCCGGGCCGACCGGCCCGGTCCCGGCCCCCTGCCCGACCAGCTCCTCAGGGCGTTGGACGTCCGCATCGCCCAGCGCATCGACGGACTCGCGGCCGGGGACTTCCGCTCAACCGTTCTCGGCGAGGGCACCGAGTTGGAGCAGGTCCGCCCCTACGTCGCGGGCGACGACACGCGTCGCATGGACTGGAACGTCACCGCCCGCACCGGCGAGCCCCACGTTCGCGTCCATGTCGCCGAGCGCGCGCTCACGACCTGGGCGCTTCTCGATTGCTCGGCGTCGATGACCTTCGGCACGCAGGACCGGCGCAAGCTCGACGTCGCGGAGGGTGTAGCGCTCGCGTCGTCGCACCTCGGTACGCGCGGTGGAAACCGGTTCGGAATGATGACCTTCGGGGGCCGCAAGGACGAGATCTGGCCGTCGACCTCCCGCCGGGGCGGCGTCGTCGGACTCCTGGCGCGTCTGCGGGTCGAGGATCCACCCGGGGGAGCCACGACGTCGATGGCCGAGGCACTGCATCGCGCCGCGCTCATCCTTCGAACGCGCGGTCTCGTGATGGTCATCTCGGACTGGCGCGACGAATCTACGTGGCGCAAGCCGCTGGCGATGCTCAACGAGCGTCACCACGTCATCGCCGTCGAGATACGCGACTACCGCGAGATGGAGCTACCCGACGTGGGCGACACTTACTTCACCGACCTCGAGACGGGCCGCCAGGTACACGTCGACACCAGCGACTCCGCGGTGCGCAAGAGGTTCGCCGCCGCTGCGATCGCCGAGCGCGAGCAGGTCCACCACGAGATCCTGGCCGCGGGGGCCGAGCACGTCGTGCTCCACACCTCCGGTGATTGGCTTCGGCCGTTCGCCGCATACATGTCGAGGAGGGAGCAGTACCGGTGACCTTCGACGCACCGATATGGCTCCTCGTGGCCCTCGCCGTGCCGCTTCTATTGGGTGCGCAGTGGGCCATTCAGAAAAGGCGCATGCGCTATGCCATCTCGTACAGCAACACGTCGGTGCTTGCGAGCGTGGCGACGAAGTCATCGTGGCGGCGAGGAGTTCCGGTGGCACTGTTCGCGCTGGCGTGGCTCGTCCTCGCGCTGGGAATGGCGAAGCCGCAGGCCGAGGTCGCGATCCCACGCGACGAGGCAACGATCATCTTGGCGGTGGACGTTTCCGGATCGATGGCGGCGGAGGACGTTACGCCCGACCGCATGACCGCCGCGAAAGCGGCAGCCTCTTCGTTCATCAGCAAGCTGCCCGGACGCTTCCGGATCGCCGTGGTCTCGTTCAGCGACCTAGCGGACGTGCTCGCGCAGCCGACCACCGACCGCTCGTCGACCCTGGACGCGCTCGCCTCGCTCGAGGCCGAGGGTGGAACCGCGATGGGGCAAGCCATCATTCAGTCGATAGAGCTCGTTGAGGACGACCGCGAACGGCTTGCCCTGCCGACCCCCTCGATCATGCCCTCTCAGGACGCTTCACCGTCACCGGCCCCCGACGAGCGCGAGCGAGTCAGCGCGGTGCTGCTGCTGTCCGACGGCTACAACACCACCGGTGTGAGTCCCATCGCCGCCGCGGGCCAGGCGCGCGCGCAGGACGTTCCCGTCTACTCGATCGCGCTCGGGACGCCCGAGGGTGTCGTCACGGTCCCCGATCAGTTCGGCAACCAGCGCCTGCTCCCCGTTCCGCCCGACTATCAAACGCTCGAGGCGATCGCATCGACCACCGACGGCGAATATTTCGAAGCGCCCACCGACGAGGATCTTCAGTCCGTCTATGCCAGCCTCGGCGAACGCATCGGCTACACGACTCGGCCCGACGAGGTGACCTACGCGTTCGCCGGCCTGGGAGCCCTGCTGCTCCTACTGGCCGCCGCCACCTCGATCCTCTGGCGAGGCCGCTTCCCCTGAGGACGCGTTCTGAGCGCGCGAGCTCCCGCCAAACGGGCACTACGGCACACAAAAACCCAGGCCCGCCAAAACGGATGCTCCCGGTCAGAACGCGCGGGAGGCGGCACGACGATCCAGCAGGCGCACGCCCGTGTAGGCCGCGGCCAGTGGCAACACCAGATTGAGCAACCGGACGAGCCAGACCGCGTCGAGCTCTGGAGCCACTCCGATCGAGTTCAAGACGGCGAACACGGCCGGCCCACTCAGCGCGGCCGGGAGATGGCGCCGGGCATCCCGTCGTTCGGGTTCCCGGTGGACCCGGGCGGCCAGGCCCGCACCCACCAGAGCTCCCACGAGGACGGGGGCCGAGACCAGAAGGTAGAGCGGAAGGTCGTCGATGTCGGAATCGGCCAAAGGCGCAAGTACCAGCAGGCTCGCGAATGCGGCGACCACGCAGCACCCCAGCCCGAGAACCAGTGGGCGCACGACATCCATCCCTACATCTTCACCTCCACGTGTCCTGGTACGGCGCCGCGTTCGATGGCGAAGGACAGAATGCGTTCGAGATCGCCCCGTCGCTGGCGGGTTGGAGTGACTTCGAGCTCACCCGAACGAGTCCTGATGTTCAGCTCGTAGTCGTTTCCCGCCGTCCCAGAGTGTCCCGTCGACAGCTCTAGCGCCACGATCTGAGCCCAGGGGACGGAGCGGCGCGTGCCCGTGCGGATGACGACACCGGTGGGCGAGAGCGACCATCCCGCGGTCCACAGCAGTCTCAGCACTACGAAGAGAAAGATGAGTGCGATTGCCCCGCCGATCATCGCTCCCACGCGCTGCCCGGCCGGTGCGGCCGACTCTAGCGCCAGAGCTGTCGCCATCGCACCGCCGCCCAGGAACAACAGAATCCCGACCCCGAGCAGAATCGCCGTGTTGGTCCGTCCCCGCCGCACGTGAAGCGTGAGCGTCGCGGAGTCCCAGGTCACTCCGCTGGGAAGTGCCGCGGGCGTCACGAGAAGCTGAGGGTGTCGAGGATCTCCTGCGCCGTGTCCTCGTCGAGATCTTCCTCGCTCCCCTCGACCCGGAAGATCACGTGTTCGCCGCCGGGTCCCTCCGCCAGGACGTCCCAGGAGTGAACCGTGCCCCCCTCGGGACGAGTGAAGGTGTACTCGAGGAGCGTCGCGGCTTGAGCGCCGTCGACCTCGGTATCCGACTGCCCGACCACCTCGAACTCTTCGAAGCTGCTGCGAAGCTCCGCGGCCAGCGCGGTGGCTCGTGCCGCGGGATCGCCCGCTTCATCGGCCACGAACACCTGCAGTCCGGTCCGGGCCCCGCCCGTGCCCTCGGGTCCTTCGATCTGGAGCTCGGCCCCGCCCGTCGGCGAGCCCTCCCTCCAGTCCTCGGGATGAGCGAAGGTCACGGGACCCGCCTCGGCCTCCGTGAAACCGTCGGGTACCTCCGGCCCCGAGTCGCAGCCCGTAAGAAGGAGCCCGGCCATCACCAGGCCGATCAGAGTGCGCGCCATGAGGGAAGTATTCCGCAAGATTTCCTAGAGCAACCTGCAATCTCCTCGCTCGCCACCGACCTAGCCCACGCACTCGGTGAACGGAATCAGGGTTCGCTCCCCGTCCTCGGGCGAGTCGAGGAACAGAGCCTCGATTGCCCTGGCGTCCGTCTCGCTCGTGCCGATGGCTCCGCCGAGCTTGAGTCCCAGCGCCACCTCGGCGGCGACGTCGAGCCCGGACTTCTGCCCGTCGTACTCGACAACCGATACGCGCGCGTGGTCGTAGAGGAGTTGCGAGAACGCATCCCCCGCGTTGCCGTCGGCCGCGTCGACACCTCCGAGCGGCGAGGCGTTCTCGACCGCGCCTCCGAAGCCACCCATGCCCATGAACCACTCCTCGGCCACGGCGCGGTCGGTCGAGTTCGTGAAGTCGAGGGTGGTCGTCGACACGATCGTGTTGGTGCCTGAATCGTCGCTCGAGATGTTGAGGCTCTCGAGGTCCTGGAGCTTCTCCATGAAGAGTCCCCAGGACAGACGGCCCGCATCGAGGTCCGCGGTCAAGCCGCTCAGGGAGCCCTCGCTCGTGTCGACGATCTCGAGCTCGATGATCTCGCCGTCGGCGTCGCGCTCGAGTTTCATGACCCCCTCGCCGGACCAGCCGGCCCCCGCATCCACGGTGAGCAACCCCACGTCGAAGGCCGCGTCGAAGTTCACGCTGAAGAACTCGGTCGAGGTGTCGTCGCTCGGATCGTCGAGGTCCTCGCCCCTATCGGTCATACCGCCGATGGCGAGCGCCGCGCCGCCTTCGAACTCGGGGCCCGCCGTGGCGACGCGTCCCGAAGCGCTGCCCTCCACGGATTCGTTTACCTCCCAGAAGTTGATGCGGGCCTCGGGGATGTCCTCTTCTCCGCTCGCCCACTCGTAGATCCCGTTGGCGATCCCGAAGATGGGACTGAAGGAGGAGATGCGGTCCTCGTTCTTCTCTCGCCTGAGCCAACCCTCGAACTCGTCGGCCTCCTCGGGCGAATCGAACACCCACGTGTCGCCGTTCGCCAGGCCGAGCCGCCCCTTGATGTCGGCCGAGACGTCCGCACCCGCGTCGCTGACCTTGAACTTGGCGCCGACGCCCCCCTCGAGGCCCAGCTCGCCGAGATCGACGAACGTGATCTCGGTCTCGCCGTTGGACTTCTCGGTCCGGGTGAATCCGTAGTCGGCGCCGAGGGTGAAGACCGCGACCTTCAGAGTGCCGTTGTCCGAGGTCGAGCGGGTGTAGACATCGCAGTCCTCCGGACGAAATGCGTCGTTTGGGTCGGCGACGTCGGCCCCGTCCGAGCAATCGTCACCCGAGACGATGCAGAGGATCCGCTCGACCACGGTTCCACCGATTCCCGGCCCCGCGGCCACGACCAGCAGGATCATTGCCACCACGAAAGCCAGAATCCCGACGTATTCGGGAGCGGTCTGGCCCCGTTCCGAAACCCACATGGACCGGACGCTAGCAAGGCGGGGGTCATCTCCCTAGGGTCCGCGGGCCCTAGTTGCGCCCTGGGCCCCTCCTGGGCCCCCCGCATCAGCCTTTTACCGGGCCTTTACCGGGCGGATGTTGGACTGGGCTCCAGCCCTCACATAGGGAGAACGCCCATGAAGAACCAGACACACAAAGGGTCGGCACCACTAACCGCCAAGCCCTCCCGGCGCATCCTCAAGGAGCGCATGTGCATGGAGGAGGGCTGCACTACGAAGCTGTCGCAGTACAACTCGCGCGACAAGTGCTGGGCGCACGCAGACTTCAAGATTCCCCGGCTCCGCGGACGAGTCGGCGAAGCAGCCACGTAGACATCACAGATCCCCCCGTACCGCCCGTACGACGGCCCCCGCCACCCCCGGGGGCCGTCGCTTTTTCGCGCTTCCGCCTGATTGAAGGATTCGCTCAAGGGAAAGCCTTCCAAAGATGAGGCGAGGTGACCTGATAGCCGAGCGGTACGAGCTCGATCATGGGCTCGGTCGTGGAGGCATGGCGGAAGTGTGGTGCGCCCGCGACGTGCGCCTCGACCGCCCCGTGGCCGTCAAGTTCCTCGCCAGGGAGTTCTCCGACGATCCCGAGTTCCTCGTCCGTTTCTTCGCCGAGGCTCAGAGCGTCGCCTCGCTCAGCCACCCGAACGTCGTCTCGGTGCTCGATTTCGGACAGTTCGAGGACCGTCCCTACCTCGTCATGGAGTACGTCTCCGGGGGTTCGCTGGCAGACCTCGCCGGCAAGCCGCTGTTGCCCGAACGTGTTCTCGAGTTCATCGAGCAGGCGGCCCGCGGCGCGGGCGCCGCCCATGCGAACGGGGTCGTGCACCGCGATCTCAAACCGGCGAACATCCTGCTCGACGACGAGGGCCGGCCCAAGCTCGCCGACTTCGGTATCGCGGCGTCACGCGGCGGCGAGCGGATGACTCAGACCGGCCAGGCCATCGGCTCGCCGCACTACATCTCGCCCGAGCAGGTCTCAGGACAGACGGCGACCCCCGCATCCGACGTCTACAGCCTGGGCATCGTCCTCTATCAGTTGCTCACGGGAGTGCGCCCGTACGAGCACGAGAACCTGACGGCCGTCGCGATCAGCCACGTCGACTCCGAGCCCGATCCGCCGAGCGCCTTCAACGACGATCTCGACCCAACTATGGATGCGCTCGTGCTGCGGTGTCTAAGCAAGGACCCCGAGGAGCGCTACGCCGACGGAGACGAGCTCGCCGATGCGATCGCGTCGGAGTCGTACCTCTACGAGAACGAACATCTGCTCGATATCGATGACGATGTCCCCCGTCGCGGCGTCGGTCGAAAGGTCGCACTCGGAGTTGCCGCCCTGCTCGTCGTGACAGCGGTCGCGGTCGCGGGCATGTTGTCGTCCGGCTCGCGTGACCCCGCCCCCGCAACGAACGACGAGCCATCAACCGAGCAAGAGATCTCGCAGCCCAACAAGCCCAAGCCATCGCCTGATTCCACTGCGGAGCCGTCCTTGACGACGACCGGGTCGTCCGACTCCGAACCCAAAGAAGAGCCGGCGGGCAACAGACGTGCCGACTCCCGCAGAAGCGGTGGAGGCGGCGGCAAGCCCGCTCCCGGCGACGCCGAACCTGAGCCGGAGCCCACGCC
>WHSV01000025.1:0-3870 GCA_009379915.1 Actinomycetota bacterium | reverse complement strand
AGCCGGAGCCCACACCCACCGTTGACGGCGAGGGAGCGAACCCGGAAACGATCACCTAGCCACCGCCGCACGTCTCGGGCGCCCATAGACCCGTGTTCGTCGTACGCGCCTCTCGTTGCAGCGCGACGAACAATTTCGTGTGCCGGATGTTTGGCGGATAGGTGTACGCGTGCGCATAGCCGTTGAGCACGAGCCGAGCGTTCGCCATCTCCTCGCCCAGGTAGACGTAGCGCAACAGCCGCTCGTAGCGGTCGGTCTCCTCGACGTCCTTCACGAGCGTGACCGTCTGGCCATCGAGCAACGCCTTGGCCGCCGCGCTCGCCTCCACCCCGAAGCACTCGACGGGCGAGCCCGGCTTCACCGACTCGGGCGTGTCGATGCCGATGAGCCTCACGCTGTAGGTCTCGCCGATCTCGGCTCGGCCCGCGCCCGGTCCGTCGGATCGCTCGGTGATGCGCACCTCGACCGTGTCCCCGTCGACGATCCGGGTGACCTCGGCGACCTCGTAACCGTCCGGCTCCTCGGCCGCGGTCGCGGGCGACTGCCGAGCGAGGTCGACCTCGTGCCCGCCACAGGCCGGGAGCAACAGTGCAACACAGAGGATCAGCCGTCTCACAGCTCGGACGCTACTCAGAGCCTGTGACAAGGGGATTTGAGGTGCGAGATGCTCGCATAGCGCGCGTAGATCACATCAAAGGCACGAGGCCGAGGGCCTGGCGGACCAAGCCGAGGACGTACTCGGGCTCGGTCACGACGTCCTCCCAGGTGAACCTGAGCACGGTCCAGCCGCGCACGTTCATGACGTTGTCGCGTCGCATGTCGTTCCTCTGGCGTCGACGGGCCGCATGGAAGCGCCGGCCATCGACCTCGATCAGAACCTTTTGATGTGGATAGGCGAAGTCGAGCCGCCAGGTCTTGTGGGCGTCCGATTCGACCGAGACCTGGCTGTCGGGTTCGTCGAGGCCGCCCCTTCGGAGCACCTCGAGGAACCTGTTCTCGAGAACGGTGAGCGGCATCGCAAGCTGGTTGCCACGTACCTCGAGCAACTCTCGAAGCGTTCGAGTGCTCGGCCTTCCGGGTCCACCGAGCACCTCGAGGCGGGCCTGAATGCGCCCGAGCTCCACGACTCCGCGATACAAACAGTCGTCGAGCACGCGTTCGAGGGCCTCGTGTTCGAGCACCGTCGAGAGGTCGACGATGGTGCGGTGGGGATTCGTGACGGGAATGGACTTGATCGTCCTGGTGTCCGAGTGGGGCATGTCGCGCACCCGCCGGATCCTTAGGCCCGGTCGCGATCGAAAGACGGCCGTGGTCGTGATCTCGATCACGCTTGGACATAGGTCGATCATGTCGAGGTGGTACGCGGAGGATCGGTGTGAGAGCCATGAATGCTCTCCCGTGAAGAGCGTGCCGGCCTTGGCTCGTTGCGACCACGTCGGCGGAGCCGACGAGAAGCGATAGACGCGCGGGAGAACCCGTACGATCTCGCCCTTGGTCGCCAGGCGATAGAGCATCCCGTCCGAGCAGTCGAGTGCCCGCGCCTCGTCCCGGCTGAAGACGCCGTGTTGCTCGGCGGCGAACCGATGCAGCTCGGCTTTGGGGCTGTTTGATGAACCTGGTGCGCGCATAGCGAACACCATGCGCGCTAAACCGGTAACTCGGCTGTGACGGGCGTCACACCGCGGCGAAAAAGGTGGCTCAGCTCCACTCGGGTCGCAGCACCAGGGCCCACAGCCCGAGGGCCAGGCCAGCCCCTAGTGCGTTGGCGAGTGCGTCGAGAAACTCGGTCTGCCGGCTCACGAGTGACTGCGCCAACTCGACGAGCAGGCCCCCGCTCACGACGACGAGCGTCACCGCCAGAGCGACCTGCAACGGCTGAGCGAGGCGCCCGGGGCGCCCGACCCAGGCCAGCAGCAGGGCCAGCGTCAGGGAGAAGTAGGCGAGACCGTGGATCGCCTTGTCCGAGATGTCGAGCGCGGGGTCCTCGGGAGCCGGGCCGAGCGAGAGCGCCACGATCACGAGGGCCAGGGCGATGGATCCGGCTCGAAGGACGCCGTCCACCCAGGTGGGTTGTACTTCCTTTCTAGTCGGCAAGGCGTTCTGCGAGGCGCTTGCAAATCGTAGCGATCTCCGCGGTGACCGCGCGGTGAACCTGAAAGGACATCCCGATCGGGTCGGCGATCTCTGGGAAAGGCGGAAAAGCAGCGGCGAACCGCCTCCCATGAGCCGAGCGGACGGCGTCCTCGTCGAGGGAGCGGGATTTTTCGAGGAAGTTGACAAGCTCGGTGAACAGGAAGGCGCGTTCGCTAGAAACGGCATTGTCGACGACCGAGCATGCTACGTGGTGACGCTCGAACCCGATCACAACGTCAGCAGCCTGCAGGTCCACGTGGTCCACGCCTCGGGAGCGGTGTGCCGACAGATCTAATCCGTACTCCTCGAGAGCGTGCAGCGTCTCCTGCGGTGGCGGTAGTCCCGGCGTGGCGTGCAGCCCGAATGACTCGATCGCGACCCCGGATCCCGCAGCATCGCGGAGCAGGGCCTCCGCGCTGGGGCTACGGCACCGGTTTGCGGTGCAAACGAATACGACCTTGCGCATACGCACAGCTTGTCACGAAGAGTTCGCGATGAGACTCAGCACACGGGTCAGAGGCGGTGGACATTGCGGGCTCGGCGGCCGATCGCGTTGCAGCAGTCGAAGATCAAGCGCGCCTCGCCGGCGACGAGGCTCCAATCGACGTTGCTCTGCGGGACGAGCGCTATCACGATGTCCTGCCCTTCGAGCTTCCTTCCCGTCAACGTGAGTGAGCGCACCTCGCGCCCGTTGATGCGAGCGACTGGCACGAGAGGGTCGTGATAGCTGACCCGAGCTCCCCGCTTGGCGAGCTCCGAGAGGATGTTGAGCCCGGGGGAGTGACGAGTGTCCTCGGTCCCTCCCTTGTAGGCGACGCCGATTCCGAGAACCCGAGCCCCGCGCACCGGCTTGCCGACCTCGTTGAGGAGCGCGCCGATGCGCTCGACGACGTGGCGGGGCATCTCGGAGTTGAGGGTGTGAGCGAGTTCGATGAAGCGGAGATCGTGCCAGCGGTCCTGGCGCACCCGCCACGACAGATAGGAGGGGTCGAGGGGGATGCAGTGACCGCCCCACCCCGGCCCCGGTCGGAAGGCCGTGAAACCAAACGGCTTGGTCGCGGCCGCGTCGATCGATTCCCAGATGTCGACGCCGAGATCGTGGGCCGCGATCGCAAGCTCGTTGATCAGCGCGATGTTGACGTGGCGGAAGGTGTTCTCGATGAGCTTGGACATCTCGGCCTCGCGTGTCCCGGAGACGGTGACGACCTTGGGAACGACCTGCGAGTACAGCACCTCAGCGGCGCGCGTCGAATCCTTGGTGACCCCGCCCACGACCTTGGGAATATCGGCGAAGGAGTAGTTGAGGTTTCCCGGATCGATGCGCTCCGGCGAGAAGGCGAGGTAGAAGTCGCTGCCGGCGGCTAGGCCGCTCGCTTCGAGCAAAGGCTTGACGATCTCCTCGGTGGTGCCCGGATAGGTGGTGCTCTCGAGCACGACCAGCGTCTGTTCGGTGATGACCTCACCGAGAGCACGAGACGCATCCTTGATCGCTCCCAGATCCGGCATGCCCTCGTGCATCGGAGTGGGAACACAGATGAGCACAGCCGAGCAATCCCCGAGCCTCTCGTAGGAGTCGGTCACTCCGAACCTTCTCGAGTCGCGCAGCGCGGCGATGCGCTCGGGCTCGACGTCTCGGATGTGCGACTCGCCCGAGCGAATCAGCTCCACGCGCTCGGGGCTGCTGTCGACCCCGAGTACCTCGAAGCCCACCTCGGCGAAACTGACCGCGACCGGCAG
>WHSV01000024.1 GCA_009379915.1 Actinomycetota bacterium | reverse complement strand
TGGCCCGATCCACGTCCGAGACGGGAATAGCCACCAGCTCGATCTTCCAATCCATGATGTCTTCCCTTGTTCGTTTCTGTCCTTGCACCTCTCAGGTGATTCAGACGCGCGACTATCCGGGCTCACCGGTGGGCCTCCTACGCGCGAGGCTTACGCTTCGAGGCGAGTCGGCAAACCGAAGAGCGGAAACAGGCTCGCGGTGTCGAGGAACGAGTTGATCCCGACGATCTTGCCGTTCGAGACTTCGATGACCTGGAGCGCCCAGGGATCGTGACCGTGACCCGAAGCGCTCGGACGGTACTGCCCGAACGCCGGTGAACCGTTGGCCTCGGTCGGAACCAGACGCGACCCACGACAACCGATACCCGATCCCAGAAGCCAGCCGCTGATGTCGGTGTGTCCTCGTAGCCACAGCGAGTAGGGCGGCATCGAGAGCGTAGCGTCCTCGTGGAGGATCGAGGTGAGAGAGTCAATGTCATAGCGCTCGAAGGCGTCGACGTAGCGAGCCAAAAGCTCGCGCTGCTCGTCGTCTTCCGGCTGAAGCGCGTCGGATGAGGTGAGATCGCTATCCCCGAGCGTTGACCGTGCTCGTTGGAGCGCGCTATTAACCGAGACAACGGAGGTGTCGAGTAGCTCGGCGACCTCGGTTGCCTTCCAGCGCAGCACCTCGCGGAGGATCAACACTGCTCGCTGCCGGGGTGGAAGGTGCTGCAACGCAGCCACGAACGCGAGACGGATCGTCTCTCGTTCCATCGCCAGCTCGGCCGGATCATTGCTCTCCGGCATGATGCTGCTGTCGGGCATCGGTTGAATCCAAGTGGCCTCCGGGAGCGCGTTGCCGAGTGGGCCCTCGGCAGACTTCGGAGCCGCAAGGTCCATAGGACGTGCTCGACGCTGTGAACCGCCAAGCATGTCGAGGCACACGTTCGTAGCGATGCTATGGAGCCACGATCGCACCGACGACCGGCCCTCGAACCGATCAAAGCTCCGCCACGCGCGCACCATCGTTTCCTGAACGGCGTCCTCCGCTTCGAACGCCGATCCGAGCATCCGATAGCAGTAGCCGGTCAGCTCTTTTCGGTACCGCTCCAGCTCGAGCTCGAGATTTCCCGACTCGCTCGTTATCGTGGTCGATGTCGTTCGATCCGCGGCTGCGAGATCAGTCATCCGAGTCTCTCCTCCGTCGATACCAGCGGGTCAGAACCATCATTGGTGCCCGCGTTGCCCGGCTCCGAGCTTTCCTTCGAGAACCCACGTTTATATAGCAAGCGGAGTTGTAACAAGCAAGTGCGCCCGCAGAACGGCACGACGGCGCGTGCCTACGGACACATCTGTGCCCTCGCCCGAGCGCTCGAGCTCGGTGGTGTAGCCCTCACCCCCCAAGTCCCACCGAGGTGCCTGCGTGATTCGAACCTCAAACGAGGATGATGGCGACCGGCGTCGTTCAGTCCTTCTGAGTGACCGCGCCGGTCTTCCGGTCGGCGCGAATCGGCTTACGGACGAGGGTGAACAAGGCCGAACCGGTCGGGTTCCCGTGGGCACGAACGACGAGAACGGTAGCGATCAGGTCGGAAGAGGAGCGAACAGGTCGATGACGTTCCCGTCGGGATCCGTGATCTGCGCATAGCGCTGGCCCCAGAAGGCGTCCCACGGCTCCTTGTAGCTTTCGGCGCCGGCGTCGAGCAACTCACGATAGACGCGGTCGACATCGTTCGGCGATTCACAGAGAAAGGCGACCGCCATTCGGTGCCCTTCTACGGGTGGCCGCCAATCCGGATCGAAGGATCTGACCGTCTCCTCAGTGTCGAGGGCGAACCGGAGTCCTCCAGGAAGAGTCGCCTCGACATGCCCGTGCCCCTCCGGATCGGGATCCTCGGGAAACTGGAGACCGAGCCGCCGGTAGAAATCGACGGACCTGTCCATGTCGGATACGACCACACCGATAACGTCCAGACGAGGCATTACGCAACGGTAGCACCACGCCGGCGCCGGAGACTGCGACGATCGCCGCCATCAGCCACGGCCAAGTCATCGACCAACGTGTTTCCGTCCCGTCTACGCGTAGCCATCAACCGGCGTGCTCTGCGCCTTCGTCCAAGCCGAGCGCGTCGTGGGCATGCCCGAGTGTCCCTGTCCATCGGGCTTGACTCCGAGTACTTGGTGGACGTTGATGCGTGAGGCTTCGAAACCGAGCGCGGAGCCTGCCATGTAGAGCCTCCACACCTTGGCTCGTCCGAGACCGACGAGTTCAACCGCCTCGGCCCAGTTGCTCTCCAGATTTCTCACCCACGACCGAAGCGTCCGGGCGTAATGCTCTCGCAGGGACTCGACATCGCGCGCTTCGAGTCCGAGTTTCTGCATCGCGCTGACGACTCCACCGACTTCCTGCAACTCGCCATCGGGAAAGACGTAACGAGTGACAAAGGAACGGGAGCCAAACCCCGGCTGCCCGGAGCGTCGCGAGATCGCGTGGTTCAGCAGGCGTCCGCGCGGCGCCAGCAGGCGTTCGAGCACAGCGAAGTACTCACCGAGTTGCACCAGCCCCACATGCTCGAACATTCCGATGGACGAGATGGCGTCGAAAGGTCCGTCATCCACATCCCTGTAGTCCTGGTGGCGAATGTCGATTAGATGCTCCACGCCGCTTTCCGTTACCTGCTGAGCCGCGAAGCTCGCTTGTTCCCGGGACAGAGTTATGCCGACCGCCGAGACCCCGTAATTGCGAACCGCGTGAAGCGCCATGCCGCCCCACCCACAACCCACATCGAGTAGTCGCATTCCGGGCTCGAGCCCCAGCTTTCTGCACACCAGGTCGTACTTTGCGGTTTGAGCCTCGTCGAGAGACATGTCGCTTCGCTCGAAGTAAGCGCAGGAGTACGTCATCGTCTTCCCGAGCACGAGTCGGTAGAAGTCGTTGCCGACGTCGTAGTGATGGGAGATTGCGGCCGCGTCGCGGTGCTTGGAGTGAAGCCTTCCGTTCAGCCGGATCTCCTCGGGTGGGGCCGGGGGAGGAGACGCAAGTGCACCGAGGCCGAGCGTTGCCCTCAACAAACGGAGGCCTGCACGGAGGTTGAGTCTCAGATCGGTGTCGATCGTGCGCGCCTCGAGCATGTCCCGCAGAGCGAGGACCTCGAAGATGTCCCCTTCGATGTCAAGGTCGTCGCCTACGTAACCACGGACGAAACCGAGTTCGCCGGGGGCGTACATAAGGCGCGTCAAAGCCCTCGGCGACTTCAGAACGATGGCCGCGTTGGCATGTGAAGCCCCGAGAGTGCTCCCGTCCCAGAAGCGAAACGAGATCGGAGGCTCCCCGCCGAGGAACGCAGCGATGACCGGCCGGAGACGGTCGGCGACCGGGACCATGGGCCTATGGTCGGGGAGGTCCCGACCCTTCGCACCATACAAACGGACCATCCTTGTTTTGCTTTCATTTTCTCACCAAGACGGCCGGTGTTGCGAGCGGGAGACCTACCGGCTTGGGGTGGTTGTGGGTCGGGCAAGGGCGGCGTCTAACGAGGGCGAGTCGGTACCCGGTGGGCTCGATCTGCCCCCGCCGTTCCGTAATCGGGCGGGCGTGGACGCTCACTCACCCCCAGGGGGGCTGATGTCCGCAACTCCCGAGCTCTCGACATCCAGCCACCGTTTCGGGGGGCTTTGGGTCGAACGTTCGCAGAATTCGCACTGGAGCGAGCTCGCGGGACCGAGCGCAGACCCACTAATAGGGCTAGACCACCTCGGGCCACGCTCCGGCCTCCCTTCGAATTCCCTCAGATCGCAGCGGTAGGCCGGACCGTCCGGGGTCACCCCTTCTTCTTGATTGGGCGCGCTAGCTCACTTATTCGTCTACCGCCGGCCGAGTCTTCGATGAGGGTTGCGAGCCGTCGGCGGTGCGTCGCTTCCTGCTTCGCGCTTATGACCCACCACGTCGCGGTCCTGCGGTAGCCCTGAGACTGTGATTCCCAGAATGCCCAGGCCCCCTTGTTTGCGCGGAACTTCCTCTCGTACTCGCCGCCGAGGTTCGCGTTGGCGCGCTCGTAGGAGTAGGTCTTCGAACGTTCCTCGGAGCGCTTCTCGAATGCGGCAAGCCCGGATGGATGCATCAAACCTTGCTCCGACAACCGCTCGACCTTCTTGATGTTGACGGCGCTCCAGATGCTCCGGGCCCGGCGGGGCGTAAACCGGATGGAGTAGCTCGTCTCGTCGATGCCCTTCCTCACCCCGTCGATCCAGCCGAAACAGAGCGCTTGATCGACGGACTCGGACCAGGTCATGGAGGGGAGACCGGAGGCCTTCCTGTGGAAGCCGACGAGCACCTCGTCCTCGTCTGCGTGATTTTGCTCGAGCCAGGCGCGCCATTCGGCCGGAGTGGCGAAGAAGATCGGCTTCATGACTGATTGGTCTACCGCAGACACTGGCTCCCGTACAGGTACTGGCCCAGTTCCCACGGGCAGGGCTTCGCGGCCAACGGGCGAGGTCACATTCGTCCAAGCCTGGATCGGAGCAGTGGCGTAGTTTGGCGACTGCATCACTCGTGAGGAGGTTGTAAATGACTGAGAATTCACCGGCGGGTATGCCGCGCATCGTCCCGTACGTGTTCTACGAGGACGTGGCCGGCACCCTTGACTGGCTGGCAAAGGCGTTCGGCTTCGTCGAGCACCTTCGTAACACCGAGGAGGATGGATCGGTGAGCCACGCGGAGGTGCGTTTTGCAGATGGAGTCGTCATGCTCGGCGGGCCCGGCGGCGGATACCAGAACCCCAAGCACAACGGCAATGTTCACGCCACCTCGGTGGTTTACGTCGATGATGTCGACGAGCACTGCGCACGGGCGAAGGCCGCGGGAGCCGAGGTCATCGACGAGCCGGCGGACAAGCCTACGGGGATCGGATGTATTCCGTGCCGGATCCCGAGGGACACCGTTGGGATTTCTGCCAGCACGTAAGAGATGTCGATCCCGAGGATTGGGGAGCGACGGTCACCGAGCCTGGATAGTCCGCGCCGGGGTGATCGACCGTCCTCGTCAGCGGCGTGGTGTCAGTTCCTCGAGGAGGTGCTCGACGCGCGCCTTGATATCGTCTCTGATCACGCGCACCTCCTCGACCGGACGACCGGCCGGATCGGCGAGCTCCCAATCCTCGTATCGCTTTCCTGGATAGATGGGACAAGCGTCCCCGCAGCCCATGGTCACGATGACGTCGGCCACGCGCAGGATCTCGTCCGTCCAGGGCTTGGGGAACTCGCGGCTGATGTCGATCCCCACCTCCGCCATCGCCTCGACGGCCGCGGGGTTAACGTCGCTGGCGGGATCCGATCCGCCCGAAAAGACCTCGAGACGCGTTCCGGCGAGATGCTGCATCCACCCGGCGGCCATCTGAGAGCGGCCCGCGTTGTGAACGCAGAGGAAGACGACGCTCGGAGCATCCGAAGTCAATTGACCCTCCATCTTGGCAAGCGCGCGCAGTCGCTCACGTGAGAAGCGCTCGACGAACAGCGGCACGAACGCCTGGATGCGCGCCCGGCCGAATTGAGCGCACGACTCTGCCACGAATCGTTCGATCGTTTCTGGTCCAAAGATTCCGCCGAATTCACGGAGGAGCCGCTGGGCGGCGTGACTGATGAGGTGTCGGCTCTCCGGTGCGACGTCGTCCAGGTAGCTCTTCGTATCCGTCACGGAGGTGTCCTTTCGAATTCAGGGAACGGGGGCGACGAGTGGTGCAAGTTCGTGGACTCGACCGGAGATCTGTTCGGCGGCTACGCGGAACGATTCTCTGTCTCCGACCGCTGCGGGGTCGGCGACAGACCAGTGCACGAACGGGGGACGTGCACTCCCGGTCAGGGCCTCGTGAGCCTGATCGCACACGGTGACGACCAACGCCGATTCGAGCTGGTGCGGTTCGAGCGCGCGCGGTCTTGCATCCTCGAGGTCGATGTCGAAGCTGCGAGCGATTCGAACCGCTTCCGGATGCACGCGCGCTGCCGGACGAGTCCCGCCCGATTTAGCGGGCACCACGTGAACCTGGTTCCACAGCGCCGCAGCCAGCTGGGAGCGAGCGGAGTTCCCCGTGCAGACGAACAGCACTTCGGCCGTCTGAAGACGCACCGGCGGGGTCAGCTCCGACAGAGCACGCGCACGGAGTCGCACGTAGCGACGTCGCCGGTCTCCGTGGGATTCAAGACGTTCGATCAGACCCGCGCTCTGGAGGACCTCCATGTGGTGCGCGACAAGGTTCGAGGCCAGGCCGAGCGATTCGGCCAGCTCCGACGGAGACCGGTCCGAAACAACCAGTTCGTCGACGATTGCCAACCTGTGGGGGTCGGCCAGCGCGGCGTGAGCCCGGGCCCGGTCCGTGATCCGGGGGGATGATACCTCAGTAATCATTGACTCAATATTCACTGAGTCAATGGACTCCGGTCAACCCCGGATCGGTTTCGCGGCCCTGATGATGGCCGAGTGCATCCCGTCGTTGACCTCGTGCGTCGAGTCGACCGCGATCTCGGTAAATCCGGCCCCCTCGAGCCCCTCTCGGTACTCGGAGAACGACAGCGCTCCGGCGATGCAGCCCACGTAGCTGCCGCGCTCGGCTCGGTCGGCGGGCGTCAGCTCGTCGCTCGCGACCACGTCGGTGACCCCGATTCGGCCGCCCTCTCGAAGGATCCGGAACATCTCGGCAAACACCGCCGGCTTGTCCTCCGAGAGATTGATCACGCAGTTGGAGATCACCACGTCGATGGTCTCGGCGGGCAGGGGCACCGATTCGATGTACCCCTTCAGAAACTCGACGTTGTCGACGCCGGCCTCCTGCTTGTTGCGACGGGCGAGGGCCAGCATTTCGTCGGTCATGTCCAGTCCGTAGACCTTCCCCGAAGGTCCGACGCGTTGCGCGGACAGGAGAACGTCTATGCCACCACCCGAACCGAGGTCGAGGACCACCTCACCTTCGTTCAGCTCGGCGACGGCCATCGGGTTGCCACACCCCAAGCTCGCGAGCACGGCGGCCTCCGGCAACGACTCGCGCTCGCCGATCTCGTAGAGCTCGAAACCGAACGATGCTGTATTCGGTCCGCAGCACCCCCCATCGCTTCCACAGCAACCCGTGCTCTCCTCGGCGTGGGTGCCGGTTTCCGTGACCACGCCGACGGCCTGTGCGTAGCGCTCCCTTACCTGCTCTCGTAGTTCGTTCACGATGCGATCTCCCTCTGTCCGACGACGTCGCTCAGACGCCGCAACGCTTCTTCGTTGATCGAGTAGAAAGCCCACGTTCCTCGTTGTTCGCGAGTCAGCAAACCAGCCGCAACTAGCTTCTTGAGGTGGTGACTCAGGGTCGGCTGCGAGAGCTCAAAGCCCGAGTTGATGTCGCACAGACAGACGGGCTCGGGGCTCCCGGCCAGAAGGTTCACGATCCTCACGCGCGTCGGGTCGGACAGGGCCTTGAAGAGAGCAGCCGTCGCGCCGGCCTCTTCGGGGGAGAGCCCCTCGCCCATCAGCGGAGCGCAGCAGTCTGCGGCGATCTGGCGCCCGGCCGTCAGAGTAGACATCGCCCTCTCCTACATAGATGTTCGTCGATGTAGTGGAGCTTAGGCAGATAGATCGATGTTTGTCAATGATTCTGTCTCAGGCTGAGGGCGAATCAGGGTCTCTAGGGGTCGATTTGGGGGGTATTCCTGATGCTGCGGGAGGAGGCAGGTCCCACAATGAGCGTCGTCCAACGAAGATCACATTCGACAAGGGAGACTTTCGAGCCCATGAGAGTCATCGAGAAAGCAAGGGTCGCGTTCCGCCGTACACCCCTCGGAGTTCGCTTGCTTGCCGTTGCCGGCGTTGCACTACTCGGGCTGGCCGCCTGCAATTCCTCGGAGCCCGCGGGTGATGTTGCGCGCGGGGCATCGTCCGACGCCGACGCCATCCAGGTGGCCATGGTCGAGGGTCGGGCCTTCGATCCCGACACCCTGAACCTGACCACCGGCGAGGAGGTCACGGTCGAGGTGACCAACAACGACTCCACGGCCCACGACTTCGCCATCGAATCCCTCGACCTGAACACCGGAACCGTCGAGGCGGACGAGGTCGCCACGGCAACCTTCACCGTTCCCGACGAAGGGGTCGAATTCATCTGCACCTTTCACTCCGACATGACGGGACGCATCGAGGTGAAGCAGTAGCCGGAGGGCTTAGATCTTGCGCCAGTCCGTCGTAGCGCCGTAGGTCCCGTCGGCAAACGATTCGATGTCGTAGTCGCCGAACAGCATCGGCTCGAGCAACCGCAGGCACAAGAAGATTCGGAAGTAGAGATCCCGTATCTCTCGTTCGGCATGCTGGTCGGTTCGCATCTCGATCATGTGCCGCCACGCCCGAACGTTCGCCGACAGGACCATGGTCGTCTCGGCCTCATTGGGAAGGACCGAGCGAGCACTCTGCTGGACCCGCTTGCGCATGTCGGTTCGAGCTTCGGCGACCAACCTGGGATCGCCCTGCAATTGAAGTTCGACCAGCTCCTCGGCGACCTCGTCGTACTCGCGCGCGAGGAAGTCGATGCGCTGTTCGAAACGCTTATGCAGCGTCGGCACGTCCTGGTACTCGGGCCGTTCGACGAAGCGAAGCACCTTGCCCGAGACGAACCGCTGGCTGAGCTGGGAGAAGGCGGTCCCGGCGCGGTGACGAACGACCTCGTGAGTGATCGCCCGAGAGACTCCGTAGACGAAGAACGAGAAAACTGCATGCTCGAAGACCGAACCGTGGCCCGACGACGACAGGTTGTCGAAGTAACGCTGGGCGTTCTCGTTGTAGGTGCGTTTCGGTCCGAAGCTGGCGTAGCAGGTCTGACCCGCCGTCTTCAACAACAGTGACCCGGGGGGCAGCGGTGTCGGGTCGTCGAGGTAGGCGTCGAAGTTCAACTCTTCTCCGTAGCCCTCGAGGAACGGACGCAGGCCTTCGATGTCGACGTCGGGCTTGGCGATCAGGATGACGCCGGGGTGTCGCAGATAAGGCGTTTCTCCCTCCGTGCGAGCGACCTCGCTATGAAGTGTGGGGAACTCGCTGTCGCTCGACCCACCGAGCTTCTCGTAGACGGTTTGAGGATCCATCGCCTCAAGGTACCGCTTCCCGACGAGACCGGGGTGGTTTGGTCTCAGTCCCGCCTGGCTGTTGCCACACCAAGCAGCGCTCCCCGGACCTAGTACTCCACTTCGACGTCGGCAACGGCCTTGGGGATCGCACCGATGACTTTCTGGAGCTGCATCAGCTTCATCATGTTGCCGGAGACCTTCAGCTTTCCCTGCATGAAAGCCTGCTGGGCGTTGACCTCGCCCTTTTGCAGCCCGGATGCGGTGTCGTAGTTCTGAGTGACGGTCGCCTCGGCTTCCTCGACCTCACCGAGCGAGACGTTCGCGGTGCCGTTGTCGAGGACGAAGTAGTACTTGACGTCTCCGCCCTCGACATCGGTCACGACTTGCTGAAGCTTGGCCGACTGACCACTCGCCGCCGTCTTGAAGTCGTCTGAAGAGTTGAGCGCAGAGGTCATCGTTTCGGCCCATTGTTGGGACAGGAACTTCACAGCCACGGTGGTACCTCCCAATTTCTCGGCGAATCGTCCGGTTCTGGGCGTGAGGTGGCGCCCCGTAAAGGTTCGCTGGCCGCGAAACATACCCTGTTATCAATGCAGCGCACCAACGACCTCTCCGATCCGCGACTCGCGGCGACGCTCGTAATTCTCAGGGATTCGACCGACGGACCTCAGGTTCTGCTCACCGTCCGGCCCAAATCGATGCGGTTCATGGGCGGAGCCATCGTCTTCCCTGGAGGGTCGGTCGCTCCGGCAGATTGTGACGCCCGCTGGGAACGAGCTTCCCCTCTGAGTCAGGCCGACGCGCGCTCCGCTCTCGATGCCTCCGACCCCGCAGAGGCTCTGGGCGCCTATGTCGCGGCGCTACGAGAGGCCCACGAGGAGGTTGGGTTTCCTCCCGGCCGGGGGCCCATCGAGAAACTCGAGCGTGACCCGACCGACGAGCCCGGTCGTTGGCTCGAGCGGTGCCTCGCGTTGGGTGTGACGCTCGCAACCGACGAGCTCGTGCCGGCCGGCCGGTGGGTCACACCTCTGGGGTCACCCGTGCGGTTCGACGCCCGCTTTTTCGTCGTGCGCGCGCCCGCGGATTGGGAGCCGGACCCCGATCCCACCGAGGTCGACGGCGCTCATTGGGCGACCCCCGAGGAGGCACTAGCCGAGCTCGCAGCCGAGAACGCGGTCATGGCTCCGCCGACGATCGAAATGTTGCAGCGGCTCGACGGTCACCGCGACGTCGCCACCATCCTGTCGTCTCTTCGCAACGTCGAGTGGCAGGCCCAGGGAGAGATCCTGCGGGCACGCTTGTCGCCACACGTGGCGGTCGTGCTGGCTCCGAATCCGGGGTTCATGACCGGCCCCGGAACCAACACTTACGTCGTGGGCTCGGGTCCCACCATCGTCATCGATCCGGCGGTTGCCGAAGAGGCCTACCTCGAGTCGGTTCTCGAGATAGCGGGAGAGGTGGCGGCAATAGCGATTACGCACCGGCATTCCGACCACACCGGCGGGGTGGCCGCACTCGTCGAGCGCACGGGCGCTCCGGTTCGAGCCTTCGGCGACGCCCCGGTCGATGGGACCAAGGTGCAGCCGCTCGCCGAGGGCGACGAGATCTCCGCCCGGGGTGCGACTCTACGAGCACTTCACACGCCGGGTCACGCTTCCGACCACGTCGGTTATGAGCTCCTCGGCGCCAGGAGTCTCTTTGCAGGTGACAACATCCTGGGTGAGGGCACAGCCGTGATCGCGCCGCCCGACGGGAACATGCGGGACTACCTCTCCAGCCTCCACCGCCTGCGCGGCTTGGACCTCGAGAGGATCTACCCGGGACACTTCAAGGCGCTCGACGGTGGAACGGCGGTCATCGATCAGTACCTCGCACACCGAGCCGAGAGACGCAAGTCTGTCCTCGAAGCGCTCGATTCCCCTCGAACCGCCGACGAGATCGTGGCGCGCGTCTATACCGACACCCCTCAGCAGCTCCATCCCATCGCACGATTTCAGGTAGTGGCAATTCTCGAGCTCCTCGAGGAGGAGGGAATCGCCGAAGCCGTCGGCGAAACGTGGAGACGATGCGACTTTGACGGCCAAACGTAGAGATGTGAGCGCGCAGCCAACTAGAGTGGAACAAGGTTGAACACGCAACGAAGATGGAACTCAATGATCTCCCGAGATCGGCGGGGCGTTAAGCGGGGAAGTTGGGGGTGGGCCCTCAACGTGGCCGAGCTCATCGCTTGGGGCACCGTTGCGCTTCTCGCAGTCGTCGTCGTGATCTCGGATCTTCCGAGCGACGTCCGGTTGAGGGGGCTTGCTGCGACCGCAGCGCTCGCCGCTTGGATATGGGCGTTGTTCACCTTCATCGTCGAGCGAGCCCGTGTTGATCGCTGGATCGGGGTTTCCTCCGGCTTGGTGTCGCTCGGCTTCGGCGCCGCCATGTTCGGGATTCTCCGGAACCACGTACCTTCGATTCAACTTGCCCTGGTCGCTGCAATCGTGGCGACCGCGATGCTGAGCAATCCCGTCGCCGGGCTCGCCATCGGAGTCGCGGGCAGCGTCGCGTACTGGGTGGTCGCAGGTCTGACGGGTGGGCTGCCTGAGCTCGGTACCGGTCTGCTGAATACGGGAGTGTTCTTGCTCTCGGGGTCAATTGCGGGCCTCCTTGCACGTGAAGTGCGCAAGCAGTTCCACGGTCAACAGGAGGAGCACCGACTCGCGACCGCCGTTCGTTACCGGCTCCTTGCCGTCGTCGATGCGGTCGATGAGGGAATCGTCTTTCGTGATCGTCAAGGCGCGGTGCGCGTCATCAACCGCAGAGCCGGCGCGCTGTTCGGCGTGGATCCGGATGATTTTCCTGGCCTTCCGGGGGCCGAGCTCCTTCGAACCATTGCGCGCCGTACGGAGGATCCCGAGGGTTTCATGGAGACCTTCCAGGAGCTGAGGGACGATCCCGAGGGGGAGCTCCGCTCGACGATCGAACAGATCATGCCCGAGCGCCGTCAGCTTCGCCTCTACTCGGGACCCACGTTCGATGAAGGTGGCGCGCTGGTCGGGCGCATCGACGTCTATACCGACATCACCGAGGCGTCCCAACGAGCGGCCGAGATCGAGCGGCTCTACGACGAGGCGCGCAAGACGGCCGAGAGCTACCAACGCAGCCTCCTACCGGAAGGGACGCCTACCCTTCCGAGGGTCAGCCTGGTTGCTCGCTACATTCCGGCAGCGGGGAACCGTGCGGTGTGCGGCGACTTCTACGACTTCATTCCGATGGCCGACGGCAGTATGGGGATCACGCTCGGCGATGTCTGCGGTATCGGCCCGTCGGCGGCAAACGGGTCCGCCCTCGCTCGCTACACGCTGCGCACGTTCTTGAGCGAGAACCCGGAGCCATCGGCTTTGTTCGAGCTCATGAATGCCCACATCTCGCGCCAGATCAACATCGACCGCTTCATCCGGGTGCTTTTCGGGATTCTCGACCCCGAGCGAGCGACGTTCGATTACGTCAACGCCGGCCACGTACCACCCGTCGTGTACCGGGCTCGATCGCGCGAGGTTGAGTGGCTCGACGAGGGTGGCATCGCCATGGGCGTCGAGGACGACGCCGAGTACAAAGCGGGGCACATCGAGCTCGAGCCCGGCGACATGCTGGTGCTCTACACCGACGGGGTGACGGAGGCTCCGCGCGCTTCGAAGCCCTTCGGTCAGGCTCGTTTCGTAGATCTGGTGCAGCTCTACGGCGTCGGAACTCCGGGTGAATTGGTTCAGGCAATCCGGCGCGGCGTGGATGCCTGGGTTGGAGAAGGGGATCTTCGTGACGACTTAGCTCTGCTCGTGCTGCAGGTGGTACCCGACGCGACACTCGAGGAGCCGGAACGAGAGATCGTCCTCGCCAACGAGTCCGCTCGGCTGGGCGAGATCCGCCACTTCGTGATGGGGTTCCTCGCCGAGATCCGGGCTCCCGTCGAGATCAGCCAGGACATCCTGCTCGCCGTGGGTGAAGCGGCGGCGAATGCGGCCAGGCACGGGCGTCGCGCACAGGGGCGAAGCGAGGTACGGGTTGGCGTGAAGCTCGACGGCACCGACGTGGTCGTGACGATCGCGGACGACGGGAGCGGATTCGATATGGACGAGGTCAAGAGTCGCGAGCAGGACCGCTTCGCAGCCGGGGGCCGGGGCCTGTTCCTCATCCAGGAGCTGATGGACTCGGTCACGTTCGAGACCTCCGCGCGGGGCACCAAGGTCGTGATTCGCCACAACGTCTTTCCTCCCGGGACCCCCATGAGCCCTGGTGTGGCGCGGGCGCTCCACCCTTCCTCGCAAAAGCGCGATACTTGACCATCCGGTCAATTCCAGTCAGGCGGAGATGGATTCGTAACGGCTCGGGAGGCGGTCATCGTTGAGCGGAACCGCCGGTTAGTGGCGGAAAAGAGCGAGGGAAACGGACGGGAAAGGGAAGGGCATGACGCGTGAAGCGGTGATCGTAGAGGCGGTAAGGACGCCCTTGGGCAAGCGCAACGGCAAGTTGAGCGGCTGGCACCCGGTCGACCTGCTTGCGGAGGTGCTGAACGAAACGGTCGCGCGCTCGAGCATCGATGCCGCGCTCGTCGACGACGTGATCTGTGGATGCGTGAGCCAGGTCGGCGAGCAGTCGCTCAACGTCGGACGCAACGCCTGGCTGGCCGCCGGTCTGCCCGAGGAGGTTCCGGCTACGACGGTCGACCGCCAGTGTGGCTCGAGCCAGCAGTCGGCTCACTTCGCCGCACAGGGTGTCATCGCCGGGGCCTACGACATCGCGATCGCGTGCGGCGTCGAGTCGATGAGCCGAGTTCCCATGGGCTCGAGCGCCGAGGCCCCCGGTTTCCCGTTCCCCGACAGCCTCATGGGTCGCTACGAAGGCGGCCTCGTTCCGCAGGGCATCTCGGCCGAGATCATCTCCGAGCGATGGGGCATCAGCCGAGAGGATGCCGACGGCTTCGGGTCGCGCAGCCACGAGCGGGCCCTGAGCGCGACCGAGACGGGTGCCTTCAAGAACGAGATCCATCCCATCAAGGTGGAGGACGAGCTCTTCGAGATCGACGAGGGGATGCGCAAACCCAACCTCGACAAGATGGCCACTCTCCAGACGGCCTTCAAGGAAGACGGGATCGTGACGGCCGGAAACTCCTCGCAGATCACCGACGGGGCCTCGGCCGTTCTCATCACCACGCCCGAGAAGGCCGAGGAGCTTGGTCTTCGCCCCCGGGCCCGGTTCGTGAGCTTCGCCGTGGTGGGCGCGGATCCCGTAACGATGCTGACCGGGCCGATCCCGTCGACCAAGAGGATCCTGGCCGTGTCCGGCCTGAGCATCGAGGACATCGATGTGATCGAGATCAACGAGGCCTTCGCGAGCGTAGTGCTCGCCTGGAAGAAGGAGCTCGGGATCGACGACGTCTGGTTCGACGAGCACGTCAACGTCCACGGGGGCGCGATCGCACTCGGTCACCCGCTCGGAGCCTCGGGAACGAGGTTGATGGCGACCGGGCTAAACGCCCTCGAGCAGCGCGCGGGCCGCTACCTGTTGCAGACCATGTGCGAGGGCGGGGGCCTGGCGAACGCGACCCTGCTGGAGCGGCTGACCTAGCGTCTGGCCGAAAGCCAGAACCGGCAGCAGGGGGGAGAGTTGGTGCCGTGCGCCGGTTTTCGGGGGGCCCGCTGCGGCTCTGATCGCGGACCTTCGACCATTGACGACGCTGAGCGTCGTTTTTCGTCGAACCTGTGGTGGCCCCCGACCCGACCGGCGTCTTGACTCGTACGTTCGCGCACCATGGTCGCATAGCCGACCAAATCGGCGAAGGGTTCGCCGGAACCCAGCCCCAGCGGGAAGGAACAGGCCGGAACTTTTCCGATGTGCCGTGACGTCTGAGCGGGGATGAGGAAGATCTCGCTGCTGTTCGCGACGTGCTTGATCCTCGCTGCCTGCGGCGCGCCCGGGTCCCTCAGCGGTCGCAACGGTGGAGGCAGCCAGCCGGAAGCGTCGGCACAGAGGTACCGGGGCACCGGAACGGTCCTCGAGGAGAAAGGTGCCGAGCCGGTCCTGTGCCTGGGCGTGGTCATGGAATCGCTCCCGCCGCAGTGTGGAGGGCCTCGGATCGCAGGCTGGAACTGGGATGACGTCTCGGGTGAGGAGTCTGCCACCGGGACGACCTGGGGCGACTTCGAGGTCACGGGGCTCTACGACGGCGACACCTTCACGCTGATCGAAGCGGCCCCACCTCGTCGACAAGACGTAGAGGACGATTCGATCACAAGCCGTTGCCCCAAGCCCCCGAGAGGCTGGGAGAGGCCGGATCCGGATCTCACCTCAGAGGTCGACCAGTTGAGAGCCATCAACGCGGCGCGACGAGAACCCGACTTTGCCGGCGCTTGGATCGACTACATCGATGAACCGACTGAGTTCACCGATCCCACCGACACCGTTCTGAACCTCGCCTTCACGGACGACCTCGATCGTCACGAGCGAGAGATTCGCCGAGATTGGGGAGGCCCTCTCTGCGTGACGGAGCACGAGCGCACCCTCGAACGACTCCACGAGATACAAGCCGAGCTGAGCGGGACTGCTGGTCAGGAGCTCGGCCTCGAAGTTCTCTCCTCGGACTCGAGCGAGAACCGCAACGTGGTGGAACTGGGCGTCGTGGTGCTGGACGCCGCTACTCAACAGGAGATCGACGATCGTTACGGTGATGGAACCGTGGAGATCAACGCACAACTAGAACCGGTGCCTTGAGAGGGGAAGTTGTCTGGCTTCGAGGCCCGCTCACGTCGGAGTCACAAGCCAAGACCGCGTCGAGGGGAAAGTGTGTGCCGTGTCCCGGTTTCGGGCTCGCACCGGATTCGGCGTGGACTTCCGACGAAAAACGACGATCCGTGTCGGAAAATGGTCGAAGGTATGGCCCCGCGCGCCTGAATCAGCGTTTGGCTCGTTCGTTCGCGCACCATGGTCGCAAGGCGACCAAATCGGCGAAGCGTTGGCCGGATGCACCCGAGCGGGCGGAATCAGGTAAATCACCCGCCAATTTGGCCCTTGGGTGCCGGTCCCGGGGTTTGGTTTCCATCGCGGAGGCCGCTAGACCGGTCGCAGCGGTGGCTTGCCCCCCTCTCTGACCAGGTTCATCGGCTCCATGCAGTGGGTCGGGGCCTTGTCCTTGGCCACCTTCTCGACCTTCAGCTCGAGGCCGCAGTTGGCGCAGACATACTTCAGGCCGTACTCGCTGACCTCGGTTATCTCGGGCTCGGGCGGGATGTCGCCCATGGTCTGGACGTAGCGGGTCCCGAAGGCCAGGATCCCGACGAACATGAGGACGCCCGTTATCGAGCGGTAGTAGCCGAAGATCTGCCCGAGGACGACCATCGCCACGATGGCGAGGGTGAGAACGATGATTCGGGCTCTGCTCACGGCTTTGGCGCTCCTGCCGGTGGGATCTCATCCACAGCTCTATCCACAGCTGGGGAAAACAACATCCTTGTAGTTTTGGTGGGAGCGGCCGCTCAGTGCCACTGCGTGGCCACGACGAACGCCGCCAGGATCAGCCCGAGCCCGACGAACAGCCAGGGCCCTTCCCCCTGCCAGGCGACGTAGAACGCCAGGATCAGGCCCACTCCTGCCCCCATCAGCCCGAAGAACAGCCACCCGACCCACGGAGCTGAGGTCTTGGGCTTCGGCTTGGGCGGCGGCTGATGCTGGAACTGCTTGCGCTTCGACCTGCTCTTCGGCATAGGAGTGAATAGTAGCCGAGGGAATATCCTGCTTTTCGCATGATGGTTCTGAGAACGCTGGGCAAGTTTCTGATCTCCGTGGGTGTGGGGGTCCTGCTCTTCGTCGCGTGGACTCTGTGGGGCACCGGCCTGCTGACCGATCGAGCACAGGCGTCCCTCGAGTCGGACTTCGGTCGCCAGGGACCCGTTGACGCTCGCGAGCAGTCGCGCGAGGGAGTTCAGAGCGTCAAAGTGGATGACTCGTTCGCCCCCGATCCTGGCGAGGCGGTGTTTCGCATGGTGATCCCCAAGATCGGGGTGCGCGCGATGGTGGTCGAGGGCGTCGAAACCGAGCATCTCAGAGAGGGACCCGGCCACTACCCGGACTGCCGGCGGGGATTCAACAAGCCACTGTGCACTACTCAGGAGGAGGTCTGGCCGGGCGAAGTGGGCCGCGTGATCATCTCGGGCCATCGCACGACCTACGGGGGGCCCTTCTACGACATCGACCTGCTCCGTCGTGGTGACGAGATCCAACTCGAGACGAAGTGGGGCGACTTCACCTACGAGGTGACGGGGAGCGAAATCGTGCCCCCCAACGCCCAGGACATAGCGACGCCGATCAGCGACCGCCCCGAGCTCGTCCTCACGACCTGCAACCCGCGCTTCTCGGCCACCGAGCGCCTCATCGTCTCGGCCGGGCTGGCGGAAGCATCTCTTTGAGTGTGACCGGATCGGGCGACGGACCGCACTTCAAAAGGCGGCGCTCGTGGAAGTCGCGTCTGTTGGAACTGCTGCTCTGGGCGGCCATCGCGATCGCCACCGCCGTCGTCCTGGTCGTGCTGTCCGAGCAGCTCCTCCCCAGTAATTTCTGACCCGTTTCGGGGCCCCATTCGAGGAAATGGCACAAGGGGAGCACGCAGATCAAAGGAGGCTGCGATGGCCAAGGATCACGGACCCAGCGTCAAGGACGACGAGCAGTACGAGGCTCTGCGCCGGCAGGGCGAGTCGAAGGAAAAGGCCGCTCGGATCGCCAACACTTCCGGCAACGAAGGTCGATCCGAGGTCGGTGAACGCGGTGGTGAGTCGGGCAGCTACGAGGACTGGAGTGTGGACGAACTCCGGGATCGCGCCGCCGAGATCGGCATCGAGGGTCGTTCGGACATGGACAAGAAGGAGCTCATAAAGGCCCTTCGCAACCACTGAAAAACGGCCTGTCGCCGGGCTGGCGGCGCCGAGCCGCTACGCTCACAACATGCGCCTGCTGCTCGTCGACAACTTCGATTCGTTCGTCTACAACCTGGCCCAGGCTTTTGGTTCGCTGGGGGCCGAGCCCGTCGTATTGCGCAACGACGTCTCCATCGAGCATCTGGAGTCGACGTCCCCGGACGCGGTGGTGATCTCGCCCGGCCCGGGAGGACCCCGAGATGCGGGTGTCTCGATGGACGCGATTCGTCACTTCGCCGGGCGCGTTCCGGTGTTCGGTGTGTGCCTGGGCCATCAGTGCATCGGCGAGGTTTACGGCGGCACCGTTGTGAGGTCCGAGGTGGGGCCCGTTCACGGCAAGACGTCGTCCATCGCGCATGAGGGGGCCGGGGTGTTCGCCGGACTCCCGAAGCCGATGGAGGCCACCCGCTACCACTCCCTGTGTGTGAGGGAGTCGGATCTGCCCGACGAGCTCGCTATCACGGCCCGAGCGGACGACGGAACCATCATGGGACTTCGCCATAAGGATCTCCCCGTCGAAGGCGTCCAGTTCCATCCCGAGTCGGTCCTCAGTCCCGACGGCCCGCGTCTGCTGGGCAACATGCTGCAACTGGTGGGCTAGGAGGCAAGCGCGGCGCGCGCCGTTCGAAGCGCGGAGGCGTAGTCGATTCGTCCATCGCCGGCGCCCCCCTTGTAGCCGCCGTAGATCGCATGCCCGGCCTCGAGCCGGAAACAGTCGGCAACCTCGAAGCCGGCCCCCTTCAACCACTGGAGCTGGTCGGCGAGCCTCGAGGGCTGATCCATCGGGTTCGGTATCCGATAGATGTTCCACTCGGTGCTGCGGAAGAGGTCGAAGAGCTCGTCCTGGCCCCCGGCGGCCGCCTGGAGCCGAGTGCTCTCGTCCCACGAAGCCGCGAATAGCTCGAGCGCCTGAGGACTTGCGGGCTCGACGAGATCGGCAATCACGAAAGCGGATCGCGCCGACGTCCGCTCGCCGGCGGCCTCGAACAGCCGTTTCTTGCCCCGTCCGTCCAGATGGTGAATCACCAGCGACGAAACGACCGCATCGACGCCCTCGAGATGTGCGTGCCAGTCTTCGGCCGCGAGATCCATCGAGTCCACTCGAATCCGGTGCCCGTGCTCGGCGAGCCGTTCGGTCGTCGCCGTCCGCATGGACTCCGAGCCGTCGAGCGCGGTTATCCGGGCATGCGGGAACAGGGCCGCGATGGTCTGACTGAGCCGTCCCTCGCCGGTGCCGATCTCGACGATTTCGAAGGCATCGGTAGGCTCGAACGGCAGCAATGTCGCGATGGTGGCCAGCTGGTGGTCGCGGGAGGGCACCGCCACTGGGGCCAGCCGACGATAGGTGTCCGAATCTTGCTCGCTCCAGGCGGGTGAATCCGTCACGGAACCCTTTCTTTGCCAGGGGTGCGTTTCGTTTGCGCGGGGTTCATACTCGCCGGACAGAACCCCAAACAGTGGATACCACCGTGGACGGGCCGGCGTCCTCAGCGAGCTGCGACTCGAACCGGGACATCACGGCCAGGCTCTTCGCCCCTCCCAGCGACCGGCCGCAGCGGTCGTCCCCCTCGATCGTCCTCGCCAGCTCAGAGGTCCCCTTCTTGGACGAACAGGGTGACGCTGTCGCCGGGCCGAACGGTCTCACCGGGTTCGGGATCCTGCGAGCAGACCGTGCCCGGCTCCTGTGGACATGGCTCCTCAGTGCCCTCCTGCGAAACGTCGAGCCCAAGTTCGTCTTCGAGGAACTCCTCGGCGTCGTCGGCGTCGTCGCCCTGGACGTCGGGCATCTCGAACTCCGGACCCTCCGAGACGAGAATCTGAACGGTGTCGCCCTCCTCCAGCTCCGTGCCCTCACCAGGGTCCTGAGCGATCACGATGCCCTCTTCCACGTCGTCGCTCGGCTCTGTCACGACATCGGCGGTAAGACCCTCGCCTTCGATGGCGGCGACGGCGTCCGCCTCGGGCAGGCCGACGACGTCGGGGACCGCGATCATCGTGATGCCCGTAGAGATGATGATGTTGACCGCCTCGCCCTCATTGAGGAGCTCACCCGACCCCGGGTTCTGCTCGATCACGGTGCCCTCGGCGCTTTCGGAGCTCCGGGTTCTCACCCTGCCTAGCTCGAGGCCAACATCCTCGAGAGCGGCCTCGGCCTGGTCCTCGGTCAACGTCAACAGGTTCGGCACCGTCACCTCGCCGGGGCCGCTGGAGACGAAGATGGTGACTGTGTCGCCCTCCTCGGCCGTGGCGCCCGCCTCGGGGGACTGCCTGAAGACATCGCCCTCGTCGACCTCGGCGTTGGAACGGTTTCTCGTTCTGACCTCGAGCCCCGCGTCCTCCAACTCCCGGGTGGCTCGGTTCTCGGTGAGCCCTACGACGTCGGGAACGTCGACCTCGGGTGCCCCGGCCAGGAGGTTGGACAGGAGGAAGGCTCCCAGAGCGAGAAGGCCGAGCACCAGCAGTGTGATCAGGACGTACTTCCCGGTGTTCCTCTCCTCTTCTTCCTCGTCGGGAAAGTCGTGGTACACCTCGCTCTCGGACATGACCTGAGTCCCCGACCCCGCGTCCATGACGCTGGTCGCTGCAAGGAACGGTGTAGCGGCGACGCGATGTCCCGCGAGGAAACGGTCGAGGTCCTCTGCCATTTCGTTCGCATCCGCGTAGCGATTGTCGGGATTCTTGGACATCGCCTTCATCACGATCGCGTCCAATGCCTCGGGGACGTCCGAGTTCACTTCGGAAGCGCGCTCTGGGTTCTCGCGCACATGCTTGTAGGCGATTGACAGAGGAGTGTCACCGGAGAAGGGCGTATCCCCCGTCAGGGCTTCGTGCAGAACACAGCCGAGCGAGTAGACGTCACTCCTTGCGTCCACCGGATTTCCCTGTGCCTGCTCGGGCGAGAGATAAGCGGCCGTCCCGATGACCATCCCCGTTTGCGTCATCGTGGCCTCGGCGTCTCCCCCGAGAGCGCGGGCGATGCCGAAATCCGTCACCTTGGTCTGGCCGCTATTGGTGATCATGATGTTGTGAGGCTTTATGTCGCGGTGCACTAGTCCCGCCTCGTGGGCGCGGCCCAGGCCGTTGGCGGTGTCTCGAGCGATCTCTGCGGCGCGTTCGGGCATGAGCGCGCCGTCTTCGTCGAGCACCTCGGAGAGCGATCGGCCCTCGATGAGCTCCATGACGATGAAGTAGCGGCTGTCTTCATCGCCGTAGTCGTAGAGAGCAACGATGTTGGGGTGATTGAGCCTTGCCGCGTTCTGAGCCTCTCGTCTGAAACGTTCGACGAACGAACGGTCGCTCGACAGGCGCTCGCTCAGAACCTTGAGCGCAACCTCGCGACCGAGCAGTTCGTCGCGAGCGCGGTAGACGCGCGCCATGCCTCCTGTTCCGAGGAGGCCCACGACGCGGTATCGGTTCCCGTAAAGCTCGTCGGTCGAGGTGCTCAATCGTCATCCTTCTGTGGCTTGGGCGGCTTTTTTTCGTCGGGGCCCTTTCCCGTAGGCGGTCCCCGTTCCTCGTCGTCTTCGTCGTCGTCTTCGGGCCCCGTGCTAACGATCAGGGTAACGGTGTCGCCCTCCGTAACAATGGAACCGGGGGCCGGGACCGCTCCAGATACGACGCCCGGAGTTGGGAAATCGTTGCTCGGTTCTGCGTTGCGATCGACGATCAAGCCGAGCTCGTCGCTCAGCTCTTCGGCCACGTCGTCGAATGGTCTCCCCAGGATGTCCTCGGGAAGGACTACTTCAGCGGGGGCGGGCTCTTCCTCCGCGGGCTGGCCCGCCGTGCCGCCGCCCCGCTGTCGTTCGGCGCGTCGAGGCTCCTCGTCACCCGCCGCCAGGCGGAACGCCAGCAGGGCGATCGCGACGACGATCAGGGCGGCGAAAGACAGAAGTACGGTACGACCGACCCGCTGCGCATCCCATTCCCCGGTCAAGGTGCGCTGTGCCGTCCTTTGGTTCGTTTCACCGAGAACGGCTGTCGATCCACCGAGTGCCACACCCGTAGCCCCTCCGACGAGGCCTCCTCCCGAGCTCGAGTCGAGCGCGTGCCTAAGCGCATCCGCCATCGCCTGCGCGTCGGGGAAGCGATCGAGCGGGTCTTTGCTGGTGGCCCGCCGAACGATGTCGTCGAGACCGTGAGAGATGTCTGGATTGACGGCGCTCGGGGGTGGAAGTTCGTCCGACATGTGCCGCATCGCGATCGCGACGGGTGAGTCGCCCGTGAACGGGACGGTTCCGACGAGCATCTCGTACAGCACGATTCCGGTCGAGTATTGGTCGCTTGCCGGTCCTATGGCTCCGCCGGAGGCTTGTTCGGGTGAAAGATAGTGAGCGGTTCCGAGCACGGACCCGGTCGCAGTGAGCGTTGCATCCCCAACCGCGCGCGCGATTCCGAAGTCCGTCACCTTCACCTTCTCCTGCAGACCCGTTGAGCTCGCCGATCGCTCTCTGGCGGTGACGATGATGTTCGCCGGCTTGATGTCGCGGTGAATGACACCGGCCGAGTGAGCGTGCTGCAGCGCGTCGAGGGTTTCGGCCGCGATCAGCGCAGCGCGCTCTTGGCCGAAGGGGCTCTCGACTCGCATCAACTGCGAGAGATCCTTGCCGTCGATGAATTCCATAACGAAGAAATAGTGGTTGTCCTCTTCGCCGTAGTCGTAGACTCCGGCGATGTTGGGGTGTGACAAGGCTGCAACGGCGCGGGCCTCTCTGCGGAATCGCTCCACGAAGCGCGGGTCGCCCGCGAGATCGTCGCGCAGGATCTTCACGGCAACCGCGCGTCCCAGCCGTTCGTCTGTCGCCTTGTGGACGGTGCCCATCCCCCCTGCGGCGATCATCTCGACAAGGACGTAGCGTCCTGCAAGCTTGGTCCCGTTCACCAGCCGTTGATGTTCCTGTCGGCTTCGATCAGCGCCCGAGCAATCGGTGCGGCTACCTGTCCACCCGTTGCCTCTGAACCGAGCGACCCACCGTTCTCGACGATGACAGCGACTGCGATCCGGGGATCGTCACCGCTGGGCCCGGCGAAACAAATGAACCACGCATGGGGATTGGCACCTGCGGTCGTCTGTGCTGTTCCAGTCTTGCCGGCCACGACAACACCGGGGATCTGTGCGGACGATCCGGTTCCGCTCTCGACGACATTGCGCATCATTCCGCCGAGTGTGTTTGCCGTCGTGGCCGAGATCGCGCGCCCCAGTGTTTCGGGGCTGAACCGTTCGACGATTCCCTCGGGGTCGATGATCTCGTCGGCGAGGCGGGGACGAGGCACTTCGCCGTCGTTCGCGATCGTCGCCGCAACCAGGAGCATCTGCAGCGGAGTGGAAACGACGTCACCCTGCCCGATTGCGCTCAGAGAACGGCGGGGAAGGTTGTCTTCGTCCGCCTCGAGAAAGGAGCTGGGCTCCGTGCGCAGGTCGAAGGGGACCGCGGAATTGAACCAGAAGCCCTCTGCGACGTCGGCGATCTCGTCCGGCACCTTCTGGCCGATGTCTGCGAAGGTCGTGTTGCATGAAATCGTCAACGCGAGCTCGAGCGTTATCTGGCCACCCCCGGCGCACGTCCCACCGGAGAAGTTGCTGATCGTCGCGTCCGTTTGCGGCAGGTCATACGAGATTGGGTCGTCGAAAGTCGAATTCGGGGTGAACCGACCAGACTCGAGCGCGGCCGCTGTGGTTACGACCTTGAAGGTCGACCCGGGTGGATAGCCGCGCTGTGTCGCAAGGTTGATCAAGGGAGACGTGGACGAGCGCGGATTGAGTGCGGAACGGCCCTGTCTCTGAACCCTGGAGTCGTGCGACGCAAGCGGGCTCGGGTCGAAGCTGGGGTTGCTCCACATCGCGAGGATTTTGCCGTTGCTTGGGTCCATCGCAACGACGGAGCCGCCCTGATCGCCGAGTTGTTCGCGCGCGATTCGCTGCATCTCCGAGTTGATGGTGACGCGCACGTTGTCACCCTGTTCACCGGAACCGAACAGGCTGTCTTGGATGTCCTGCATCGAGATGACGCTTGATTCGCCGAGCAACTCGCCGTTGTAGGCGCTCTCGATGCCGGAGGTGCCGAACAGGATGGAGTAGAAACCTGTGGTGTGGCCGAAGAGGTCACCCTTCGGGTAACGCCGCTCGTAACGGAAACGACCGCCGGTGTCCACACTCCGCGCGATCGTCACGGTGTCTTCGGTGATGATCTCGCCGCGTTTGATCGAGTATTCCTGGAGCAGACGGCGTGAGTTGGCGGGGTTGGAGGCAATCTCCTCCGCGGCAAAGATCTGGAGCCGGTTGAGTTGCGCGAACACGACCAGCAGCATCACGACCGTTGCGATCCCCACTCGGGTGATCTGCCTCTCCATCTACCTGCCCCCGATGAGGATCTCGCCGGTCCGAGCCGGGTCGGGCTCGGATGCGTTCTGGTCGCTGATGCGGACCACGATTGCCCACAGAATGAAGTTGGCGAGCATGCTCGACCCACCGAATGACATGAAGGGCAAGGTGATGCCGGTCAGCGGCAGCGTGCTTGTTACTCCACCGAGAATGATGAAGGTCTGAATCGCAAAGATGGCCGTCAATCCGCACGCGAGCAGTTGGCCGAAATCGTTCCGGCAACCGAGAGCCACGCGGAAACCCCGTGCGATGAGCAATACGAAGGTGACGATGACGGCGGCGGTTCCCATCAAGCCCAGTTCCTCGCCGATCACCGCGAAGATGAAGTCGGTCTGGGCCTCGGGGATGATGTCCGGCCGCCCCTGCCCCCAACCGGTTCCGAAGAGACCGCCCGTCGCGAACGCGAACAGAGATTGAGCGAGTTGGAACGAGTCGCCCTGAATCGAGTCGGGATTGAAGGGGTTGAGCCAGGTCTGGACGCGCACCTGCACGTGGCTGAACATCGAGTAGCCGAGTGTTGCACCGGCACCGAAGAGAACCATCCCGAAGAGCACGTACACGATGCGCGCGGTGGCAACGTAAATCATTACGAGGAAGATCGAGAAGAACAGCAGGCTGGATCCGAGGTCTCGCAGATAGAACATCGTCAGCAACGACACTCCCCACATCAGCAGCAGCGGACCGAAGTGCTTGGGGTCGGGGATATGAAAGGGCCCGATCTTGCGACTGGCGATCGCCAGCAGTTCTTTCCGCTCCGCCAAATACGCAGCGAAGAAGACGACCAGACAGATCTTTGCGAGCTCTCCCGGCTGGAAGCTGTACGAGCCGAATCTGAGCCACAGGCGGGCGCCGTTTATCGTTGCCCCCAACGGTGAGAGCGGCAGCAATAGCAGGACGATTCCCGCGAAGCCAAAGATGTACTTGAAGCGGGCAAGCACCCTGTAGTCCCTGAGGAAGATCAGGGTCGCGGTGAAACACAGCAACCCCACCGCGGTCCACACGACTTGGGCGGGACCGTAGCCACTCGGTTCCGGATCCAGACGGTAGACGGCGGCGAGTCCGATGAAGTTGAGTCCTGCAATCAAAGGAAGAACGAGGGGGTCGGACAGGCGCGCGACCTTTCGCACGAGGATGTGTACGCCGATGTAACCCACGGCGACCGTCGCAATGAGCGGTGCCGCGATCCTCAGTCGGTCGTCGATGTTGCGCGACAACGCGACCAGTGCCATGGCGCCACTGCCAACCACGAGGGCGATTATCAGGAGGGTAAGTTCGCTGTTCCGGCGAACCGGTGATCGCACCGCCATCTTCAGTCCTTAGCGTTGTTGTTGGTGCGGTCGCGTTGCCGATTGCGCTGATCCCGCCGCTCCTCGGCTTCGATCTGCTCCTCGAGATTCGTTATGTGCGTCCTGGCGTCTTCGAGTGAGTCCTTCTTGATTCCGTCGCCTAGGTTGGCGCTTACGACGTCGGGGAACTGATCGGCTCTGATTTCGGAGACCTCGATCTCCTCGCTCAGGTCGAGCCCGGCGATCTCTTCCGGGATTCCCTCGTAGACCGTGACGAAGCCCTCGTCGTTCACGCCGACGTACCAGGAATTGCTGAGCAGGTAGCGGACTCCGAAGAAGGCGCCGATACCGAGCAACACAACGATGACGAGACCCACGACCAGCTTCCGGGGCCAGGTGCGCGCCGGACGCTCGTCGAGGACCTCGTCTCGAGCCGTATGGACTTGCTCCTCGCGACTCGGATCGACTTCGGGAGGGGCTGCGATGGCACCGCCACCCGCGTAGGTCATCTCGCTGCTCGATGGGGCCGTCGTCGAGCTGGGCACCGAGCCGGGACTCTCGGCGGTGTCGACTCGTCTCGACGTCGTGGTTGCCCCGACACCCGGCGTCTCGGCATCGACGATGTCGAGGATAACGACGGTGATGTTGTCCTCGCCTCCCGCTTCGTTGGCCGCATCGACCAGGCGTTCGGCCGCGACCTGCGGGTCCGACTCCTCCTCGAGAATCGAGGCAATGCTGTCGGAGTCGATCATCGAGGACAGACCGTCCGAACAGATGAGTATCCGGTCGCCCTCCTGTAGGTCGACGGTCATCAGGTCGACCTCGACCACGGAGTCGACTCCCAGAGCGCGCGTCACGATGCTCCGCTGGGGATGTCTCTCGGCCTCGTCCGCCGAGAGCCTTCCCTCTTTGACCATTCGCCCGACGAGCGTGTGGTCCTCGGTCACCTGGGTCAGCTTGCCCTCCCGCAATAGGTAGGCGCGCGAGTCGCCGACGTGTGCGAAGTGAGCTCTGGACGAGTCGAGCATCAACAACGTGCAGGTTGTCCCCATGCCCCTGAGACTTGCATCGCTTTGCGCCTTCTCCCAGATGCGTGAGTTCGCCCCGAGCACGAGCCGGGCCAGCGTGTTCATGTCCTGGGCATTGGCCGAAGACGACTCTTCCTTGATGGTGTCGATCGCGGTCGAGGATGCGATGTCGCCGGCTACGTGACCGCCCATTCCGTCGGCAACGACGAAGAGCGGCTCGTGCACCAAGAAGGAGTCCTCGTTTACCTCGCGCCTTCGCCCGACGTCGGTCTTGGTCCCGATTCGATAGTTCACTTACGCATCTCCAGCACCGTCTTTCCGATCTTGACCCGGTCGCCCCGAGAGAGCTCCTCGGGGTCCGTGATCCTTCGGCGGTTCAGGTACGTTCCGTTCGTGGAGCCGAGGTCTTCGATGAAGTAGGAATCACCGTTCGCGTAGAACCGAGCGTGGACCTGAGAGACGTAGGTATCGTCGACCACGATGTGACATTTCTCCGCCCTCCCGATGGTTAGTTCTTCGCCTAGCCCGTAAGTCTTGCCCTTGAGGGGCCCCTCTATCACCGCCAGCCTGCGAGGAGCCTTCTTGGAACGTTTCGATGGAGGCCGCGGTGCGGGGGCCGGTGCTCGAGAGCTACCGCTGGTGCGAACCGGCGATGGTCGCAACTCGAGGTAAACGACCTTGACCGCTCGCGCCACGAAGATGTACAGCACGATCAGGAAGACGTACTTCAGGAGATTGAGGACCAGCTCCGGCATCTAATGCCCCTCTGCCCGGAATTCGAGCTGGCTCGTGCCGAACGAGATCCGGTCGCCACTCTCGAGCGTATGCTCTTTTGCCAGCTTGCCGTTGACGACCGAGCCGTTGGTGGATCCCAGGTCGACGACCGTCCACCTGTCGCCGTTTTGGCGAAGCTCTGCGTGGCGTCGGCTGACGTTCGAATCGCTGATGACGACGTCGTTCGTCGACAGTCGTCCGACGGTGATGGGCGTGCGCGTGAGCGAGATGCGCTCGCGCGGCTTACCGGACTCGTCGAGAACCAGGAGCTCGGCCCCCTGCGCGCGCTCGATTCCCATTTTCTCGGCCGTGTGGCTGCTGATGGCCCTCGTGGAGTCGGAGTCCTGAGCCGATTTCGGCTCGCGCGTGGACACCTGGGGGGCCATTCGTTCGGGATCGGCCGCGAGCGCGGCCTCGACCCTGAACTCCCCTTTCCCCAACTTCTCCTCATTGATGAAGGCGATCTTGGGCAGTCCCATGAGGTTGAAGCGACGCTCCTTGGCCTTGTCGATGACGAGTTCGGAGAACTCCCGCCTCAGGCCTTCGGCCATCGGCTCGAAGCGCACGAAGTCTTCGGGGCCGATGAATACTTGAAAGTCGTTGGGCGCGTAGGTCCGGTTGACCGAAACCGTGCGATTCTCCTCCATCTCGCGCAGAATCCGCCGGCCCACTTCGACCGGCTGCAGCCCGGAACGGAAGACCTTCGTGAAGAAGCCCTCCATCAAGCCCTCGAGCCGCTTCTCAAGATCCCTGGCAACACCCATGCAAACCAGGATTATCCCCCCGATGGCCGACCCCACTCGTTTCTGCGGTCCCGCCGAGCCGGCCCCGCTCCGTTCTGCGGTCCCGCCGAGCCGGCCCCGCTCCGTTCTGCGGTCCCGCCGAGCCGGCCCCGCTCCGTTCTGCGGTCCCGCCGAGCCGGCCCGCGCGTTTCATCCCCTTCGCCCGGCGCAAGTATTCTGTTGAACCCACTCGGGCGAGTGGTGGAACGGCAGACACGCAGGCTTCAGGAGTCTGTGCTCGCAAGAGCGTGAGGGTTCAAATCCCTCCTCGCCCACTTTGTCGGCAGCGCGGCCGGGTCGTCCGGCGTCTTTGCCCCGCTAAAACCAAAAAGCGGCATCGAAGACGAATCGGTGCACGTTCTGGGGCCGGCAACCGCCTCGCGGTACCGACCCCCATGGCCCCATCCAACGCCTTCGGCCCGTTTTCTGGCTATCGTGAAGCCGATCCCGGACAGGTATGCGGATTCGCGACCGCCAGGCGGTACTGAATCCACAAACTTGGGCCCCACGCGGGGGTTTCGAGCTCCCAGGACCGAACGGGCCGACGGACCAAGCCCCCACCCACCAACTCACCCCGCAGATGCCGGTTTTTGCTTTCCCCCACCCCCAACTCGCCCCCTCTCCGCAGGCCTCCGAAGGATGTCTGTTCATGGGTCGGGTTTGCTACTAGAGTAGTAGGCCGTCGTACGATCCTGGGCCGGGTGTAGCATCGCCGGTCGCGGATCTCGCTTCCGCGACAGTCATGTCAAGAAGCAACGGCGGGTCGAGGAGAATCGGGCCACCGAGGGTCCGCTAAACAAGGGGGAGGACCGTTCATGCGATCAGTCAAACGGGGGAAGTTGGGCGCGATGGCCTTGTTGGTCGCGCTCGGTCTCCTTGCAGCCGCGTGTAGCGCCGAGGAGAGCGGTTCCGGCGGGGGCGAGACCGAGGAGGGTGGCGAAGCCACCGAGACGCTCGCTTTCGGGACCTCGGCCGATCCCGTTGTGCTCGACGGCGCGCTGGTGTCAGATGGTGAGTCGCTCCGGGCGATCGACCAGATGTTCGAGGGTCTCACGACGCTCGAGCCCGGAGGCACCGAGGTCGTTCCCGGTCTCGCAACCGACTGGGAGATCTCGGAGGACGGGCTCTCTTACACGTTCAACCTCCAGGAGGGCGTCACCTTCCATGACGGCGAGGAGTTCAACGCCGAGGCCGTCTGCTTCAACTTCGACCGCTGGTACAACTTCAAGGGGAGCTTCCAGAACCCCGCCGCGAGCTACTACTGGCAGACGGTGTTCGGTGGCTTCAGCGACGGAAAGACCGACTCTCTGTTCGAAAGCTGTGAGGCAGAAGAGGAACTGGTCGTGACTCTGAATCTCACCAAGCCTTCATCGTCCATCCTCGCTGCTCTGGCATTGACGAACTTCACGTTCGCCAGCCCCGCCGCGCTCGAGGAGTTCGAGGCAGACGAGGGCAGGGTCGACGAGGAGGGAATCTTCTCGCCGGCCGGTACCTATGCGACCGAACATCCCACCGGCACCGGTCCCTTCCAGTTCGAGGAGTGGCAGCGGGGCGACCGCCTCGTGATGACCCGCTACGAGGACTACTGGGGCGACGCTCCCGGCAACGTCCGGGAGCTGATCTTCCAGCCGATCGCCGACCCCGCCGCCCGTCTGCAGGCTCTTCAATCGGGCGAGATCCAGGGATACGACCTCGTCGACCCGCAGGACTATCCAACGATCGAGGATGACGACCAGCTTGAACTCTTGAACCGACCCGCATTCAACGTCGCCTACGTCGGCTTCAACCAGGCGATCGAGCCCCTCGAGGACATCGCCGTTCGCCAGGCGATCGCACACGCGATCAATCGCGAGGAGGTCGTCGAGGGCTTCTACGCCGGCCAGGGAGAGGTGGCGACGCAGTTCATGCCGCCGGAGCTGTTCGGCTATTCCCAGGATGTCACGACCTACGAGTACGATCCCGAGGAGGCTCAGCGCCTGCTCGAGGAGGCCGGGTACGACCTGCCGGTCCAGATCGACTTCGCCTACCCAACGGACGTCGAGCGTCCGTACATGCCGGATCCGCAGGCCAACTTCGAGGCGATGGTCGCGGACCTCGAGGATTGCTGTTTCGAGATTCAGCAGAAGTCGGCCACCTGGAGCCCGGACTATCTCGACAACGTCGACAACGGTCGCTACGGGCTCTACCTGCTGGGTTGGACGGGTGACTTCGGAGATCCCGACAACTTCATCGGGACCTTCTTCCAGACGCCGCAGCCGGCGTGGGGTTTCGAGAACGAGGAGATCTTCAGCGCCCTCGACGAAGCCGAGGCCGAGACGGACGAGGAGACCAGGATCGGTCTGTACGAAGAGGCCAACAACCTCATCATGGACTTTCTGCCGGGGCTCCCTTACGTGCACACCGAGCCTGGCTTGGCGTTCGCAGCGAACGTGACCGGTTACCAGCCGAGCCCGGTGAGCCTCGAGCCGTTCAGCACTGTGACGGTCGAAGGCGGTCAGTAGGAGAAGGCCAGCCGTTCTGAGGTAATCGAAGCGGGGCACGAGAAGGTGCCCCGCTTCACCTCCGTATCGCTCGGGTAGCCTTTTCTTCACATGCTCAACTACGCCCTGCGCCGCGTGTTGCTCACGATCCCGATTCTTCTGGGCCTGTCCATCCTCGTGTTCGCGTTCGTGCGCGCGCTACCGGGGGGGCCAGAAACCGCTCTTCTTGGTGAGCGAGGAACCGAGGAGCAGGAGGAGCAGATCAGGGAGGATCTCGGACTCAACGAACCCATCTACGTCCAATACGGGCGCTACATGGGTAACGTCCTGACGGGCAATCTCGGCACCAGCACGCGCACCCGCCAGCCCATCACCGAGGAGCTCCAGCTGCGCTTCCCCGCGACGTTCGAGCTGGCGATCGCCGCCATGCTCTTCGCCATCCTCGTCGGTGTTCCACTCGGCTTCATCGCTGCGAAGCGCTACCAGGGAGTGCTCGACAACACGAGCTTGATCCTGTCGCTCATCGGCATCAGTTTCCCCATCTTTTTTCTCGCGCTGCTCTTGAAATACATCTTCTCGATCAGACTCGGCCTCTTACCGACCATCGGACGCCTGGACATCACTCGCTCGCTCGAGCACCCGACGAACTTCTACGTTCTGGACTCGATCATTGCGGGTGATACGGCGGCCTTGTGGGACACGATCAGACACCTTGTACTTCCGGCCATCGCTCTGGGCACAATTCCACTCGCGATCATCGCTCGTATTACGCGCGCGGCCGTCTTGGACGTCAGCAGCGAGGACTACGTCCGGACCGCACAGGCTAAAGGTCTCGATCCGAGTGTCGTCGACCGACGACACATCTTGAAGAACGCGATGCTGCCGGTGATCACCATCGTGGGTCTGCAGACGGGCCTGCTGCTGACAGGTGCGGTGTTGACCGAGACCGTCTTCGCCTGGCCAGGCGTCGGAAGCTGGATGCTCGACGCGATCAGGTTCCGCGACTACGCGGTCCTACAGGGCGGCATCCTGTTCTTTGCGGTCCTGATCGTGATCGTCAACCTGCTCGTCGACATCTCCTACGCGTTCCTCAATCCGAGGATCAGATATCAATGAGCGTCGCGGAAGCCGAAGTCCAGGAGCTTCATCTCGAGCAGCCGTCCAGCCTCGGCCGGGACGCACTGGAGCGTTTCCGGCACAACAAGGCCGCGATGGTCGGTGTCGTCGTGATTCTGCTGCTCGTGCTTATCGCGATCTTCGCTCCCCTGATCGCCCCTTACGAACCGGGCGATCAGGTGGGCCCGTTGGACACCTCGAATCCGCAGGGGCCGAGCTCCCAACACTGGATGGGACTGGACGAGCAGGGGCGGGACCAGTTTTCGCGCGTCGTTTACGGAGCCAGGCTGTCTCTTCTGGTGGGTCTCGTCTCCGTGGCCTTTGGTTTGAGCATCGGGCTGATCCTCGGGGCCCTCGCCGGCTACTTCGGTGGATGGGCGGAAACCCTCATCATGAGAGCGATGGACATCATGCTGTCGATACCGGCTCTGTTACTCGCGATCGGCTTGGTAACGCTCCTCGGTCGTGGACTCGTGCAGATCATGATCGCCGTCGGGATCACGACCATTCCGATCTTTGCACGCTTGTTGCGGGGCTCGATTCTCGCTCAGCGCGAATCGGACTACGTCCTGGCGGCGCGCTCGCTCGGAGTTCCAGGGCGTCGCCTGCTAACGATTCATATTCTTCCAAATGCGCTTGCACCGCTGATCGTGCAAGCGACGCTGGCCATGGCCGTTGCGATCATCGACGTCGCAGGTCTGAGTTTCTTGGGACTCGGTCCGGCGGAGCCCGGTCTTCCCGAGTGGGGCAAGATGCTCGCGGACAACGCGAGCCGCCTCGATCGTGCTACTCACCTCGTGATCTTCCCCGGTGCGGCGGTCGTCATCAGCGTTCTGGGACTGAACCTGATCGGAGATGGTCTGAGAGAATCCATCGATCCCAAGTTGAGGTCATAGGTATGGCGCCACTTCTTTCCGTACGAGACCTAGCCGTGCGGTTCGAGACACGCAAGTCGACGGTCCGCGCGGTCAACGGCATCTCGTTTGACCTCGAGGGCGGCGAAACCCTCGGCATCGTGGGAGAGTCCGGTTGTGGCAAGAGCGTGAGCGCGCTTGCGATGCTCGGGATTCTGCCCAGGGCGGGGCGAGTCACCGCTGGCGAGGTGGTGTTCGAGGACGTCGATCTGTTGAAGCTTCCCGACTCGCAGCTTCGACAGATTCGTGGCAATGAGATCGCGATGATCTTCCAGGACCCGATGACGTCGCTGAATCCGGTCCTCACAGTCGGGCGTCAGATCACCGAGGGGCTGCGCAAGCACCGCGGCATGGGCAAGGAAGACGCCACCAAGGAAGCCGTGTCGTTGCTCGAGCGCGTCGGGATACCTGCGGCAAAGGACCGCGTTGGGGATTATCCCCATCAGTTCTCCGGGGGGATGAGGCAGCGAGTGATGATCGCCATGGCGATCTCGTGCCGTCCCAAGATTCTCATCGCGGACGAGCCGACGACCGCGTTGGACGTCACCATCCAAGCGCAGATCCTCGAGGTTCTCAAGCAGCTCGTTGCCGAGGAGAACATGGCGCTCATACTCATCACGCATGACCTCGGTGTGGTCGCAGGAGCCTGCGAGCGCACCAACGTCATGTACGCGGGACGCTTTGTCGAGAGCGCGCCCACGACCGAGCTCTTCGAGCGGCCGCGCCATCCCTACACGCTGGGACTCCTGAAATCCGTACCTCGACTCGACGCGGCGCGAAGGGAAAGGCTCGAGCCCATCGGCGGAACCCCACTATCGATGACCAAGGAAATCGAGGGCTGCGCGTTCGCTCCTCGTTGCATTTATGCAACCGAAGAATCGAGGACGAAGGCACCTGAACTCCATCGAATCGACAGCGCCGGCCACTTAGTCGCCTGCTGGAATCCGGTGCCGGACAAGGATCTTCCACAGATCGAGGTGGTCGCATCGCGCAGCAGTGAAGAGGCAACGGGGTGACGACCAGCGATGCAGGCGACCTTCTCGAGGTCGAGGATCTCAAGGTCTATTTCCCCATCAAGTCCGGCCTCGTCTTCGATCGCCACGTCGGTGATGTCAAGGCAGTCGACGGAGTTTCGTTTGAGATCGAGAGAGGAGAGACCCTCGGGCTCGTCGGCGAGTCCGGTTGCGGAAAGACGACCGTCGGGCGGACGATCCTGCGTCTTTACGAGCCGACCGAAGGGCGCATCGTTTTTGAGGGCAAAGACATCGCGTCCCTGTCCCAGAGCGACCTGCGCAAGCTGCGGGGCCGTATGCAGATGATCTTCCAGGATCCCTACTCGTCCCTCAACCCACGTCAGAGCGTGGGCAACCTCATCGCCGAGCCGCTGAAGATTCACGGAATCGCGATGGGAGACAAGGCCCGCGCTCGAGCGGAGGAGCTCCTCGACATCGTCGGCCTTCCCAAGTCGGCGACGGCACGCTACCCGCACGAGTTTTCCGGTGGTCAGCGACAGAGGATCGGGCTGGCCCGAGCCCTTGCGCTGAACCCCGACCTCATCGTGGCGGACGAGCCCGTCTCTGCCCTCGATGTGTCGATTCAGGCGCAGATGGTCAACCTTCTCGAAGAGCTTCAAGAGGAGTTCGATCTGACCTATCTCTTCATCGCCCACGACCTCGCGGTCGTGCGACACATCTCGGATCGCATCGCGGTTATGTATCTCGGAAAGATCGTCGAGGTGGCAGGCGCCGACGAGCTCTACGCCTCTCCGCGCCATCCCTACACGATGGCGTTGCTTTCTGCCGTCCCGATTCCGGACCCGAAGGTCGAGGCGTCGCGCGAGCGGATCCTGCTCAAGGGTGACCTCCCCTCGCCGGCGAACCCACCGCAGGGTTGCCGTTTTCACACGCGCTGTCCCTTCCGCCAGCCCGATCGGTGCGACACGGAGGATCCCGAGCTGCGCACACTTGCCGACGGTCACGTGGCAGCCTGCCACTACGCCGAGGAGATCATGGCCGGGCGCATCAAGGCCCACGAATCGGGACGAGCTGAGGCGGTCTCCTAGTTTCGAAGTCTCAAAACTCAGACATGGGTAGGGTCGTCAATGATCAGCCAAGCCCCAACAACCGTACGGATGGATGGAGGGGCGATGACGACCAAGGAGGATCTGAGATGGCAGTGAGTCGAGCTACCGCCCAGTGGAGCGGCACCCTGTTCGAAGGCAAGGGCAGCGTGACGCCCGAGAGCGGCGTTTTCGGTGAGCTACCCCTGACGTGGGAGGGGCGCACCGACAGGCCCGAGGGCTCGACCGCGCCGGAGGAGCTGATCGCGTCCGCCCACGCCGGGTGTTTCTCGATGGCTCTGTCGAACATCATCGCCAAGGAGGGAAGCGAGGCCGAGAGCCTCGTCGTCAAGGCCAACGTGACCTTCGAGGTCGGCGACGCGGGGCCGCGCATCAGCGCCGTCCACCTAGACGTCACCGGTACGGTACCGGGCATCGATCAGGCAAAGTTCGAAGAGCTCGTCGGCATGGCCAGGGATGGCTGCCCGGTCAGCAAGGCCCTCGCCGGCAACCTCGACATCACCGCAGGAGCCACCCTTTCGTAGCTCCCTCGAGTTCCGGCTCCAGACACAAGACGGCCCCCGCCGGGTGGAAGCGGGGGCCGTCTCGCGCCTTGGGGGGCACTACTTTGATGAGGGTGCTTTCGAGGTCGCCACGAGAAAGTCCTTCCGATCGCGAGAATTTTCTCCAAACATCTCGTTTGGCGAGCCCACGGGGGCGAGTTGGTGTTGGGGGGCATCGACTGGGGCAAAATTTGGTGCCGTCCCGGGGTTTCGGGGCCCGCTCCAGCCGGTCGTGGTGCAGCCGGAAGGCCAAACCGGCATCGAAGGGGTGAGTTGGTGCCGCAACCGGTGTGGGAGACCCGCTTCGGTCGACGTGAGCCCGATCGATTCGATTGGCTTATTCTTTCGCCCGCCATGGTCGGATAGCGACCAAATCGGCGAAAGGTTCGGCCGAAACCCGGTGTCAGCGGCATGAGCACTCCACCCCGCCGCTCACTCGGCCCCGTAGGCGCCGCCTTTCGTTCTCGCCGGTGCCGCAACCAGTCCGATCGCGGCAGGCTAAAGCTGCACCACCCTAACCATCGACCCCTCGACGCGCGACGAAGGCTCCGAGGAGATCAAGAGAGAATTCGAGCCTGCTCGAGAGCGAGCTGGTAGACCTCTTTCAGGGGTAATCCCAGCTCCCGAGCGGCGACCCGGGCGTCCTCGTACTCGGGGGCCCGGTTGACGACCTTCCCCCTGCGAATCCCCTGCTTGACCCGGATTACCTGGCCCCCCACCTCGACCGTCACGAGGTCGCGTTCGAGCATCTCTTTGGCCACCGGAATCACCCGCGCGCCCAAAGTGGAGGTCTCCGCGAACAGCACGGCGAGCACCCCGTCTCTATTCTCGGGGTTCACCAGAACCGAGAGCGTTACGGCGCTCCGGCTCTTCTTCATCGTTATCGGTGTGGTCCACGCATCCGAGGCGCCGGTTTCGAGCAGCCGTTCGCACGCGTGTGCGACGAGCTCAGGACTCATGTCATCGAGGTTCGTCTCGATTACGAAGGCCTCGGGGGACCCGGGAGCGGCGAAGTCCGTGGAGGGGTCGGCCTGGCCCACCAGGAGCCGGACCACGTTCGGCAGATCGGCGTCGCGCTCCCCCGCTCCGTACCCGGTCGACTCGAGGCGCATCGGCGGAGGCGCACCGAAGGAATCGGCGAAGGTTACGAGCAAGGCTGCACCCGTCGGAGTGATGGTCTCACCCGTCCCACCCGGCTCCACGGGCACCTTCGCTCTTGAGAGAATCTCTCCTACCGCCGGTACCGGAACTGGAAACGTGCCGTGTGCCGCCTCGACCGTGCCGCTGCCGAGGGGGAGTCGCGACACGGTGGTGTGCTGAGGATCGAGATGGTCGAACGCCGCGCACGATCCGACGATGTCCACGATGGCGTCGAGCGCTCCCAGTTCGTGGAAATGGATCTCGCTTACGTCGACGCCGTGAACGCGAGCCTCGGCCTGGCCCAATGTCCTGAACGCCGATAGCGACAGGCTCCGAACGCGGTCGGACAAACTCGAGGAGGTCAACACCTCCTCGATGTCGGCCAACGAGCGCTGGACGTCCTCCTCCTGGCTGTGAACCACCGCTCGAGTTGCCCGCAGCCCCCCCTTGTCGGTGTCATGAACGCTTAGCGACCATCCGGTGAGATCGAGTGCACCGACGGCTTCCTCGACGACTGAGCTGGAAACACCGGCGTCCAGGAGCGCCCCGAGGATCATGTCCCCCGCCGCCCCCGCAAAGCAATCGAAGTAGCAGACCCTCATCGGATCTTCCCGTTGACTATTCGCAGCGCGCACATGGCGGCTCCGAAGCCATTGTCGATGTTGCACACGACCACACCCGCGGCGCACGAGTTCAGCATTCCCAATAACGCCGCGAGACCGTCGAAAGACGCCCCGTATCCGACGCTCGTTGGAACGGAGATGATCGGCGCTCCCGTGAGACCCCCGACGATGCTCGGCAGCGCACCCTCCATGCCTGCGACGACGATCACAGCGTCCGCTTCGGCGAGTGGCGCGCGCGCCGCAAGAATTCGGTGGAGTCCGGCTACGCCCGCGTCGGTTACGCGCTCGACCTTGATGCCACAAGCTTCGGCGACGGCCGCAGCCTCCTCTGCGACGGGTAAATCGGATGTGCCGGCGGTGATCACCGAGACGAGACCTCGGGGGGACTCGCCGATCTCCGAACGAAGCACCGCGACGCGCGCGACCTCGTTATGAGTGAGCTCGGGGAAACGGGCCCGTAACGCCCCGATTGCAACCTTCGGGACGCGCGTGGCGATGACCGGTCCCGTTGTCCCCGCGAGCATCCGTTCGGCGATCGCCACCGTTTGCTCTGGCGTCTTGTGCTCGGCATAGATCGTTTCGGGCAGCCCCTGGCGAAGCTCACGATGGATGTCGATTTGAGCGAAACCGAGATCGTCCACTGGTTCGCGCAGGAGACCAACCGCGTCATCGGGGGCCAGCCGGCCTTCCTTCACGGCAATGAGAAGGTCGTTCACCTCTTCGGCGCGCATGCCGCCAGTGTAGGATGACCCACCGTGCCTGAACTCACTCTGGAAGAACTGACTCTTGCGACCGCCATCGTGGCCGGCGTCGCTCTCCTGTGCTTCCTACTCGTACTGTTCCTGATGATTCGCCTGAGAAAAGTTCGGCGCGAGTACATGCTCCTCCGTGGAGAAAACGGTGATCATGACCTCCTCTCGACCGTTGGTGAGTCCGTCGGTAGGACACGAGAGGTCGAACAGAAGATCAATGCCGTGACCAATGCCCAAGAGGATCTGGCGTCGGTCGGACGTCTGGCGATGCAGCGTTTCGCCGTAGTCCGTTACGACGCGTTCGAAGACATGGGGGGGCAACTGTCGTTCTCGGCCGCCCTTCTCGACGACTACGGTGACGGGATAGTTATCACTTCGATCAACGGCCGTACCGAGACTCGTACCTACGCGAAGTCCGTGCGCGGCATGAAGTCGCAGCACAATCTGTCGGACGAGGAGCGCGCGGCCATTGAGGCGGCGGTGTCGGGCAACGGCCGGGGGGCCGAGGAACCCTCCTCGGCGTCTCGCGGCTAGCGGTTCACCGAGGCGCACATGATCGATCTGAAACTCCTACGAGACAACCCCGCGTTCGTGCGCGCGTCGTATGAACGCAGAGGGGGCGTCGAGGGTGTTGATCACATCCTCAAGCTGGACGCACGTCACCGCGAGCTGCTCGCTGAAGTCGAGCACCTGCGAGCCGAGCACAACAAAGCGAACAAGGCGATAGGCCAGACGCCAAAAGACGAGCGTGCCGCCGCCATCGCGAATGCGAGAACGATTGGCGAGAAGGCGGAGACGCTTACGCCCGAGCTAGAGCGTGTGGCCGCCGAGTTGGACGAGGCCGCAGGTTACCTTCCGAACCTTCCCCACGAGAGCGTGCCCGATGGATTGACAGAGAAGGACAACGTTGTTGAACGAACCGTGGGCGAACGTCCGGAGTTCGACTTCGAACCCAAGGATCATGTTGCCCTTGGTGAGGGCCTCGGTATCTTTGACTCCGACCGCGCGGCGAAGACCTCGGGCAGTCGGTTCGTGTACCTGACTGGTCCCGGTGTGATGCTCGAACTCGCCCTCGTGCGTTTCGCATTGGACTATCTGATGGAGCACCGCTTCACTCCGGTGGTTCCACCTGTTCTGGTTCGCAGGCACGCGATGTACGGAACCGGTTTTCTTCCCGCCGAGGAGCACGAGTTCTACGTGGTCGAACGCGATGGGCTCTTCTTGACCGGGACCTCGGAGGTCGCGCTTGCGGCCATGCACTCGGACGAGATCTTGAACGCAGCCGATCTTCCGATTCGCTACGCGGGTTACTCACCTTGTTACCGGCGAGAGGCTGGAAGCTACGGCAAGGACACCAAGGGACTCATTCGGGTTCACCAGTTCGACAAGGTCGAGCAGTTCTCGTTCTGCCATCCCGACGACTCCTGGGACGAATTCCAGGCGATCCGGGCGAATCAGGAGCGCATCCTGCAGAGCCTCGAGATCCCGTACCAAGTACTCGTCATGTGCGCTGGGGATCTCGGTTCGTCAGCGGCGAAGAAAGTCGACAACGAGGCGTGGCTCCCGGGGGCCAAGCGCTATCTCGAGCTGACCTCCGCCTCCAACACGACCGACTACCAGGCGCGCAGACTTCAGGTCCGGTTCCGAGGCGGGGTGGGTTCGGAAGGCCCGCAGACCAAGTCAGGCGGAACGAGGTTCGTACACACGCTCAACGGAACTGCCTGCGCCGTGGGTCGGATGATCGTCGCTTTGCTCGAGAACTTTCAGCGGGGCGACGGGAGCGTCGATATCCCCGAAGCGCTCCAGCCCTACACGGGCTTCAATGAAATCAAGCCACGCGCGAAATAATCCGCGAACATTGGGACAAATGAGCCCTAACCGATTGAGGGTCACATGTGGGTCGGCCGGTGTTCGCGACGGTTCCCGCGTAGTACGCATGTGACTGACTAGTGCGTCTTAGCTGTATTCGGAGGGACGGCCATTTCAGAGGCCGTCCCTCTTACTTTTGAGCACCTTCGGGTGATATGCCTTTCACTCACCTCGAGATTCGAAGGAACGCTGCAACCTTCGGCTTCCGCGAGGAGTCAGTTATCACATCGAGTTGCGCGTACACCTTCTTGGTGGCCGGGCAACGTCAACAAAGAGAAAGGCACTGTCTTGAAGGTGGCATTTTCCGGGCGTCGGTTGTTCGCCGCAGCTGTTTCGGTAGTGGTGGCCTCGATGGGCTTGGGAATTACTCCGGCCTCCGCCGCGGAGCCGACCATCGGAATGAGGGCCGCGCGCGAGACCATCGAGGTCAAGCGTCGCCCGAACCGCGCCGCTTGGTTCGAGCCCGGCCTGCACATCTTTGCTGCAGACGGCCCCTTCGAATTGCGAGTGGCTCGTGCGGACTACGGTGAGCCGCTGACGCTCACACGGACGCGGCCGGGAGGAGTCTCGGAGCCACTCGATAGCGACCTCCTCCAGGAGTGGTGGGGGCTCAAGGACTTCATTAAGCTGCGGATCACCAACTCCAAGGGGGAGGTGGTCAAGCGGCGAAAGCTCGACTTCTGCCCCAACAGCTGGGACCAGCAGCGGGTCGGCGACGGCGGCCCCTTCAAGCCGACCTATCCATACTTCTGCGGAGGCGGGCCCTTCACCAAGGGAATGGTTTGGGGGATCGACCAGGATTGGGCGACCAGCATCTTCGAGTACAGCGGGCTCCGGCTGAAGGGCCCCGACGGGCGCTACAGGCTCAGGGCCTCTATCACGAAGAAGTTCGTCAGCGCATTGGGCGTTCCCCCGGAACAAGCGAGCGCCGACGTGACCCTGAAGCTCAAGACCGTCGAGGGCGGCGGCGGATGCCTCTACTGCGAGCAGGCCCGAGCCCTCGCCCGGCAACAGCAGTTCATGGATGTGCCCGTCATCGAGAACCCCGATCCTGCCATCCTGCCCGACCTGGCCGCACTTCCGGCCTTCGGGATGAGGGTGTCGAACGGCAGGAAGCAGTACCTCAGGTTCGGGGCAACGGTTTGGCTCGGCGGCGCCTCGTCGCTCCACGTCGAGGGCTTTCGGCAAGAAGGCGAGGATCTGATGGACGCCTACCAGTACTTCTACGAGAACGGCGAGATCGTCGGCAAGGCCCCCGTCGGCAGCTTCGAGTACGACAAGCGTCGCGGTCACGGCCACTGGCACTTCCGCCAGTTCGCGGCGTACAGGCTGGTCTCTAAGGAAAATAGCAAGGTCGTCAGAAGCAAGAAGGAGTCGTTCTGCCTCGCGCCCACCGACCCGGTCGATTTGACACTCGAGGGTGCCGAATGGAGGCCGGATGACATCGGCTTCGGCGGCAGCAACTGTGGCGGAGAGTCGTCTCTGTGGGTTAGAGAGGTATTGCCGCTGGGTTGGGGCGACACTTACTATCAGGGCCGTCCGGGCCAGAGTTTCAACGTCACGAACCTGCCCGACGGGACCTACTACCTCGAGGTCGAGGCGAACCCAGGAACCTTGCTCCACGATGCCGATGTGGACAACAACATTGAGCGGCGCAAGGTCATCATCAAGACGAGGCGTGGCAAGCGGATCCTCAGAGTGCCACCCTGGAGAGGCATCGACACCGGCTGAACTCGTTTATCTGATTTCCGACCATTGTCACCCCGGCCCTCTTTTTAAGGGGGCCGGTTTGCCGAAGGTCTGCTTATCCCTTGACCGGGTTTCCGGGCTCGGAGCACGGAGTCACGGGTACTGTGGGGGGCCTGGAGGGCTACGCTAATTGGCAAGCGGACGGTCTTGAAAACCGTTG
>WHSV01000110.1 GCA_009379915.1 Actinomycetota bacterium | reverse complement strand
CCGGTTGGTCACGCACTTGATTCGCGGGTCGGCTCCGCCTCTGCGCATGCTGGAGCGGCCGACATCCGCTAATCTCGTGCTCCTCCGCCGTCTACAGAGGGATTTAGGTAGCTAGAGAGTGCCACCCATCGCACGGGCGCGAGGTCATCCGCTACGCGCGTGAAGGTCGCCGCCGAATCGTCGCTCAGGTAGACCTCGCCCTCGTCTGTGCCGAATGCGACGGTCGTACCCACGGCCGCGACGCAGCCGGTGTTTATGTTTGTGGAGAACCATTCGGGGAGTTCACCGCCGCACCTTTCGAAGCTCCCCGGCGTGTCGAGGCGTCGACGGTAAAGAGCGGACGAGTCTCCGCGGGGGCCGGAGGAGGCCGACATCACAATAGTGTCGTCTGCCAACGCGACCGCCCTGGCATAGGTAGCGTGCAGACCTCCTTCGTCAAACTCCCACGAGATGCCTTTGTCGGTGCTGGAGGCGAACCCCCACGCTGTTGCTGCGATGACCGTATCGGGCGCGGTCGTTACCTCGTGCACGTCTGAGCCAATATCGATCGTGGGTGTCCACGTTTCTCCCCCGTCGTCGGAACGGAGGATTCCGCCCACGTGGACGTTGCAGTAGAGCACGCCGGAGTCGTCCTCCGCCAGGGAGCGCACGTCGGGTGGTCCTCCCCACGGCGTGAACCATTCGTCGCGTCCGGGAGCCGACTCGAATGCCTCGAGGATGACCAAGTCCCCGCCCTCCTCCTTGAGGAGGTGCGCTTCGGATGCTCCCACGAAGAGACCCGCCTTCGAGGCGATGAGACAGTTTGCTCGTCCTTCCCGGACGCCGGCCACATCCTGCCACCCGTCACCCTCGTCGCGCAGAACGGAGGCCGAATCCACAACCGCGTAGCGTGCCTCTCCCGCGAGAGAAAGAGCGTTCACCTCGGTGCCATCCAGGGCATGGGTTCCATCGGGCAATTCAACGACGCCATCGGTGGTGGCCACGAGGATCCGAGTCACGACACTCAATCTACAGGGTCCCGCTACGGATGGACTCGTCCGTCGATTCGATCAGAATCTCTTGGCAACGGTTCCGCTCGCTTCGTCGTCCATTAACGCGAGCGCGCGTCGGGAGACACTTGGCTGATGGCGACGTCTCCGCACGAGCAGGGTCCCGTTGGCCGAGTTGTTGGCCGCGGTTTCCCTTGTCTTTCACGGGGACTGCACCTCTTTGAGCGCCTGCACCAGGTCCACGAGGGCGGGGGCACCTTCTCGACCCGCGGCGGTCCCATACATCCGACAGGCCATGCCGATCGTCCCCGCTTCATGCTCGAACGGGTCACGACCATTGAGCTCAATCGTGGGGGAGCCTCGAAAGCCGGCCTCTTCAGCTTCTCGTGGCGTCGTGATGCGGCGCTTCTCGATCAGATCGGGCGACACACCGATTTCGGCCAACGCTCTCCCGAGGCGGTGCTCGGCAAGGCGCCAGTGGGGGCAGCCATCGAAATAGAGCAGGGTGATGCGCGGCTTCGTGGGACTCAATCAGTCTCCTCCTCAGAGGGGATTCGAAGAGGCTAGACCTTCCTCCACACTGGAAGGTCAAGTTATAGACTCGGTCAATGTTGATCGGAGAGCTCGCCGCTCGAACCCAGGTGCCCGCCAAGACGATCCGGTACTACGAAGAGGTGCGTCTCATGGCGCCCCCTGCGCGAGCCCCGAACCGTTACCGGGACTTCGACCAACCGGCAGTTGAGCGACTCAAGTTCATCCGCGGTGCACAAAGCCTGGGATTCGGTCTGGGGGAGATTCGAGAGATCATCGCCTACCGGGATCGGGGAGAAACACCGTGCGCCCACGTTCTCGACCTGATACAGCGGCGCTCCCGAGAGTTGGTGGAACGGATCGACGAGCTTCGCAGGTCTCAAAAGGAGCTCGAGAAACTGGCGCGCCGGGCTCGCCGGCTGAGCCCGAAAGACTGCGAACCCTCTCAGATCTGTCATCTGCTGGCGCCGGCCGGTAGCGACTGACGGGGCAAGAAAACCCAAGCAGCCGACCGGCCCCCGCATCACGCTACGGACTTGGCTCATGCTCCGTGCCCCGAACCACTCATCGACTAACGCTCTAAGCGAACGATTCCACGACCGACCGCTTGGGTGCGGTCACTCACACCGAGTTTGGAGAAGGCGTGCTGCATCTAGGACCTGACGGTCGCTTCACCTTCGTAGCCCTGGAGCGAGAAGGATTCACCATCGAATCGGTGAGCGTCACCTCGGGCGCCGGCTGTTCCAGCGCCGCGGTTCCCTGCACACTCGTGCCGCCTCGTTGCCCTCCCGAAAACGCGGCGACGCCGAAGATGGCGGCGGCAACCACTCCGCCGAGCACCAGAGCGGTGCGTTTGCGGCGCGCCGACAGTCGAGCCTCTGTACGCCGACCCTTCCGCTCATGTGGTTTCACCGAAATGACTCATCGTCTCCAGGGACGCACTCGGCGCTCTCGTGATGGCATCGACATCATCAACCGCCCAGTTGCCGCAGTGCGTCTTCGACGCCCCGCACGAACGTCGGGTACGGATAGATGAGCTCCCGCAGATGCCCGAGGGGGATCCGCTCCTTGATGGCGAGGATTAGAAAGCCGACGATCTCGCCCGCGGCAGGGCCCATCGCCGAGCCACCCACGAGCACGTCCCGATCAGCGTCGGCCACCAGTTTGATGACACCGTGCTCCGCCCCTGGACCGTGGATCCATCCGCGCGCGGACGTCTTCGTCTCGATCAGACCCACCCGCACGTTGATGCCCTGCTCGTGAGCTTTCTGAGCCGTCGGTCCAACCGAAGCCACCTCGGGATCCATGAAGGTCACGCGCGGCACGGCGCGGTAGTCGGCCCCGGCGTGGTCGTGGCCGAGGATGTCGGCGGCCGCGATGCGCCCTTGGTAGACCGCGACGTGGGTAAACTGGCCCTTGCCGGTGACGTCGCCGACCGCCCACAGCCCATCGCCGGCCCGCATGTGGCCGTCCACCTCGAGAGATCGGGCCTCCAGGTCCAAGCCCACATTCTCGAGCCCAAGGCTCGCCAGATTCGCCCGCCGTCCGGTAGCGACCAGCAATCGCTCGGCCGACAGGCTGCGACCGTCGCTGAGCTCGATCGCGACGCCGTCTGGCATCGCCCGCACGACCTGAGCGCTTACGCCGGTGTGCAGCGCGATGCCTTCTTCCCTCAAGACCTCGGCCACCGCGGCCCCGATCTCGGGTTCGTCGTAGGCGAGGGCGTGCTCGAAGAGCTCGACGAAGGTCACCTCAGAGCCGAAGCGCCGGAACACCTGGCCGAGCTCCAGCCCGATCGGCCCTGCCCCCAGGATCGCTATCGAGCTCGGCACTTCTTTGGCCTCGATCGCGTCCCTGTTGGTCCAGAAGTCGACCCCCTGCAGTCCTTCTATCGGAGGCACCGCCGGTTCCGTGCCGCTCGCGATCACGATCCCCCGCCGCGCCCTATGGGTGGTCCCGTCGATCTCCACGGTCCCCGGAGCGACGATCCGCGCCTCGCCCCTGAGGAACCTCTCGCCCTTGTCCTCGTGACGCTTGACCGCGACCTCGTCGTTCCAGTCGGCGGTCACGTCGCGCACTCGCTGGGCCACGGGGGCCCAGTCGGGCGAGATCTGCGCCCCGCCTGCCAGGCCGGTCACGCGCGCGGCCTCGGCCAACGAGTCTGCTGCGCGGACCATGACCTTGGAGGGGATACAGCCCCAATAGGGGCACTCGCCGCCGACCAGCTTGCGTTCGACCGCGAGCACGTCAAGGCCTCCCTCGGCGAGTCTTCCTGCTACCTCCTCGCCCCCGACGCCCATGCCGATCACGATCACGTCGTGTTCGCTCATTTCGAGGATCTCCTTCCGTTGCGGGTGTGAACTCTCGTTCGACGAGCGCGCGTCTCGGCGACCTCTTTGGCTTGGAGCAGATGTTCGGCTACGAGTCGGTCGAACCACCGCTTGACCCGGAATCGCCCGATCAACCAGGCGATCGGCCCCTTGCCGAGGCTGAAGCTGCCGCGGTAGTGGACTCGGGTGGTGCCGTCTTCGCGGTTCACGAAACCGATCGTCTCGCGCATGTCCGGGATCGGGCCCTCGAGCCAGCGGTACTCGATGGCTTCGGGCCGATCGAGGATGAGGAGCTCGACCGTTCGGACCTCGCGATCCCCGGCGCGGGTCGTGAACTCAACCAGCCATTCCACCTCCGAGCGTTTCTCGAGGCGGCGGCCGGCGGCGGCGACCACCTCGAAGCACAGCTCCTGGGGAGCAGCGATGACGATCGATTGCCGGCGCAGGTTCAACGGCTCACCTTCCTCTGGAAGAGTTAACCGCTGGAGGAGCTCCGTCTCACTAGAATGTCAGCGAGATGACATCCTTCCTACCGCGCCGTCGCGAGGACTCGCGCCTCCGTGAGGCGGCGTGGGTCGCTCGCTGCGTTGGGGATCCGCAGACGACGCCTTTGACCGAGGAGGACCTCACCGCCCTCGCCTCCTACCTGCAACCGCTCGAATTCGAGCGCGGCGCTCCCGTGTTCCGCGCCGACGAGCAGCCCACCGGCGTCTGGATCGTCCGCTCGGGGATGATCGAGCTGGCGGCCGGCAGGGGACGGCGCAAGATCGTGGTGCAGATGCTCTATACGGGAAGCGTCGACGGGGATATCGAACTGATCCTGGGCATGCCGCTCCCCTACTCTGCCCGGGCGATCGAAACGACGAGGTGCCTGTTCTTGGCCTCGGAGTCCTTCGAGGCTCTGATGCGCGAGCATCCCACGGTGGCGCGCCGGTGGCTGTCGAGCGTCGCGGCTCGGGTGGCTCGGGGGCAACAGCGTGTCATGGGTCTGTTGGGACGTTCCTTGGTGGAGCAGGCGACCCGCCTTCTCCTCGACGATCAAATCGACGAGCGAGTCCTGCTGCCGCAGAGAACCCTGGCGGCGATGCTGGGGGTCCAACGTCCCTCTCTCAACAAGGTCCTCAAGGATCTCGAAAAGCGAGGTCTGATAACCCTGGGCTATGGACGTATCGAGATCAACGACGCCAAGGGGCTCGAAGCGCTGGCTCGGTAGCGCGCTGATGCCATCACGACGGGTCCCACAGCGTCCATCAGACAGATGAAGGAGAACCGCCGTGTGGGTTAGAAGAGCGGAAGGGGCGGAGGATCTGGCCAACGTCCTTGCCTGTCACTCCTTGAATCCCGAGGCGCTCAAGGCGCACGTATCGCTCTACCAAACGATCATGTTCGGCGAGTCCCCACTAACCACATCGGAAAGGGAGGCGGTCGCGGTCGCGGTGTCCGCGGCCAACGATTGCCACTGCTGAGTGGTCCAGCACGGCGCGGCGCTCACCTGGGAGTCGGGAGACGCCTCGCTGGCGGAGGCGGTCGCCTCCGCGGAGTTCGACAAACTCGCTGAGCGTATGGCCGCCTTGTGCCGCTACGCCGTCAAGCTGACCATCACCCCCCACAAGATGGAACCTGCCGACATCGAGGAGCTTCGCGCCGTCGGCCTGGACGACCGCGCCACCGTCGATGCCAATCAGGTCGTCTCCTACTACAACTACGTCAATCGGGTGGCCGACGGTCTCGGCATCGAGCTCGAGGAGAGTTGGCCGCAAGAAGCGCGCCGCCCGCGTTCCTACCCGCTCGCATCTCGGTGATGGGTCCCAACAGCCCCCCTTGCCGAGTTCTGATGTAGGTGCCAACCGATCGAGTCGTTCCCGAACTACCCAAAGAGTGTTCTCCGTGACCATCGACCCCCATTAGGGCTCTACTCGTACACCGTGCCAAAAGGCGACCCGCCCCTTGATCTTGCGGGCGAGAAACGACGGCTTCGGGTAGTACCAGGCTGCGTTCTCGTTGCGTTCGCCGTCCACCTCGACCGTGTAGTAGCTCGCGATCCCCTTCCACGGACAGAGGGAGCGATGAGAGCTGTCTCGGAAGAACTCCTTCTTCAACGATTCTTCGGGAAAGTAGTGGTTGCCCTCCACGACTACCGTGTCGTTGCTCTCCGCAAGCACCGAGCCGTTCCAGACCGCTCTGGGCATGTACACGCTCCCTTTCTCGGATAGAACATCTCGCCGTCATTTGTTTAACCACTCGCACGGGTCCACCGCGCGGTAAGTGTCATCGACCGGACATACCCGGGAGTCGAGGGCGCAGCGAAATGGTGCCGCCAGCGGGATGTGTCCTCGAGACGACAGTCGTGGACGGTGCGAGGCGGGGCATGATCCAGGTTGGTGATGTGGGGCTAAGCATCCGCCGGACGCAGATGCCTCACGGGAAATGGAAGAACTTCCTCGCCATTCCCCGGTACTTGGACCCTCACCGAAGCCTGAGCACCGGGCCCTACCCCGCGAACCTCGATGACAGTTCCTCTCGTTTCCGACAGTTCCCAAGGGACGATGACTTCCTGGCCTGGTCGCATGCCAGTTTTCTTGCTTTCAAGGAGCAGGCGGAGGGTGGGTAACTGTTCGAGGTCCCGATCGCGAGCAACCGTCTGCTTGGAACGAATGATGTCCTCAAGAGAGGCGACTCGAACCTCGAAGTCTCCGAGATCCAGAACTTCAGCATTTGCTGCTAGGTCTTGATAACCGTTCGTCCCTCCAGGACGGTAGAGGATGTCGAGGCGGCCGTAGTCGGTTGTGAGGTTCAAGAAACCAAAATCCACAATCCACCGCTGAAGATCTTTACCGGTGAAACTTATTTCGATTCCGTCCGGTTCATCCGTTACCTGAACTCTGGCATGCATTTCATTGAGGGCGTTAGCCAACGATTCGAGGTTCGCCTTTCGGAGCGCAGGAACGATATCAACGTCATCTGTGGACATTGGTGCGCCGTGAAGCACGCCTCCTACCCCGCCCACGACGATATGGTCAACGCCATGCTTGGCGAGGGTCCTTAGTATTTGAGTCGGGTCAAAGGTCATTCTTCTCTTGTCTCCGTCTTAGCTTCTTCTCAAGGTTCTCCACTTCGGATTGATTGTCGGCACGGGGTTGTTCCCTACGGCGTACTTTTGCCGCAAGTTCGTCCATTGCAGATCGACTCGAGGTGAGTCGGTTGAGCCGGTCACGTGGACTCAGACGGAGGTTTTCCTCTACGAGGAGAGCGTGCTCTGGGTCGGACTTGGTTATCCGTACAGAGAGTTCCAAGCCACATGCTCGTATGGCCTCCACCACACGCTCAAACGGCGGGGACGTCCGTCCCAGTTCCCACCGAGCAATGACGGCCTGCGTAGTGCCCAAGCGCTCGGCGAGCTCCCGTTGGGTAAGGCCGACCCTCTTTCGGGCTTCCCGAATTAGCTCTCCACCCTTCATCTACGCAGCATACCTCTCTAGAGGTCAGAATCAAGCCTAAAGCAGCATCATTTTGATGCTTTTATAGGCATCAAGTGAGGCCTTCGAGTATATGAGATTCAGTCACCCCTCCCCAATCCGGAGATCTGTCCCACCCCCCTGGCAGACCGGCATATGCCTCCGAAAGGTCCCCGCGAGATCGCTCTTTTCCGGGGGTCAGTGAGCCTGGAACAATTGGTGCAAGCTCGTAATCGTTACGAATCTGTTCGGTCGACGACCCACTGTTGGGCGGCCGACGACCTCGGACTGGGGAGGTCGGGCACCCAAGGAAGAAAATCGTCTTGCGTCAAGCTCGAAGGACGGTGCGGGGGGCCGCCTGACCGTGTCGCCGTAACGTGTTCGAGATGTATGCGAGGATCGACCTGGGCCAGCGCCGCATCCACGTCGTCATCTTGGACGAGGAGCTTCGCCTATCCGACGGTCTCGTGATGGATGTCTCGGACCTGGAAGGGCTCCCGCTCGTTCTGAGTGGAAGCGAGGTCGTCGCCATCGACGCTCCGGAAAGGCTGAGCCGACCGGACCCCAGTTGTCGGTCCACCCCTTATGAGAGTCAGTCCAGTTGGTTCTCCGCCTTCCAAGCCGTAGCGTGCGCGACCGGGGGATCGCCAGCCAAGACTGCTGTGCGGCCGATGGTTGTCGTACTTATGCGGGTGATCGGGTCAAGAACGCGACTCATGAGACCTCGTTGTCGAGCCGTTCGAGGAGCCCGTCGAAGATCTTCTGACGGCCGACCTGCCCCTTGCGAGCCGCGTCTTCGCGCTGGGCGCGCAGGGTTGGCCTGAATTCGAGCGTGGTGACAAAGAAGGTGCATGACTCGCAGATCGATTCGAAGTGGCAGTCCATCTCGACGGGCCGGGCGCAATAGCCGTTGCCGAGCATGCGGCGGTGCATCTCTCCGCGCAGCTTGCGCATCTCGCTGCCC
>WHSV01000109.1 GCA_009379915.1 Actinomycetota bacterium | reverse complement strand
GGGCCGGGTGAGCGTGGTCCCTCGAAGCTCGGCGCGGTGAAAGTCACGAACAGGCTTTGGTTCTGCGATGCTCGCAGGCATTCAGCCGGGCTACAATGAAGGACATGATGACCAGGAACCGCAGACCGATAAATAGGGATTACCCAAGCTCCGGGCCGCGTCCGCGGCCTAAGCCGCCGTCTAAGTAACGCGCTTCCGGGCGATCCTGATTAACCATGATCGCCAAAGCGGAAGGGCCTCTACCAGCTCCACCTCACTCCTAAGAAAGCTGCCAAGGTCATCGTCGGAAGGCAGCAGCTCCTCTCGCCTCCTATCCAGCCGCCTAGCGTCTTCTGCTATGAACTTGTCCGCCAGCACTGTGTAGTCCTCGTACACCGTCGCATCATCTGCCTGGAAGATCTCAACGATCGGCCGGCACACATGCCACCACTGGACCGCGGGCGCAGAGAAGTTGATCCAGGCATCTTCCAGCGGGAGAGTCCTTGATCTGACCACCAAATAGCCAAGCAGTTCGAACATATTCAGCAGATCGAGAACGGCATAGGGCACAACGTGCAACTGAGTGGGCCGACGTGGAAAGGTCTCCAAGAGAAGTGAGGCGGCTTCTGCGCGGCGGGCCCGGAACTCGGGGCTATCCCACGTCTCGATCAGCCGCCACATGTTTTCGATCCCTAGTTGTCGACGGACTCTCCTCCCCTCAAAGAAGACCGCGCCCGCGGCCACAACAGCAGCGAATAGAGCGGCTACGGCCGTAATGAGCGTTGGAAGATTGGTACCGGCTGCCGACACCTGCTGGTCTCCTACCAAGAGGCCCATCGGGAGACAGTAAGGCAGTCGATTGCTGCTGCAAACCCTTGCTCACGGAGTCCGCCACCCCGTTTGGCTAAGCTGGACTCGACGCGAGTCCTCTCAGATGCTCGTGTACCGAACTGATCGCCGCCGAGCCCTCGCCGACCGCGGAAGCGACACGCTTGATCGAGCCGTGTCTCACGTCTCCGGCCGCGAAGACGCCGAGCATGCTCGTCTCGAGCGGCAGCGGGCGATCGGGAGAGGACCCCGATCCGGACGAAACGTCGTCGCCGGTGAGCACGAAGCCCCAGTGGTCGCGTTCGATCTCGTCGGGCAGCCAGTCCGTATGGGGCTGGGCGCCGATCATTATGAACAGCGCGTCGGCCTCGAGTCGCTCCTCGACACCGGAGTCGAGGTCTCGGAGAACGAGATGCTCCAGGCGTCCATCGCCGCCACCATCGACAACCTGACTTCGGAGTCTGACGGCGAGATTGGAGGCGGCCTCGATCTCTTTGATGAGGTAGTCGGACATGCTTTCGGCGAGTGATGCGCTCCGAACGACTATGTCGACCGAGGCGGCGTGCTTGGCAAGATGGATGGCGGCCTGTCCGGCGGAGTTGCCTCCGCCGACGATGAACACCCGCCGGCCCTTCAGGGCGTGCGCCTCGGAGGCCGCCGCACCGTAGAAGACACCGGCCCCCACGAGGTCCTCCAACGGCTGCACTCCCAACCGTCGGTAGGAAACGCCGTTAGCGAGGACGATCGCAGTCGTCGCCACCCGCCGGCCCCCGGACAGCGTCACCACCAAACCACCGGCGCCACGCTCGATCGCGGTTACTTCCTGCGTCATCAAGAAAGTGGTGCCGAAGACCCACGCCTGCTGGTAGGCCTGCGCGGCAAGCTCGGACCCGCTGATTCCACGAGCGAAGCCCAGGTAATTACGAATCATCGAGCTGCTCCCGGCCTGACCGCCGACCACTCCTCGTTCGACGACGAGCGTCTTGATTCCTTCCGAGGCCCCGTACACAGCAGCCGCCAAACCCGCCGGGCCGGACCCGATGACGACGGCGCCGAAGGTCTCTTCGCCTTCGAGATGGGTTTTCAGTCCGCACGCTTCAGCTATCTCGGCATCGGTCGGATTCACCAGAGTCTTTCCGTCCAGCGTCTGGGCAACGGGCAACTCGACGGTGTCGAGATCCTCTAGGACCGCGCGGCCCTCCGGAGAATCGACGGGATAGAAGGAGTGCTCGATTCGGTGGCGCGAGAGGAAATTGCGGAGCTCGTAGGAGCGACGGGAACGCTCCTGGCCGACGAGGATTACTCGGGCAATCCCGAGGGGGTTGTTGCGCGCCCACTCGTGCAGGAACGAGGTCACGGTCCGGTGGAAGAATTCGTCCGCGATCCTCCACGGTTTCAGCACGTAGTAGTCGATTCCACCGAAGGTCATCGCTTCGACGATCGCCTTTGCCGTCGCCTCGTCGCCCCAGGCCCCCCAAGAGACCAGCAAACCGCGTTTGATGTCCGAGTCGAGACCCTTCGCGACCGCCAACAGCTCGACCCCCGTCATGGAGGGCATCCACTGGTCGGCCAACACCAACGCAACGTTGCGTCCGGCCTCAACCAGGGAGCGAAGGGTATCCGCAGCCTCGGTCGGAGAGGACGTGCACCTCACCTCGTAGTGGCGTCCGTACCGGGTCGAAAGCTCGTCGGAGATTCGTACGAGGTCGCCCTGGTCGTCGTCCACCGCAAGGATCACCGATCGGTCTTCCCCGGACTTCGGTACTGCCGTCATTCGTCCGACTCACCGTCCTTTTGCGAGTACGCAATGATCTCCTCGAGCGACATCTGTTGTCCCTCGAACCAGATGCCTTCGATGGTGTCCTCCGAGAACACGTCAGCCACGAGGGCTCTCGGGTCCTCGAGTTCGAGCAACGGTGGTGGAGCGCCCCCGCCATGCTCCGTTCGCATCCGGTCAGCCGCAGCCGCCAGCTTGAGACCACGACGTGGGCGTCCGACCGCTATCTCGGTGTTCGCTTGGACCTCGAGCATCGAGGAGATGCCTACGGCGTCCTTCTGCATCTCGGGTCGTTCCAGAATCTCACGAGTAAGGGCAAGCACCCTGTCGTGGTTCCCGGCGATGCGGTCGATCTGCAAGAGGACGAACTCTCCGAGCATTCTGCCGTACCAGTTGCGGTGGCGTTCGAAGGTGTCTTGGGACTCCCGTGCGAGCCGCGCGGCCTCATCCAGTTCCCGGTCTCGGACGTAGGCCATCGCCAAGCCCCATTTCGCGTAGGCAACGTTTAGTTCGTCTTCGAGGTCCCGGTAGATAGCAAGACTTCGACCGTGGATCTCGAGAGAACGTTTTGTGTCGCCGTCGATGAGGAACAGGAAACCCAGGTTGTACAGTGCCTCTGCGATGCCGCGCTGGTCCCCGATGGATTCGAAAGTGTCGAGCGCCTCTTCGTAATGGACGCGGGTCATGGCAAAGTCGTTCTGCCAGTAGGTCAAGCCTCCGATCGCGATCAAAGCCGCCGCACGGGTGGCAGGGTCGCTTTTGTTCTTCGGGAAGTCGAGCAAAGCCGTTAGCCAGGCGCGCCCTTCGGCGAGATGTGAACGAATCTGCCAGAAGCGCCACAGATGCGTTGCCATGACGAGGCCCTCTTGAATCTCGCCGGCATCGATGAAACGCCTTAGGGCCGCCCGTAGGTTGTCATGTTCGAGGTCGAGGCGATCGGGCCAATGCTGGTCATCGTTGAAGATCTCCGGCTCGGCCGAGCGAGCGAGGTCGGCGAAGTAGCGGGCGTGAACCATCCGAAAGTGCTGGAGCTCGCCGCTGTCGGCGAGCGATTGAAGCGCGAACTCCCTGATGGTCTGAAGCATGACGAACCACGTCTCACCCTCGTCCGTTTCCCAAGCTCTGACGAGGCTGCTGCTGATCAGAGACTCGAGTCCGTCGATGACGTCGACACCGAGAGCGCCTTCGCGATGAGCTATCGATTCCACATCGTCAAGGGCCCACCCACCTCTGAAGACCCCGAGCGTGCGGAAGAGCGTCTGGAGCTCCGGATCGAGTAGTTCGTAGCTCCAACCGATGGCATCCATCAGCGTGCGTTGTCGTTGTGGAACGTCGCGCCCGGGCTTGGAGAGGAGCGACAGGCTCTGGCCGAGTCTCGTGAGTATTTCGTGTGGCGAGAGCAGCCGAGCACGAGCAGCGGCGAGCTCGATGGCGAGCGGCAGCCCGTCCAGCCTGACGCAGATCTCCACGATGACGGGTGCGTTGTCACCGGTCAGCGCGAAGTCAGGCTTGACGGAACGAGCCCTCTTCAAGAAGAGGTCGATCGATTCGTACTCGGAAAGCACTTCGAGGTCCGGCAGTCGTTGAGCGTCGGGCAGGGCCATCGGCGGAACGGGATACTCGTGCTCGCCGCTGACGAGCAGCGACACGCGGCTGGTGACGATCACCTTGAGACCCGGAGCGGCTCGCAGCAAGTCCGAGACCACCGGAGCCGACTCAACCACCTGCTCGAAGTTGTCGAGGATCAGAAGGATCTGCTTGGAGGCCAGGTAGTCGGTTACCGTCTCGATGATTGGACGCGCACCCTCCTCCCTCAGCGAGAGGGCTCGCGCGATCGTGCTGGGCACGAGGGAGAAATCAAAGATCGCCGCCAGCTCTACGAAGAAGATGCCGTCCGGAAAATCGCTAACGGCCACGCGGCCCACCTCGGTGGCAAGGCGGGTCTTGCCCGTGCCTCCTGGACCCGTAAGGGTGACCAGCCTCCTCTCAGAAAGAAGAGTTTGGATCGTGCGGATCTCGTGGCTCCTATCGACGAACTCGTCGAGTCGTGGTGGTAGGTGGAGCGGGTTTCCCAGAGCGGTGGGAGGAGGAAAATCCGCGCGGAGTCCTTCGATGCACAACTGGAAGAGCTGCTCGGACTCGGCCAGGTCCTTGAGCCGGAACCGGCCGAGGTCGAGGACGCGAACGCCAGCGTCGAGCCTCGGAGAGACCTGAACCTGGTGCGCCGTCGCCGCCGAGAGCAATACCTGGCCGCCGTGAGCGGCCGCCGAGATCCGGGCCGCTCGATGGACGTCCAGACCCCCGTAGTTGTCTCCGACCTGCTGCGCTTCGCCCGTGTGCAGACCCATGCGCACCCAAAGGTCGACACCGCTTTGGTCCCGGTGTTCGGCCAACGCGCGCTGCATCTCGGCCGCGGCGTTGACGCCATCGGTCACCGTCTCGAACGCCACGAAGAAGGCATCTCCCTCGGTTCCCACCTCGACCCCGTTATGGCGAGACAGAGCTTCTCTGAGTATCCGGTGATGGTGATCGAGAAGCTCGCCGAAGCCGTCTCCGAGTTCGTTAAGCAGACGCGTGGATCCTTCGATGTCCGTGAAAAGGAAGGTCACGGTTCCCGTGGGTAAGTCGCTCATGTCACCTCAGCCCTGGATGGAGCTTCGAGAGGCGGCACCTGCGGGCACGGCGTTACAGCTTCTCGTTTTTCTTCTTGGCCTTCGCGTTGCTTGGCATCACGATTCGAAATTCCGAGCGAGTTGACCAGCGCCCCTCCGAAGCAGAGTCCGGCGGATATCAGCATGGCGATGTGAAAGGCGTCGGTGGACGCCTGACGGGATGCCGCAACCAGCTCGTCACCGGCGGAGGACGACGGTGCGTTCAAAGGACTTACCTCGTCGCGCACCTGGGAGGAGGACACGTCCACTTCCGGCATCCGCGTTTGCAGGGCCGCAAAAAAGCTCGCCGAGACGGCAATGAAGATCAACGCTCCCGCAAGCTGAGGCCCGACGCGCGATACGGCGTTGTTGAACGCCGATGCAACTCCAGAGTGTTCGACCGGCACGGATCGCATGAGGGCGGTGGTGAGGGGAGCGACCATGACCATCAGGCCGAGCCCGAAGAGGATCTGTCCGGGGAGGAAATGGATCACATAGTCGGCGGGCGGCACCAAAGTCGAGAGGTCGCCCAACTCCGCCGACCAGGGGGCGCTTCCCGAAGGCGTTCGCACGTACCAGAGAAGACCCAAGCCCATCAGTGCCGGACCAGCAGACATGAACACGCGCGGGCCATAGCGATCAGCAAGGGCCCCGAAGCGAGTGGAGAACAACGCAAGGAAGACCGTCGACGGAATCGTGGCCAGGGCGAACCCGATCTCGTTGTATCCGATCGTCCCGATCGAAAAGAGGGCCAGGAACTGAATGGTGACGTAGATCGACCCGTAGATGAGCAACGTCGAGATATTGGTGACTGTGAAGTTGCGCGACTTGAACAGCGACAGCGGCACGAGTGGGTGTGACGAACGAGCCATCAGAACGGGCCAGGCCACGGCCGCCAGGCCCCCGATTGCGAGGGCGACGAAGGCCGAACCGTCCTGCCACTGCTCGGACTCCCCGCGAATCGCACCGACGGTCAGCCCACCGACGGCGAGCGCGACCACGAGTGCGCCGAGCCAGTCGAAGCGACCTGTGGCGCTCTCATCCCGGCTCTCGGGCACATGTTTGAGGGTCGCCCACAACGCAACCGCCACCAGCGGCAGGTTGACGAGAAACGCCATCCGCCACGACACATAAGTGACGAGTGCGCCGCCCACCACGGGGCCGAGAATGGTGGTCGCCGCGGATGCGCCGGCCCAGATGCCGAAGGCCCGTCCCTGCTCCTCGCCGTCGAAGCTCGCCGTGATGATGGCCAGCGAGCCGGGAACGAGAAGGGCTCCTGCAGCACCCTGGAGGACGCGCGCCACGACGAGGAACTCCATGTTGACGGCGAGGCCGCAGAGAAGGGAGGTAAGGCCGAACCCGACGAGCCCGAGCGCGAACATGCGACGACGACCCAGGAAGTCGGTCAGTGCACCAGCCAGAATCAGGAGCGCGCTGAGCGCCAGCAGGTAGCCGTAGTAAACGTATGACTGGGCCTCGAGCTTTCCCAAAAGCGTGCTCGAAAGCTCGTTGCCGATCTTGGGCAGAACGACCGGGACGATCGTGGAATCGAGGAACACGATCCCGGACCCAAGAACGACAGAAATCAGAATCCAGCGTCTACCCGGCATGCACCTCCATCGGCCCGCAGTCCTAGGGCGATTATCAGAGGCGCTTTTTACCAAGTCAACTTGTGTAATACGGACAAGATGCGCGAAGCAGCGGAACGGTCGAGCTAACGCTGCGCCGCGCAACGAAAGCAAATGGCGGCCCAAGGCAGTATCTCGAGTCGCTCCGGCGGGATGGCCGTGCCGCAGCGATCGCACCTTCCGTAACTGCCCTCATCCAACTTTTCGAGTGCACGGGTGACATCGGTGAGCAGGGCCCGCAACTGGTCGTAGGCCTTGACCTGGACCAGGCGGTCGACCGCCATGCTCGTGCCCTCGCCGACCCGCTTGCCGAACGCGATGTTGCTCGTCTCGTCGGGAGGTGCGGCCATCCGCTCCAGCTCGGCTTCGAGTTGTACCTTCTGCGCAGCGAGTCTTGTCTTGGTCGAGTCCACGTCCCTCCCATTATCCCCGGGCTGACCCTCCGCACCCTCCGCCCTTGCGACTCCCCTAGGGGTTACGTTCAAGTAAGTTACGCTTTCGTAACAAATCGGGCGCGATCCTCGAGGGTCGCGGAACGGACGACTCACGGAGGGACCATGGCTCGGGTAATCGAACGGAACATCGACGCCCCGCCCACGACCGCCCCCAAGGCGGTGCAGGGCACGGTCTTGCTCGATGACCACAATTCCCGTTTTCAGCGGCGAATGATTCTCGTGATCACGATCATCCCCTTTATCGGTTTCATCGGAGCGCTCGTGTCGATGTGGGGTTGGGGAGTGAGCGCCGTCGATTTCGGCATCTTCCTCGGCTTCTATCTCTTCTCGGGATTCGGCATCACGGTCGGTTATCACCGTCTCTTCACCCACAGAAGCTTCGAGGCCGGTCCGAGGCTGCGAGCCGGCCTGGCCTTCGCCGGCTCGATGGCCGTGGAGGGATCGGTGATCTCCTGGGTCGCGAACCACCGGCGGCATCACGCCTACGCCGACAAGGAGGGCGACCCTCATAGCCCGCACCTCGACGAGGGTGAGGGCCTGGCGGGCATCGTCAAGGGCCTGTGGCACGCCCACCTTGGGTGGCTATTCGATGACGAGAAGACCGAGGTGGCTCGCTGGGCCCCCGACCTCATCAAGGAGGAGCGCATCACCAAGATCGATAAGCGCTTCCCGTGGATCGTCGTACTCACTTTCGTCGCCCCGGCGCTGCTGGGCCTCGCGCTTACCCAATCTCTCGGGGGCATGGTGACCGCGTTTCTGTGGGGGAGCCTCGCTCGCATCTTCATGCTCCATCACGTCACCTGGAGCATCAATTCGATCTGCCACTTCTACGGCAAGCGCGACTTCGAGACGACCGATTACTCGACCAACAATTGGGTGCTATCCGTCATCTCGTTCGGTGAGAGCTGGCACAACAACCATCATGCCTTTCCGACCTCGGCCGTACATGGGATAGGCAAGTACCAGTTCGACGTCAGCGCGTGGGTGATCCGTGCCTTCGCCAAGCTAGGGTTGGCGCGCAATGTCAAGACCGTGTCCCTCAAGCAGCTCGAGAACAAGCGGGCGTAGCTGCACGCCGCGCGCCGCCTGAGCAGGGAGA
>WHSV01000108.1 GCA_009379915.1 Actinomycetota bacterium | reverse complement strand
CTAGCCGCCGCCCGCCTCCCGCTCGGCGGCACCCCGATTTCGCGCCGCCCTGCCTCGGTGGTGGACTCCGGTCCGGTGCCTCCGAACCAAAGGCCGGCATCAACGAGGCGAAGTGGATCTCGGGGGGCTTCGGAGGTCGGAATCGGCTGCTTTTCGCCCGCCATGACCGGATAGCGACCAAATCGGGCAAGAGAAGGTATCGGGCAGGGCTTTTTTGAAATGAGTTCTCGCAGAGAGCCCTCAGCGCAGAGATACCCCACGCACCAGGAGCGGCCCCGAGAACCAAAACCCCACCCAACTCGCCCCGTCGAAGCCGTTTTTCGCCGACCAGCACCACCGTGGCGGGCAGGAACGCTCTCGAAACCACTCTCAACCCGGCCTCCCACCAAGCAAACACCCAAATTGACCTTTCGGGGGTCTCGTGTGTATCTTTTGACAATCCAAAAAATGACCATGCCCCTATCGAAATCTGACCGGGAGACCCTCAAGGCGATCTACCGCCTGACGCGCGATGGCGCGGCGGCTCATACCGGCGCGCTCGCGGATTCCCTGGACGTCTCACCGGGAACCGCGACTGCTGCGGTCAAGAAATTGGCCGAGCGCGGGGTTGCTCAGCACCAGCCCTACCGCGGCGTCGAGCTCACCGCCGAGGGGCGACGGGTCGCGGTGCGCGCGATCAGGCGTCACCGAATCGTCGAACGCTTCCTCGCCGACATGCTCGGCTACCCCTGGAACGATGCCGACCGGCTCGCCGGAACCTTCGAGCACGAACTTCCGCAGGAAGTCGAGGATCGCTTGTTCGTTGCGCTCGACCGTCCGGCGACCTGCCCACACGGTTTTCCTATTCCGGATCTTGACACGGTCGAGATTCCGGAGATGCCCCCGCTTTACGCGCTCGAGCCGGGTGCCAGCGCGGTGGTTGCCGTTCCGGGGTCGACCGATCCCGCCGTCATCAAGTTCCTCGACGACTTAGGTCTTCGGCCCGGTGTACACGTCGAGGTGCAAGAGAAGCATCCTTTCGACGGACCCATCGTGGTGCGAGTTGACGGCAAGGATAGGACGATTGGAGAAAGGGTTGCCAACCAGATTTTCGTTCGCATCAAACCTAAGGGACGCAAGAAACGCGCCAAGCAGCAACCAGCTTGAGTACGCCCACAACGGGATGAGGACAGGCGTATGACGCCAGAAGGGAGAACTATGCATTTGCTAGCAGCTGAGGGGGGATACCAGGATTTCACTCTTGGTGGCGCCGAATGGTTCTGGCTCGTCTTTTCGGCGACGACTGCCCTCGTCGCTCTGGCCGTCGGCCTTCAGCTGATGCGCGGCGTTCTGGCTGCGGATCAGGGAACTCCCAAGATGATCGAGATCGCGAAAGCGATTCAGGAGGGGGCACTCGCCTACCTCCGCCGCCAGATGAAAACCATCGCGGTCATCACCATTCCCGTCGGCATCATCGTCTTTGTAACGTCCACGGCGGTTGTGCGACCGGATGGAACCCAGGCGTTGAGCTTCTTCGAATCGGGACTGTTCCGGACCCTTGCGTTCCTGGCGGGCTGTTTCATGTCGGGTGCCACCGGCTTCATCGGCATGAGCCTCGCGGTGCGTGGAAACGTTCGCACCGCTGCGGCGGCCAAGACCGGCTCGCTCCCGGCCGCCCTGAAGGTTGCGTTCCGGACTGGTGGAGTCGCCGGAATGTTCACCGTAGGTCTCGGGCTTCTCGGAGCCACGCTCATCATCATTGCGTTCCAGAACACATCCAGCGCCATCCTGGTTGGCTTCGGCTTCGGCGGTTCGCTGTTGGCGTTGTTCCTCCGAGTTGGCGGAGGGATCTTCACCAAGGCAGCCGACGTCGGTGCTGACCTTGTCGGCAAGGTCGAGGCCGGTATCCCCGAGGATGACCCTCGTAACCCGGCCACCATCGCCGACAATGTCGGCGACAACGTCGGCGACTGCGCTGGAATGGCGTCCGACCTCTTCGAGTCCTACGAGGTCACTCTCGTCGCGTCGATCATTCTCGGTGTGGCTGCCTTCAATGCAATCGGTCGGCCCGAGGCCGCGGTTGTTGGACTCATCTTCCCGTTAATTGCTCGAGCGGTGGGCGTGCTGGCGTCCATCGTGGGTGTCTACTCGGTGCGGGCCACCGAGAACGACAAGACCGCTATGGCGCCGATCAACCGGGGCTTCTTGACGGCGGGAGTCCTGACCGTTCTCGGCACCGCCGCGGTCGCCCTCCTCTATGTGGGCAACGAGACCGAGTACAACGAAGGTTGGATGATGCTGCTTGCCGTCGTCGCCGGGCTCGTGCTGGCACAGGTTGCGAGCCGCATCACCGAGTACTTCACATCGACCGAGAACACCCCTGTGCGCGAGATCGCAGAGGCGACCCGAACCGGTCCCGCGACTACGATTCTGTCCGGGTTCTCATCGGGCCTCGAGTCGTCCGTCTACGCGATCATTGCGATTTCTGGGGCACTCGGTATCGCGATCGCCCTCGGCGGCGGAAACCTGCAGTTCTCGCTGTACCTCATCGCCCTCACCGGCATGGGCATGCTGGCCACGACCGGGGTCGTGGTGTCCGAGGACACCTTCGGCCCGGTTGCCGACAACGCGGCGGGAATCGCCGAGATGTCCGGCGAGTTCAAGGGCGAGCCCGAGAAGATCATGGTGAGCCTCGACGCGGTGGGCAATACCACCAAGGCCGTCACCAAGGGTTTCGCCATCGGCTCGGCCGTCATCGCGGCTGTCGCGCTCTTCGCCTCCTATATCGAGACAATCGGTGTCGAGAAAGGGATCACAGGGAACCTCTTCAACAATCCGCTGACCGCAATCAACGTCGCCGATCCGAAGACCTTCATCGGTCTCCTGATCGGCGGTTCGATCGCCTTCCTGTTCAGCGCCCTGGCGATCCGCGCAGTGGGTCGCAGCGCAGGCATCGTCGTCCAGGAGGTGCGGAACCAGTTCCGGCTCAAGCCGGGGATCATGAAGGGCACCGAGCGCCCCGACTACGGCGCGGTGATCGACATCTGCACCGCGGCTTCGCTGCGAGAGCTGGCAACACCTGCTCTCCTGGCGGTGTTGAGCCCCATAATCGTGGGCTTCGGCATCAATTACTTTGCTCTTGGGGCGTTCCTAGCAGCTGTCATCCTCACCGGTCAGCTCATGGCTAACTTCCTCAGCAACTCGGGGGGGGCCTGGGACAACGCCAAGAAGTACATCGAGGATGGAAACGAGGGCGGAAAGGGTTCGCCGGCGCACGAGGCTTCGATCATCGGCGACACGGTCGGAGATCCGTTCAAGGACACCGCCGGTCCCGCACTCAACCCGCTGATCAAAGTGATGAACCTGGTGGCGTTGCTGATTCTCCCTGCGGTTATCGCTCTCGAGGACAATGGCATGCGCTTTGTCATCGCGGGCATCGCGGTGCTGGTGCTGGGGGCGGCGATCGCGTTCAGCAAGCGCCCCACGCAAATCGGCCACGCCGAGGAGGACGTTGCGCGCGCGGAGGCCCCCGTTGGGGTGGACTGAGGTACGACCAGCTGGATGCAACCAAGAGGGGTCCGATGAGGGCCCCTCTTCTAGGTTCGGGAGGGTTCTGCGAGCGCTCGCTCCTCTTGGACGTGGTACGGCACGCTCGCCGCAACGACGCCCTTCGCAAAAAGCAGATGACGCTTGACTACCAGCGCCGTCTGGCCATGCAGGATCTGATGGCGCCTCTTCTCCACCACGAACTCGGGCAAGACGACCGTGACGACGCGGTTCAATCCATCGGCTTCGAACTGCTTGATGTAGCTCGTAAGCGAGCGGCCGATGTCGCGATACGGAGAGTCCTCGATCTCGAGCGGATGAGGAATCCGTGCGTTGAGCCAATCGTTACCTAGTTTCTCGGTCGCCTCAGGATCGAGCCCGAAGCTGACCGCACGGATGTCGGTCGCCTGGAGGGTCTCGGCGTATTCGATCGCCTGAAGCGTCGCATTGTGAACGGACGAAACGAGAACGCAAACGTAGTTCCGACCAGGCTCCTGCGAGTCGTCCATCTCCGGATCGATGTCCTCCTGCAGAACAGGGATATCGAGTATCTGAACGCCGGGCTCGGTGAGCATGGCCGCCTTCAGCCTGTGCAGCCGGGGGTGCAAGATGATCTCGAAGAAGCTGCGTGTCTCGAGAATCTCCGGAACCACAAGAGTGAGGAAGTCGTCTGACGTGAGATCCCGACGCTTGGCGCGCACGAGGGCCTTGAGGGTCTGCGTGCGAGATCTTCGGGTCTCCAGGTGCTGCATCGGGATGTCGGGGGCGAGCCGCTTCCAGGGTGACAGGTTCGCCCTGTCGAAGGTCACCGCGGTGACATCCGCCGCTCGGATCGCGCGCGCGTATCCCACTGCCCGCGCCGCCGCCGCATCGACACGCGCTGCAAGAATCACTACGTGTTGGTTACCCGGCCGCCGGTCAACAGGTTTGCGGTCTGGGCGACCGAGTTGCTCTGCAAGGCTCTCGTAGTGGCTGTGGATCGACCGCATCAGATACATGAGCATGGGAATCATGACCAGCACGATCCATGCTCCGCGCACGAACTTGGTGTAGATGACAACCAGGAGCACGATTGCGGTAACGGTGCCGCCGAAACCGCTAATGGCAACGGTCTTCCGCCAATCGGGCGGTCTCAGTTTTAGCGACCGGGTGACCATGCCCGTTTGAGAGAGCGTGAACGAAATAAAGACGCCTACCAGATACAGCTGAATGAGGCGATTGAGATCCGAATCGAAGTACCAAACCAACACAGACGCGGCTATTGCCAGAATCACGATCCCATTCGAGAAGACGAGCCGATCGCCGCGGTTCATGAACTGACGCGGCATAAAGTGGTCGGCGGCCAGAATTGACGAGAGTCGGGGAAAGTCCTGATAGGCGGTATTGGCGGCCAGGATGAGGATGGCGGCAGACATGAACTGGACCACATAGAACATGAAGCCGCCGCCGAAGACAGCGTCTGCGATCTGCGCCACCACTGTCTTGGTCTGTTCCTCGTGCTCACCGATGACGACGCCTGTTCCTCGAGCGAGGTAGGAAATCCCCAGAAACATCGAGGTCGATAGGGCGGCCATGATTGTCAGGGTTGTAGCCGCGTTACGAGACTGGGGGTACCGAAAAGCGGGCACTCCGTCGGCGATCGCCTCTACTCCCGTCAATGCGGTGGTACCTGCGGCAAATGCGCGCAGCACGACAGCAAACGTGATCACCGTTTCGACGGGAACTTCCATACCGGCGCTTTCTGCCGGTGGACATCCGCCGACGCAACGCACGAGCCCCGTGGCGATCATGAGGTAGATAGCAGCCACAAACCCGTAGGTGGGGAACGCGAACAACACACCGGATTCCTTCGACCCTCGGAGGTTGGCGAGCGTAACCAAAACGATGAATCCGATCGCGATCTGAACTTCGTAGCCCGCCAAACCCGTGAAGGCAGAGGTTATGGCATCCACCCCCGCTGTCATCGAGACCGATACGGTCAGGACGTAGTCGATGAGCAGGGCGGAGCCCGCCAGTAGCCCCGGATACAGGCCGAGGTTCTCATGCGAGACTCGGTATGCTCCTCCACCTGTCGGATAGGCCTTGACGGTCTGGCGGTACGACGTAATCACGATCCACAGAAGCGTTGCTACCGCGACGGAAATCGGAAGAACCAGCGAAAAGGCCATCGTCCCCGCCAAGGCAAGGACAAGCATCATTTCTTGTGTCGCGTAGGCGTTCGACGACAGGGGGTCCGAGGAGAAGACGGGGAGCGCGATCGTTTTCGGTAAGAGCGTGTGTTCCATCTCGCCCGATGACATCGGCTTCCCTAAAACGACGCGTTTTAGGACCGACCCCGCCTTGCTCACGGGCGAAAGATTATCCGTGCTCCGGACCGGGCACGAGCGCGTACTCCGGGTTCAGAACGACGAATTCGTCCTCGCGGCTGATGCCGGCGATTCCCTCGATGATGAGACCCACACCGAGTCGGATGCCCTGCAGGGACGAGCGCCCCAGCCATTTGGCGACCAATTGCCCGCTGCCGTCGATGATCGTCGCCTCGATCGATCCGGTGCCCTCGCGCGGGTCGATGCGTATGTTCTGAACCACGCCCGCGACCTTGCAGCCGCAGCGGGCTTCTACCGTCGCAATCGGTCTCGCGCCTTGGATGGACGCGGCCCACGCTCCGAGATTCTGCGCCCGTATATCGTCTGGTGGCCGGGAGAGTTCGCTGAGCCGATTAGAGATGAGTCCCATAACAGAGAAGTATGGCAGTATCGCCGCGCTGATCCGAGCCATCTGGGAGATAGAAGGAGCACGGTTGAAGTGCACGTGATCATCGCCGGCTGCGGTCGCGTCGGATCGGAACTGGCTGCCAATCTCGAGCGCCTCGGGCACACGACAGCGATCATCGACAAGAATCCCAAGGCTTTCGAGCGCCTCCGCCACGACATCAAGGGAGCCCAGCTCACGGGTTTTGTGTTCGATAAAGGGGTTCTCGAAGAGGCCGGGATCAGGAGAGCGGAGGCCTTCGCATCGGTCACCAGCGGCGACAACTCGAACATCGTATCGGCCCGCATGGCCAAGGAGCACTACCGGGTCCACCAGGTCGTAGCTCGGATCTACGACCCCCGGCGGGCGCAGATCTATCAGCGGCTCGGCATTCAGACGGTGGCGACGGTCCGGTGGACCACAGACCAGATCCTTCGCCAGATGCTCCCCGACGACATCCCGGTCGAGTACACGGTCGACAACGGCGAGGTTGTCGTGGCGGCGCTTCCCGCCCCGCCGGAGACGGTCGGAAAGAACGTGAGTGGTTTCGACCTCGGGGGCCGAAGGAAGCTGATCTCGGTTAGCCGGTTCGGCGTGCCGAGAGTTCCGGACGAAACGCTCGCCATCCAGGATGGTGACATTCTCCACTTCTCGATTATTCGGGGAGACGTGGCGAGTCTGTCCGAAGAGCTCAAGAAGGTGGGACGTCCGGAATGACCCCAAAGGGGTTGAGAATCGCAATAGCGGGGGCCGGGAACGTCGGCACCTTCGTTGCAGCTGACCTGCAGAAACGCGGCAACGACGTGGTCCTCATCGAACAGAATCACGAGTACGCCAAGAGGGTTCGCCACGACATGGGCCTGGACGTCCACTGGGTCATCGGGGACGCCTGCGAGCTCCATACCCTGGACGAGGCGGTGTTGTCTTCTTGCGAGGTGGTCGTGGCGGCAACGGGAGACGATGAGGACAACCTGGTCATCTCGCTCCTCGCCAAGCAGGAGTTCGCGGTACCGCGCGTCATCGCCCGAGTCAATCATCCCGACAACGAATGGCTCTTCAATGAGTCCTGGGGCGTGGACATCGCCGTCAGCACGCCGCACTTGCTCACCGCTCTGGTCGAGGAGGCGGTGAGCGTGGGCGACCTGGTCAAGTTGCTTCGACTCGAACAAGGGCGAGTCTCCCTGATGGAGGTGACTCTCGCGGAGGGATCCCCCGTGGACGGCAAGACCGTGCGCGAGATCGCCTTCCCTACGGACAGCTCTCTCGTCGCGGTCGTGCGCGATGGACACGTCATCGCCCCGCGCGGCGAAACGCCTCTGCACGCCGGGGACGAGGTACTTGCGCTCGGCACCACCCAAGCCGAAGGCGACCTGAGGCGCGCCTTAACCGGAGAGTAGGTACCTACTCGGATTTGGCGACGGGGCCGGCGCTTGCGGCCTGCAAGGCCTTTCGCTGCTTACGCCGGCGGAGGTACCAGACGACCGCTGCCACCACCACGAGCGCACCGATGATGATCGTCGGGAGATCGAAGTAGCCGAGCACCCGCTCCCAGTTGTCTTCGACGACGACACCGAGCCAGGTCAGTGCGAAGGTCCAGGGAATGCATCCCAAGAAGGTGTAGAGCGTGAACTTTCCGAAGGGCATCTTCGCGATGCCGGCGGGAAGCGAGATGAAGGTCCGGATGACGGGGAGCAGCCGGGAGAAAAAGGTGGCGGCCTCGCCGTGGCGGTCCCACCAGATCTCGGCCCTGTCGATATCGTGGCTTCTTATAAGCACGTACTTGCCGTACCGATCGAGAATCCCCCGGCCCATGGTTCGCCCGACACCGTAGGCAACCCAAGACCCGGCGACGTTTCCGAGAACGCCCATGGCCCCCACCCAGAAGAAGTTCAGGTCGCCGGTGGCCGCGTACCACCCACCCACGAGCATTGTGACCTCGCTGGGAAAGGGGATGCAGGCGGACTCCGCCAGCATGAGAAGGAATATCGCGGCGTAGCCGTAGTCGATGACCCACGACTCCATCAGGTGAACAAGGGTTTCCATCGCAGGTCACATTACGGGCTGTAAGGGGAGGGAGTCTCCCGAAGGACAGCCGGGGGGCGAGCTGACCCAAAGGGCGCTCCGCATGGGGCGATGCGTGCTAGTGGTGGTGGTGGGTCCTGCGAAAGAGAGTTTGGACGAGCGACGGCCCGAAGAAGAGCGCCGCAATCAGGCTGGCTCCGATGAGGACGGGCCCTCCAAAGCTTGTTCGACGAGG
>WHSV01000107.1 GCA_009379915.1 Actinomycetota bacterium | reverse complement strand
GCGGAGGCGGACGGGAATCGAACCCGCCGGCCGGGGATCGCCCGACCCACCGGTTTTGAAGACCGGGAGGGACACCAGCCCCTATTCGCCTCCAGGAACCCTGCATAGTAGGGCCTGAGGAGGGAATAACCCCTGGCAGCTAGAAGGGTTCTCTCCGGAAAGTGCGGATCGGCCTGATTCTGCGGATCGGTGGGCACGGTCAATCCACAAAGTCCTCACATTCGAAGGTTGGGGGAGGCCTTGGACAATCTCAGGGCTCTCGGGGAGCGATATGAGAACGAGCGAGTCATCGGAGTTGATTACTCCGTCACTCGAGCTCGACCGGCTCCAAGACACAGAGTTGGTCGAACAAGCCCGCTACGGCGAGGAGCGCGCGATAGAGGTCCTGCTCGCCCGCTACCGGAACTTCGCTCGGTCCAAGGCGCGCAGCTACTTCCTGGCGGGCTCGGAACGAGAGGATGTCGTCCAGGAGGGCATGATCGGCCTCTTCAAGGCCATCAGAGACTTCGACCTCCAACAAAAGACCCCATTTCCGGCGTTCGCCGAACTCTGTATCTCGAGGCAGATATTGACTGCCATAAAGACCGCCAACCGGCGCAAGCACCATCCGCTGAACTCGTCCGTGTCACTCGACGCCCCCGCATACGAGGATAACGATGCGTCATCGGTCGCCGACCACCTCATGTCCCCGAAACGAACCAGTGACCCGGCGGAGTTGGTCATCTCGGCCGAGGAGATCGAAGCACTCCGTACCTCGATGAACCGCAACCTCACCGAGCTCGAGGGCGAGGTCTTGACTCTCTACATGGACGGCAAGTCGTACGAGGAGATAGCCGGAACTCTCGGCAACCACGTCAAGTCGATCGACAACGCACTTCAGCGCATCAAGCGGAAGCTCCAGCGTCATATCTCGCAGCGAAACGGCACCGACTGAACCTACTCAGTCGGACTTTGTCCTCTTGCGGTAACCCATGATGCCTGCGTAGACGAGGCCGCCCGCCGCCCCGATCAGCAGCGACAGGGCCACTGCGATGATCACGCCTTCGATGGGCAAGTCGAGCATCTTCTCCCCTGAGGTAGAGGGCTACCGAGAGTAGGTTAGAGCCATGGACGACAGAATCACACAACACGCCGACATCGAACTGCGCGCACCCGTTCTCGTCGCCGCTTTTCGCGGATGGAACGATGCAGGCGACGCTGCCAGCTTTGCCGCGTCGCATCTCGGACGGGTGTGGTCGGCAACCAACCTCGCCTCGATCGACCCCGAGGACTTTTACGACTTTCAAGCCGTCCGACCACAAGTCGAGCTGGTCGATGGAACGACGCGCAAGATCACTTGGCCTGCCAACGAGTTCATGGCGGCGAGGCTCACGGCGACGACGAACGACGTGATCGTCCTTGTTGGTACGGAACCCAGCACCAAGTGGCGCACGTTCTCGAACCTGGTCGTCGAGATTGCAAAGGCTCACGGCGTCAAGTTGATGATCACGCTCGGAGCGCTGCTGGCCGACGTGCCCCACTCTCGTCCGGTTCAGATCACCGGAACCGCGGTCGATCCCGAGTTGATCAAGCGATTGGATCTGCACCGATCGCGCTATGAGGGACCAACCGGCATCGTCGGTGTGATGCATGAAGCGTTCTCGAAAGCGGGTATCGACTCGGCGAGTCTCTGGGCGGCGGTCCCCCACTACCTTTCGGTGACGCCAAACCCTAAGGCGGCGCTCGCGTTGGTCGAGCGAGCAACCCAGCTCGTGGGAGCCGCGGCCGAAATCGACGATCTGCTGCGCGCGACGAAGATCTACGAGGAACGAGTCACCGAGATGGTCGCCGGTGACGACGACGTACAGGCCTACGTCCGAATGCTGGAAGAGCGCACGGATGAGCAGGAGGACATCGAGGAGATGGACCCGTCTCGGATGCCCTCAGGTGATGACATCGCGGCAGAACTCGAGCGCTTCCTCAGGGACAAGGGCGAGGGCAACTAGCCACAGCTTAGAGGCCGGGCCAATCCTTCTTCTGCTCCTCGATCTCGGGCCAATCGGAGGACTTCTTCTTCTCGGTCGCGCCCAAGGCATCACCGAGTTCCCTCTTTCCAGAGATGTCGCCGGTGGCGGTGAGGAGGTCGTCGAGCGACGCACGCTTCTTGCCCTCGACTCGAATCCGTAGTGCCGCCAGCACGTCGGCATGATGGTCGTCGAGACCGTGATTTCGATCGATCTCCGCCAGTGCATCGGCCGCCTTCTGGAACAGCTTGCGGTCCTCGCGCGCCTGCTGTTTGAGCTTCTTGATCTCCTCGGCGTCGGTCATGGTCCCACCTTATCTATTAGGACATCAAGGGGGAGCGAAGACCGGATCTTGCACGCGCCGCCGCTTCTTGCGCACGAAGAGCACGAGCCATGACGCCGCTCCCGCGATCCCAACGGGAATGATGATGTCGGCCCCCACGGTGACGGTGATCCAATACCAGAGGGCGGCGGTCAGTGCGGCGCAAGGAATGGTCAGCACCCAGGCCCACACGACTCGACCCGTGAGCCCCCACCGGACGGCCGAAAAGCGGTTCGTCGCCCCCACGCCGACGACGGCACCCGTGATGGTATGAGTCGTCGAGACGGGGATGCCGAGCGCCGCCGTTCCGAACAGAGTGACCGCGGCACCTGTCTCGGCGGAGAAGCCGCCCACAGGCTGCAGCTTTGTGATCTTCGATCCCAGGGTGTGGACGATCCTCCATCCACCGGAGAGCGTCCCAAGCGCAATGGCTGCGTGAGCGGCCAGAACGATCGGGAGGGAGACATCGAAGTCACCGAGCGGAGCACTCTTGTCGATCAGGAGCACCGCAGCGATGACACCCATGGTCTTCTGCGCGTCGTTGGCTCCGTGACCGAGGGAGTATGCGGCCGCGGAAACCAGCTGGAGTTTCCGGAAAGCCCAGTTGGCGCCGCGAAGCGTTCCCCAACCTTTGCTCATGAGAGACTGCGTGACGAACATGACCAAGTTCATGATCAGCACCCCAAGCAACATGCCGAGAAGCGGCGAGAAAACAATGAAGGCGGCGATCTTCCAGATCCCTGATGCAACGAGAGCATCGAAACCATCAGCGGCAATGGCGGCTCCAGCAAGTCCTCCGACGAGCGCGTGCGACGAGGATGCCGGGAGCCCGTAGTACCAGGTCAGCAGGTCAAAGAAGATGGCGCCTATCAGCGCCGCGAGAATCACTTCGAGGCTTGCGACCTGATCGATACGGATCGTCCCTGTGCCAATGGTTTCGGCAACCGCGGTGGAGAAAACCAGGAATGCCGTGAAGTTCCAGAATGCGGCCCAAGCCACAGCATAGCGAGGAGACAAGACGCGCGTGGCGACCGCGGTTGCTATGGAGTTTGCCGCATCATGGAAGCCGTTTACAAAGTCGAAAGCCAAGGCGACCGCGATGATCACCCAGGCTTCGAAACTCAGACCCGCGAACTGCTCCATCAACTCTGCTTGAGAAAGATCGTCTCGACGGTATTGGCGACATCTTCAAGTCGATCGATGGCATGTTCGATCTCCTCGATGATGTCTTTGAACTTCAACACGTCCATCGCGTTGTGCTCACCGGAAAACAGCTCGGCGATAGTGCGACGGTAGGAGCGGTCCCCCTCGTTCTCGAGACGGTTGATCTCCACCCAGTACTCCTCCAGGTTCTTCATCTTTCGGAGCCGTGGCATCGACTCGGCCGTTTTTGTCGCGGCTTCGCCGAGAGTCTCGGCGAGCGTGATCATCTGGGGCAGGGGTTCCACGATTTTGTGGAGTTGGAGATATTCCGCTGCGGCCTCTATGTGATCGAGAACGTCGTCGAGGCTCGAAGCCAGCCGATGAATATCCTCGCGGTCGAAGGGGGTCACGAAGGTGGTGTTTAGACGCTTGATGATCTCGTGCGTGATCTCGTCCCCCTCGTGCTCGATATCGAGCAGGCGTCCGGTCTTCCTATCGACGTCTGTGAATGACTTAAGCAAGTCGACCAAGCCGTCGGCTCCCTGCTGCACCTTGGTAGCCATTTCCTCAAACAACTCATAGAACGACCCCTGGGCAGGAACGATCCTCAAGCGCATCTGGCTGTTTCCCCTTACGTGAACGGAAGATGAACGGCGGCCAGCAGGATAGTCCCCAAGGCTTGATGTCCGCCAACCCGGGACACCCGGGATGCAGAAACCCCGGAGGAGAAAGTCCTTAGAAATGTGTTTCAGGTCCCGGTTCCGGGACATACCAAGGTTAGGCCAGCAGTAGCTCAAGGAGCCCCGGGGTCTTCCTTCCCGCCCCGGGGCTTCTTCGTGCCCTCTATTCCCCCTGTCGGGTCGCGAATTAGCCCCGAACGGGGGACTGACTTCCGGCCCCTCGTCTCGCAAAGTAAGGGGTTCGACAACCAGCAGGGGTTCGCAGCCTGGCCTTCTGATTCGTGGCCCGGTCAGGGGGATTGCGGGCTGGGAAACAAGGGGCGGACGATCGAAAGTCGTCCGCCCCTTTCTGTTGCGAGACGGGTAGAGCGGTGCACTAGTCTCCCGGCCATGCCCGATGCCCTGATGGTTACCTCGTCGTTCCTACCGGGCCGCGGCGGCATCGAAAGCTACCTTGCCGAGCTCTGTTCGCTGGTCGCCCCACGCATCGCCGTGCTCGGCCCCCGACAGCGCGACGGGGTTCCAATCCCCCACGATCTCGGCTATCCGACCCACGGACTCGAGGACGGCTCGATGCTGGTGCCCAGCAAGAGGGTCGTCAGAACCATCTCAGGACTGGCGGCTCAGTACCGGACCACCAAGGTGATCTTCGGAACCCCGTGGCCCCTCGGGCTGCTGGGCCCCGATCTCAACCGGCGAGGGCTCAGATACGTCGCGATCGTTCACGGGGCGGAGATGCTCGTCCCTGCTGCGGTTCCCGGCCTGAGAAAGAGACTCGCCCGAGCCATGGCCGGAGCCGAGCTGCTCCTGCCGGTGAGCGGGTACACAGGCGATGCTCTGCGCGAGCTCATTCAGAGCCACGGCCTGCCGGTACCGCCTATAGAGCGTCTTCGCGCACGAGTGGATCTCGATCGCTTCCACCCCGAAGTGGACACCGCCTCCCTGCGATCGGGGCTCGGACTGTCGCCACCGGACAAGGTGGTGCTGTGTTTCGGGCGCCTGGTGAAACGTAAGGGCCTCGACCGGCTGATCGCAGCCCTTCCCGCCATCAACGAGCGCGTGCCGGAGGCGGTCGTTGTCATCGCCGGGACGGGGCCGGAGCAGGGTCGACTGGAGAAGCTCGCGCAATCGAGCGAGGGTCGCGTCATCGTTGCCGGTCGCGTTGAGGACGCCGACGCGCCCGCCTTCTACGCCCTTGCGGACCTGTTCGCTCTTCCCGTTGCCGACCGTTACTTCGGTCTGGAGATCGAGGGGCTCGGCGTCGTTCTGCTCGAAGCCGCAGCCAGTGGCACACCCTGTGTCACCGGCCGGTCGGGTGGGACTCCCGAGGCGGTAATCGACGGCTCGACGGGGTTCGTGGTGGACGCCAAGGACGTGGCCCAGTTGGCCGATCGAATCGCGTGGTTGCTCGAGCATCCAGAGCGGGCGGCGGCCATGGGCTTGGCGGGACGGGAGCACGTCAGGAAGGAATTCTCAGCACTCGAATTACCCGCTTCGCTTCTCGCGTGGCTGAACGACGGTCTACCATGAACTATCGTGCCCTCCTCTGGAAGGGGTGATCCATGGAGCTTCGTGTGATTGCGCCGGACGACGATCTGAAGGAACAAGACATCGCTCGGATCGAGAGAGACCTCGACAAGATCGACCGACGGCTGGAGAGCTACGACCTCGTTCGAGCCGACCTTCGCATCTCCGAGAACGGCGGACCCGGAAGAGAGGTAACTCTCGACCTTCATTACGGTCGCAAGCATCTCATCGCAAAAGCCCAGCACGACAAGATCGGTCAAGCGGTTCGACTGGTTCGCGACGACATTCTCCGACAGGTCAACGATCGCTCCCGGGGGGGCCACAGCTCGTTCACCAAGGGCCTGTGATGTCTTGAGCGCGCGCGAACCCCAGCACGTGCGGCGCGATCGGCGTGAGGACATCCTCAAGGCCAGCCTCCACCTATTCGCAACCAAGGGCTTCCACGGGACGTCGATGCGCGACATCGCGCGCGAGGCCGACCTCACGGAAGGACTCATCTACCACTACTTCGCAGGCAAACGTGATCTCTTTCGCGCCATCATCGAGGAATACTCATTCCTGCCCGTGCTTCGACAGCTTCCCGAGCTTGCGGGACAACTCGATCTGCGGAGTCTGTTGTTAGTCCTCGCGCGCGGCTTCTTCGACGTCCTGCACCAAAACACCGAACTCGCCCGCCTTCTGTTGCAGGAGGTGCAAATCTTCCCCGAGGAGAAAGAGGCATTCTTCTCGGACGCGGTCGGCCAGTCGATCCGCGAGCTTGCAGACATCCTGGACGCGCGTATGAACGACAAAGCGCGCGGCCAAGTGGACCCGCAGGTCGCCGCGAGGCTGTTCTTCAATTCACTACTCGCATTCTTTGTCGAGCAGGAGATTCTCGGCGGAAAGCACATGCTGCCTGCGAACGAGAACGTCTACATCGAGCATCTCGTCGACATGTTCACGAAGAGGTTGGGGCCCGGTAAGCCGAGGCCTTCCGGGCCTTCGTTGGTCTCTTAGTTCGCCTGCCTACGATCGGAGCCCGCTGGTGGGTTTTGGGTCTCGCCACCGCATATAGCGGCACTCAGAACCAAAGGGCCATCGACCCCCAGCTTTCAGGCCCAGAACGAGGCGGGCTGCGCAGATATCTCGACCCTCGACCAACTTCCGCCCCCTAAGCGCAGGGTTTGTGTTTGTCGTCCCCCTCAGTCCCCCGGCAGCTCTGGGATCTGAGCCAGCATCCCGTCGATCAGGTCCTCGAGCGTGTCTCGCCAGACCCCCCCACCGAGCACAGACAGCTCGGCGAGGGCCTCGGCTCGGAAACCCTCCGCCATCTCGATCGTGGCCTCGATCGACCCGGTCGCCATGAGCGTCGGAAGAACCTGTTCGAGCTCCCGGTCCCCGTTCGACAGCCGGGTCGCAAGCCGGGGGTCGCGCTCGCACGCGAGCAGAACGGGAGCCGTGAGTACACCCGCCCTGAGATCGGTGCCCGGCTGCTTACCGATAACCGACGGATCGCCCAAGAGGTCCAAGACGTCGTCCACGATCTGGAAGGCAAGACCGAGCTTTTCCCCATATGTGACCAGCGCCGATCTCTCGGCCGGGGATGCGCTCGACGTTGCAGCGCCCAGCTCGCAGGACGCGCGGAAGAGCGCGGCCGTCTTGAGCGAGATGGTGTGGATGTAGTCATCGACGGGGCGATGAGGATCGTTGAGTGACGCAGTCTCCACGATCTGCCCTTCGCACACCTGTGAGATGGCGCGCGCCAGAATGCCAGGGACTTCACCTCCCGCGTCCGCACCAAGTGCACAACCGCAGGCGAAGAGATAATCGCCGGCGAGCACTGCGACCTGGGTCCCCCACTTGTTGTGAACCGTTGGTACGCCCCGCCGGGTCTCCGTTTCGTCCATGACGTCGTCGTGATAGAGCGTGGCCAGATGCACGAGCTCGACCGCGGCAGCCGACAGGTCTGTCGCCTGCCCCCCCGCATCTCCTACGTGGGAGGAAAGCAGCACCAGCGTGGGCCTGACGCGCTTACCACCGGCCTTGATCAGATGAAGGCAGGCCTCACTCACAAGCGGATGTGAAGACGCGCCCGCCGTGTCCTGCAGGAGGTTCTCCACCCGATGGACATCGTCGGTCAACCAGTTCATCTCGCGCACGCTCACGGGGGCCCTACTCACCGACGACCTGGATGCAGTAACGACGAGGGCGTGACGAGTCAAGTTCGACGAAGAGCACGCGCTGGTCCTGGCCGAGCAGTGGTCCCCCTTCGACGATCGGAATGCACTCGGACGTCTTCCCCGCGAAAACATGGAAGAGATGCGATGGCGCGTTCGGGGGCTCGTCTTCGGTCATGTTCTCGGTCCGAATCGAGAAATCATCGTGTTGGTAGTAGAGGTCGTCGGGAGCGAGCTTGGCCATTGCCTCCTCCAATTGCCGGACGACCTCTACACCGCCCTTCGCGATCATCACGGAACATGTCGTGTGCGGCGAGAAGACCAAGAGGTTGCCTCTCGTGACCCCGGAGGTTCGAGCGACCTCGAGCACTTCCTCTGTTATGTCGAGCGCATCGAGCCGCCCACCTGTCTTGGTCTCAAACTCTTCGAAGGCGATCACGAAGCACATTCTGACCCACTAATTCGGAAAGTAGTTTGGACGCTCGTTCGGGGTGGTTGATCGCTTGTTTAAGGGATTCATGAGAGGTTTCAGGGGTAGGCCACGAGCAACGAGCAAGGAAAACCGAGGAGGAGTACGTGAACTCGATAGTCAAGAAGGCGATAGCGGCCGTGGCGGTCACAAAAGGAATCCAGAAGATCCAGGACATGCGCGAGCCGAAGCGTTCGGTCGCTTCCCGCATCTCGCCGGTACTCGCTCTTGCGGGGCTGGGGGCTGGGGTCTTCTATCTGAGCAAGACCGGAAGGCTCCAGCCGCTGATCGCACGAGCCAAGGCAATGGCCGGGGGCAACGGCGACGACGCCGTTCTCGAAGACAGCCTCCGGGAACCGGCCACCGCGAAACCGGTCTAGA
>WHSV01000023.1 GCA_009379915.1 Actinomycetota bacterium | reverse complement strand
GCCGAGCCGGCGCGACTAAACTGCTAGACCGTTAGGGCGGTAGCTCAGTCTGGTCAGAGCGCTGGTCTCCAAAACCAGTGGCCGGGGGTTCGAATCCCTCCCGCCCTGCTCCCGCCCTGCTATGTGATGTCGCGAGACATCGTGGACACGTCTTGATCTCGCTGAACGGCGCGCTCCCCTGGTGGCGTCGCTGCCTCGTTGATGCTGGGCCGCGCCGATGAGCGCCATCCCCTGCGAGGGTTTGCGGGTCGCCTAGTTACTCGACTCGAGATGCTGCCGGCGGTGGCGGGGATGATGGGGCTGGTTCCGGTCCATGCGCTCGGAGTGGAACTCGGGGTGCTCGTCGCGCAGATGCTGGTCCAACTCCGACTCGGAACGGAACCGCAGTTTGCACTCAGGACACTGAAGCACGTTCATGACTCGATGTTACTGCCCCCCTACCCATCTCCACTGGCGGGGGTGCCCCTTCTCGGCCGGGAAGATCCGGCCAAACGCGTAACGCGACCCGTCGGCTCTCCGTTTAACCCCTCGTAAACCGCAGGCAAGGCGAAGGAGTGAACTATGACGAGGAAGTCGTTCAGCTTGGTGTTGGCCGTGCTCATGGCGATCTCAATCCTGGCCGCTGCGCCGGCCTCGGCCGGAGGAGGCGGGGACCGCGAGGTCATCAGGCGGGGCAATTGCAGCGGTCGAACCGACTGGAAGTACAAGGTCAAGAGGGACGACGGCCGGCTCGAGGCCGAGTACGAGGTCGACCAGAACCGCAGCGGGGACCGGTGGAGAGTCACTCTTAGGCACGACGGCAACCGCTACTTCAGAGGCACGAGGGTGACCAGGGGCCGCAGTGGCTCTTTCGACATCGAGCGCAAGGTGGCGAATCACCGGGGCGTCGACCGATTTCGTGCTCGAGCTCGGAACCTCAGGACCGGCGAGGTGTGCCGAGGTCGAGTCTCCTTCTAACGATCATGACGAAGTGCGAGCGTCGGGTCGAGCCGGATCGGCTCGGCGCTCCTCTTCGACTTTTTCAGCGGGCATGATCACGACGTCGTGCAATCGCCAGTCGAGATCCATGAGCCTCCTTGCAACCGTGGCCAACCTCGAGGTCAGGTCCTCCGTCGACGTGGGTACGACCTGAATGTCGGCGAAGAAGACGTGGCCCTCCTCTCGCACCCTCACCGCAGCGTCCCGCACCCAATCGAGCGAGCGAAGCTCGGTGCGGAGCCGCTGAGGAAGGGGGTCCAAGGCGGAGGAATCGATAAGCGTCGGTCGCTCGTCCATGAGGTCGGCCGTCGCGGTTCGGAGGTTCTTGATGCCGTCGTGAGTGATGTCGAGCGAGATCAGAATGGCGGCGAGCGAGTCCAGCCACCAGAGGCCCAAACCGATCCCGATCACGCCGACCATCGCCGCGACGGCGGTCAGCCAGTCGGCTTTGTTCATCTTGGCATCGGCGTACAGCACCTTGTCGTGCAACTCGCGCGCCAGTGGAAGCTTTACTCGTCCGAGGACCACGGCGGGGACGGCACTGTAAACGAGAGCGGGAATCATGAACCACCCCAGCCATATCGGCTCACCCCACGGTTGCACCAGCCCGATGGGAGCGTGCTCGAAGGCTGCCAGCTTGGACACCGAGTCGTACAGGATGAAAAGCCCCATCGCAGCCAGCGCAAGCGAGGCGCACAGGTATCCGACGCTCACGGCGCGGTGGAGACCGAAGGGGTAGCGCTCACTCGGGGGCCGGTGCCTCACCCGAGATGCGACCAGGAACGAAATCGGGGGTACGAGACTGAGGATGTCTTCGATCCACGCGGCCTTCATCGCTTGGGAGGCGCCGAGCGTGATGTAGATGAAAAAGATCGCCGACACGAGATAGCCGATGGTGATCCACTCGAGGCGAATCGCCCTCTGGTTCGCTTTGGCCTTGTCCGGCGGCAGCTCGAACGCTCTGGTTGTTCTCACGGCCCACCCAACTCGTCCAGGAGATCCTCGATCTCGCCGGGTCGTTCAAGCAGGAAGCGTTCGACTGCCGTCATCCAATCGTTCTCACCTATGGGCACAGCGAACACGTGGTCTGATTCGCCGAGCCGCACTCCCGTATCCACTACATCGAGGTCGTCCGTGAGGAAGTTGTCGATTGCAACCGGACCTTCGTAGTCCTCGATGTCATCAACTTCGACGACATGCGCATCAGTCTTCCGAAGGAGCCCTGCGATCTCGGTATTCGCCTCCACTCCCACCTCGAGCTCGGCGATGTCTTCGGGCTCATCCGTGTCGTCTGGGACCGCGACGAGGGCGGCGGTCGTGAGATAAGGGTGGGTGATGCTCGCCTCCGACGACCACGGCGTCTCGGCGGTGAGGCCTGCGATGACGAGGTCGAGCTCCCGCACCTTGAGCGCGCTGAAGATCTCCTCCTCCGACCCCTCGGCCCACTCGATCTCCGCGTCGATCTGCTCGGCGAACCGCTCGACCAGCCGAACCTCGATGCCGTCGGGTGAGGCATCGCCGAGCTCGATCCAGGGCGGAGCCTCGGTGACACCCACCCGCATGACCCCGCCGCTCACGCGCGCGAGCGTCCCCTCAGGGTCCCGCGGGATCCCACAGGCCGCAAGCGTGATTGCGAGCACGATCGCCAGCTTCTTCGTCACCTACTCCGCCTTCCCTCAGTCAAGCAGGGCAAACGAGCGGGATCGGTTGAGCCCACCTGCGAAACGAGACACTATGGACCGTCGAGCGCTCTTTTCGGGCGACTTCGCCCCGTGCTACTCTTAATCCTCGCTCCAATCCCCCGTCCCGGACCCTTCTACAGCGCGCTTCGGCGACAGCGAGGAAGTGGAGCGACCGGCTGGATTCGAGGAAAGGGCCGTCGTGAACAGGCAGTACAAGCGTGAGATGAAGAAGCAGGAGGGGAAGAAGCGGGCACCCAGCCCGCGACCCGCCGCCGCGCAGCAGAAACGGCAGCGCACCAGGCCTCGTCAGTTCGCCAAGGAGGTCATCGCCGAGCTTCAGAAGGTCAACTGGCCTTCTCGGAGCGAGGTCGTCTCGTACTCGACCGTGGTGCTCGTCGCGGCAGTCGCACTCGCCGTTGTCATCGCCGGCATGGACTACGTCTTCACCAAGGGCGTTCTCGTGCTGTTTGGAGTTGACTGATGCAGGAAACCCACACCGAAGACCAGAAGCTCGAGGCCGCATCGTCCACCGCTTCGGACGAGGCCGACGAGCAGCTCGCGCAGCAGACTGCCGGGGAGACTTCCGACGCCGACCTCGCGGAAGCCGAGGTCCGGGACGCAGCCCCCGAGGCCGAGGAGTCCGAGACCGAGACGGCGGAGAGCGAGGACGCAGAGCCTCAAGCTGCCGCCGAAGAGGAGTCCGCGGAACAAGCGGAGACCGCGGAGTCCCAGGAGTCTCCCGAGACCGCGGAATCCCAGGAGTCGGCTGAGCCGGAAGACGAGCTCGACGACTACGAGACCACCTTCGTACCCCCGACCGAGCGTCCTGGGGACTGGCTCGTCATCCACACCTACGCCGGATACGAGAACCGAGTGAAGACGAACCTCATGTCTCGTATTCAGTCGATGAACGTGGATGACAAGATCTTCGAGGTCGTCATTCCGATGGAAGACGTCATGGAGATCAAGCAGGGCCGCAAGCAGGTCGTCCAGAAGAAGGTGTTTCCGGGCTACCTGCTCGTCCGTATGTACCTCGATGACGACTCCTGGTACGTCGTCCGGAACACTCCGGGCGTGACCGGGTTCGTGGGATCGGGGGCCAAGCCCACCCCGCTGTCGGATCGCGAGATCGACAAGATTCTTCAGGTCAAGCCCGAGGACAAGAAGAAGCTCAAGCCAAGGCTCGAGTTCGAAGAGCAGGAGAGCGTGAGGGTCATCTCCGGGCCGTTCGCGAACTTCACGGGGACCATCAGCGAGATCAACCTCGACCAGTCGAAGTTAAAGGTTCTGGTCAACATCTTCGGCCGGGAGACTCCGGTCGAGCTTGGCTTCGATCAGGTAGCGAAGCTCTAGGGCGAGCAGAAGGAATTAGGGAGAGACCATTGGCTGAACGTAGGAAGAAGGTCACGCAGGTACTCAAGCTGCAGATCCCCGCCGGGCAAGCGACTCCGGCGCCTCCCGTGGGCCCCGCCCTCGGTCAGGCCGGGATCAACATCATGGACTTCTGCAAGCAGTACAACGCCGCGACTCAGCAGCAGACGGGAACGATCGTCCCGGTCGAGATCTCGGTCTACGAGGATCGCTCGTTCTCGTTCATCACCAAGACTCCGCCCGCAGCCGTCCTCCTCCGGCAGAGGGCCGGTGTCGAGAAGGGCTCGAGCGAGCCCAACCGGCAGAAGGTCGGCGCCGTCACGAGGGATCAGGTTCGAGAGATCGCCGAGACCAAACTTCCCGACCTCAACGCCAGAGACATCGAGGGCGCCATGAAGATCGTCGAGGGCACCGCTCGCTCGATGGGCATCACCGTTCAATAGAAAAGCAGCTTCTAGCAAGTGGGAGACGGACTGGTGTCCGTCGCTGACCACGGGAGGTCGATGAACATGCCGAAGGCCGGCAAACGTCTGAAGGAATCGCTCAGTAAGGTCGATCGCGACCGTCTGCACTCCGCGGGGGATGCGCTCAAGGTGTTGAAGTCGCTTCCCGCCGCGAAGTTCGACGAGACGGTCGAGCTAAATCTCCGTCTCGGAGTCGACCCTCGCAAGGCCGATCAGATGGTCCGCGGTGCCGTGTCCCTTCCCAATGGAACCGGCAAGACCGTGCGCGTGGCCGTGTTTGCGAAAGGCGCGCAGGCTCAAGCCGCCGAAGCGGCCGGCGCCGACGTAGTGGGTGATGACGATCTCGCCGAGCGCATCGAGGGAGGCTGGCTGGAGTTCGACGCTGCCGTGGCAACGCCCGACATGATGCCCGTCGTCGGAAAACTCGGTCGTGTACTGGGCCCCCGCGGACTCATGCCGAATCCCAAGTCCGGAACGGTCACGCCCGACGTCGCCAAGGCGGTCAACGATCTCAAGGGCGGCCTCGTCGAATACCGCACCGACCGGCACGGCAACCTGCACCTGATCATCGGCAAGAAGAGCTTCGAGGAGGGCGACCTCGCGGTGAACTATGCGACCGTGATGGACGAGATCGTTCGAGCCAAGCCGGCTGCCGCCAAGGGCCGGTACCTGAAGAGCATCACGCTCTCGACCACGATGTCGCCGGGAGTGCGCATTGACCCCACGCGCTTCAAGGACCTCGAGCAGGAACACCTGGAGGAAGTCGAGGGCTAAGCGGTCCACTCGAGGACGAGTCGCTCAGGGGTGGGCTCGTTGGAACGTGAGGCCGGGATCTACAGGCGCTCGGGAGGTAGTTTCGAGATCTGACCTGTAGGGTCGAGAGATATGGATCTTTTCAACGTGACCCGAGCAGTCGAGGCGGAGCGGCCGGTGATGATCTCCGCGCTCATGGGATGGGTGGACGCGGCCTCCGTTGCCACCGACGCCGCCAAGCACATCGCCGGTACGGGTGCGGTCGTCGCCACCTTCGACGGCGACGAGCTGTTCGACTACCGATCGAACCGGCCCATCCTCGACATCGTGGATGGTGCCATGGCGGGTGTGACTTGGCCCGAGATAACCGTGCGGGAATCGACGCTCGGAGGTCGCGATGTTCTCGTTATGACGGGAACCGAGCCCGACATGCGCTGGCGAGCGTTCTCGTCGTCGGTTGTCGAACTCGCGAAACAGTTCAACGTTGGCCTGCATGTGACGCTCGGGGCGGTCCCGGCGGCGGTGCCGCATACGCGCGCCACCCCGATGTTGACGACCGCGTCGCGCGAGGGCTTGATCGCCGACATCAGCCAACTGCCTCCCACCATGCGCGTGCCGAGCGCAGCGATCAGCATCGTCGACCGAGAGCTTGGGGCGGCGGGTATCGACACCGTCGGCTTCTTTGCGCAGGTACCGCACTACGTGGCCGGCCCGTATCACGACGGCGTTCTGACTCTCGTGGGTCGCGCCGCTTCTCAAGTCGGAGCTGAGGTCTCGCTCGACGAACTTCGCCAGCAGGCATCGACCGAGCGCGCACAGCTGGACGAGATCGTCAGCGGCCGGCCGGACGCGAAGGAGTACGTGGCTCGACTCGAAGCAGCTTCGGAGGAAGAGAACATTCCCTCGGGCGACGAGCTAGCCGACGAGTTCCAGCGCTACTTCAGCCAGCAGGATCCGGGCGGCGGCCCCTTCCCCGGCAGCGGCTCCGACCCCTTCGACCATTAGGCCCCTACCCAGCGTTCTCGATGCACGATTTGTTCGGGGGCCTTGCGACCCCGTTTTGCGGAGCCGGTGGTCGCGGTCGATGCCGCGTGTCCGATCGTGACGATGCCCACAGGCGCGACGTCGTCTGGGATTCCCAGTAGTTCCTTGAGGCCCTCGAGCCTGTGCGACCCGAATAGGCCCGCGCTGAGTCCTTCGTTGACGGCCGCGAGCAGCACGAGCATCAGCGTCGCTCCGGCATCGACCCACCAGTAGGGGACGGGCCAGTCGATCTCGGTTCCCTCGTCGGTGAGCTTGTCCGCCTCCTGATAACGGACGTGGTAGTCGTTCTCTCGGGAGCACACCACGACATGAACGGGGGCCGTCGACATCCAGGGAGGCATACCCGACGCCACGTAGTGGGCCTCGTTTCCCAGCTCGGCTATCGCCGTTCGGGTGCGCGGATCGGTTACGACCACGAGGTACTGGCCCTGGCTGTGGCCGGCGCTGGGGGCCCGTCCGGCGGCATCGAGGATACGCTCGAGCACGTCGGCATCCACCGGTTTGTCGAGGTAGTTGCGGATCATCTTGCGCCTGCGAACGGCCTCAGCGAATTCCATGGGTCCTCCTGGTTGGGTGATGCGATATCCTCCTATGCCTAAGCAGCCCCAGACCGCAGGTGGGTCCGCCCTTAAAACCCACAGCCTGCGCAGGCGAGCGAAAGCGGATCCTCAGGGAGCCGTAACGCACTCTCTCGTGCGCGGTCGCCGTCTGGCGACCGCGTTTTGTTATGAGGGAATTGCTGAAGAGGGAGAAAGCGCCTATGGCCAGACCGGAAAAAGTCGCTGCCGTTAAAGAGATCTCGGAGAGGTTCAACAACAGCGACGCCGCGTTGCTGACCGAGTACCGAGGACTCAGCGTCGGCCAGATCGCCGAGGTCCGGCAGGCCCTGCGCGAGGCAGACGCCGACACCGAGTACAAGGTGTCGAAGAACACGCTCGCTCGCATAGCGGTCAAGGACCTTGGACTCGACGATCTCATCGATTTGCTCGTCGGGCCGACCGCGATTGCGTACGTCAAGGGCGATGCCGCGGCGGCGGCGAAGGCGATCGACGATGTGGCCAAGAGATACCCCGTCCTCCAGGTCAAGGGGGGCATTCTCGCCGGAAAGTTCATCTCGGCCGAGCAGGCAAGGGACCTTGCGAAGCTCGAGCCGCGTGAGACTCAGCTCGCGAAGATCGCCATGATGATGAACCAGCCCGCTCAGCTCACGGTCAACGCGCTGGCCGCGTTGCTCCGGGACCTCGGCTCGATGCTCGCGCAGATCGTTACCCAAAAGGAGTCCGGCGAGTTACCGGAAGCCCCCGCGGCGGAGGGAGCTCCGAGTGAAGAGGGCGCCGCGTCCAGCGAGGGCCAAGAGAGCAGTGATTCAACCGGGTCCACCGACGAAGACGCCGCGACCGGCGGCGAGGACACAACGAAAGAGACCAGCGATCGGCTCGACGATCGCGAAAAGGAGGAGGAGTAGGCAATGGCCACCAAGACACTCAGCCACGATGAAGTACTCGACGCCATCGCCAACTGGACGGTGCTCGAGCTAAGCGAGTTCGTAAAGGCGTTCGAGGAGAAGTTCGGCGTCAGCGCCGCAGCTCCGGTTGCGGTGGCCGCAGCTCCTGGAGGCGCCGGAGGCGAAGCAGCCGCGGAGGAAGAGAAGGACGAGTTCGACGTCGTCTTGAACGCCGCCGGCGACAAGAAGATCCAGGTCATCAAGGAGGTTCGCAGCCTGACGAGCCTCGGCCTGAAGGAGGCCAAGGATCTCGTCGACAACGCTCCGAAGCCGGTGCTCGAGAAGGTCAACAAGGAGCAGGCGAACGAGGCGAAGGACAAGCTGGAGGCCGCCGGCGCCACGGTCGAGGTCAAGTAGCGCTGTCTGAGCGTGGGCGGGTCCCTCCGGGGGCCCGCCCGCCCATTTCTAGGTCGCGCCGGGCGAAAACCGGCAGCGAAGGGGGCGATTGGGTAGTCGTTCTGGTCCTCGGGCCCGCTTCGGGTGAGTCTCGCCGGGGCCAAAACCCGGACCGCTATCGCGCTCGTCGGGGGCGGGACGTACGACGCCTTTTTGGCATGGCAACCGGTACGCGGGACTGAGGCCAAAAACGTGCGCCGTGGCACGCATTCGGAGGAGTTTCGGCCCCCGACTCACCCAGAGCGGGCAGATCCACCCGTGCATCACCAACTCACCCCGTCGATGCCGCTTTTCGGGTTTTCGAGCGGCGGGGAAGCCGGAGCGGGCTCACCGACCGGATCATCCCCCGAATTCCCCCCTTCGATGCTGGTTTTCGGGTTTTCGAGCGGCGGGGAAGCCGGAGCGGCCCCCTCACCTGGGAATACGTAGGCGACGGAGGGTGTTGACCCAGGGGCAGGACCAGGATTATGGTGATTTCTGGCCCAATCTGAGGGGTACCTATACAGGCGCTACCACGATCAGGCCAACTGAATAGCCGTATATTTGACGCGGGTGTAGGCGTGCGCCTATACTCGTGTGCTGTTGTGCCCACCCCCCATACGTCTCAGACGTTCTGTCGCGCGGCTAAGAACCGCCCAGTTCGATCCGTTCGGGGAGCAAGCTTCAGAACCGCCGTCTAGTACCGCCAAGAGGAGGCTCGCTTGTCGTTCAATGCCCTGCGCGAACGCCGTACTTTCGCAAAACTCACCGAAGTCCTCTCTCCCCCGGACCTCATTTCGGTGCAGAAGGAGTCCTTTACCTGGTTCCTCGAGGAGGGCCTGAAGGACACGCTCAATGACATGTCCCCGATCGAGGACTTCACGGGGAACCTCGCACTGCAGTTCTTGGCTCATCGCTTCGAGCCACCGAAGTTCGATGAGGACGAGTGCAAGGAGAAGGACCTCGATTTCTCTCGCCCGCTGTTCGTGACCGCCGCCTTCATCAACAAGGAGACCGGCGAGATCAAGGAGCAGACGGTCTTCATGGGCGACTTCCCGATGATGACCGAAAAGGGGACCTTCATCATCAACGGAACCGAGCGAGTGGTGGTCAGCCAGCTCGTCCGGTCTCCCGGCGTCTACTTCGACCGCAGCGTCGACAAGACTTCGGACAAAGACGTCTACGCCTGCAAGGTGATTCCCGCGCGCGGTGCCTGGCTCGAGTTCGAGACCGACAAGCGCGACACCGTCGGCGTCCGAGTGGATCGGAAGCGGCGTCAGTACGTAACCGTCCTCTTGAAGGCGCTCGGTTACGGCGACGACAACGAGATCCTCGAGCTGTTCGAGGGCGCAGAGTCGATCGCGGCAACGCTCGAGAAGGACACGATCGAGACCCAGGAAGAGGCCCTCATCGACGTCTACCGCAAGCTTCGACCGGGCGAGCCGCCCACGGTCGAGAGCGCCCGCAGCCTGATCGAGAACCTGTTCTTCAACTCCAAGCGTTACGACCTCGCGCGGGTCGGTCGCTACAAGGTCAACCGCAAGCTCGATTTCGAGTCGACCGAAGACGCCATCACCGAGATGGGTTCGGTGCTTCGCAAAGAAGACATCCTGGACACCATCCGTTATCTGGTGAAGCTGCACGCGGGCGACCCCGACTACGAGACCGACGACATCGACCACTTCGGCAACCGTCGCGTTCGGCCCGTCGGAGAGCTCATTCAGAACCAGATCCGGGTGGGCCTCTCCCGCATGGAGCGCGTCGTCAAGGAGCGCATGACCACGCAGGACGTCGAGGCCATCACGCCGCAGACGCTGATCAACATCCGCCCGGTCGTCGCCTCGATCAAGGAGTTCTTCGGGTCGAGTCAGCTCAGCCAGTTCATGGACCAGACCAACCCGTTGGCGGGACTCACGCACCGCCGCCGCCTCAACGCCCTCGGGCCTGGGGGACTGAGCCGCGAGCGAGCCGGATTCGAGGTCCGCGATGTTCACCCGAGCCACTACGGCCGCATGTGTCCGATCGAGACACCCGAGGGCCCGAACATTGGTCTCATCGCCTCGCTTTCGACATACGCCCGTTTGAATCGCTACGGCTTCGTCGAGACCCCCTACCGCAAGGTCGTCAAGGGCAAGGTCACGGACCAGATCGAGTACCTCACCGCCGACCAGGAGGACCGTTCGATCATCGCCCAGGCGAACGCGGTGATCGACGAGAAGGGTCACTTCCAAGAGGACAAGGTGCTCGCGCGAGCGCGTCACAACGACCCCGACTACGTCGACGCAACCGACCTCGACTACATGGACGTCAGCCCGAAGCAGATCGTGTCGGTCAGCGCTTCCTGCATCCCGTTCCTCGAGCACGACGACGCAAACCGGGCCCTCATGGGTGCCAACATGCAGCGCCAGGCCGTGCCTCTGCTCAAGCCCCAGGCCCCCATCGTCGGGACCGGGCTCGAGTTTCGCGCGGCCACCGATGCCGGCGACGTCGTCATGGCCGAGCACGAAGGCACCATCGAGGAAGTAACCGCGGACCGCATCGTGATCGCGGCGAAGACCGGGCACGAGCGCTACATCTACAAGCTCGAGAAGTTCCGCCGCTCGAATCAGTCCACCTGCATGAACCAGCGTCCGCTGGTGAGCGAGGGGCAGAAGGTCAAGGTTGGCGACGTGCTCGCCGACGGTGCCTCGACCGACAACGGCGAGATGGCGCTGGGCGCGAACCTGATGGTCGCGTTCATGTCCTGGGAGGGCTACAACTTCGAGGACGCGATCATCCTGTCCGAGCGTCTCGTCAAAAGGGACATCCTGTCCTCGATCCACATCGAGGAGTACGAGATCGATGCACGCGACACGAAGCTCGGTCCCGAGGAGATCACTCGTGACATCCCCAACGTCTCGGAGGAGGTCCTCGCCGACCTCGACGAGCGAGGCATCATTCGCATCGGTGCCGATGTCGGCCCCGGTGACGTGCTCGTCGGCAAGGTCACTCCCAAGGGCGAGACCGAGCTGACTCCCGAGGAGCGCCTGTTGAGGGCGATCTTCGGTGAGAAGGCGCGTGAGGTGCGCGACACCTCGCTCAAGATGCCCCACGGCGAAGAGGGCAAGGTCATCGGAGTTCGTCTGTTCACTCGTGAGCAGGGCGACGAGCTGTCCCCCGGAGTCAACGAGCTCGTTCGAGTGTTCGTTGCTCAGAAGCGCAAGATCTCGGAGGGCGACAAGCTGGCCGGACGCCACGGAAACAAGGGTGTCATCAGCAAGATCCTTCCGGAGCAGGACATGCCGTTCTTGCCGGACGGAACTCCGATCGACATCATCCTGAACCCGCTCGGTGTTCCGTCGAGAATGAACCTCGGCCAGGTGCTCGAGAGTCACCTCGGTTGGGTCGCCAAGCACCACTTTGACGACGGTGACCGCACGCCCGCGCCGGGCAAGTGGCACGACGCCGACCCGATGTGGGTCTCAACTCCGGTGTTCGACGGGGCGCGCGAGGACGAGATCCTCGACGCGCTCGACAAGGTTGCCGCTCGCAAGACGGAGTACCCGCTCGTCAACAAGGTCGGAAAGGCCCAGTTGTACGACGGGCGTTCGGGTGAGCCATACGACAACGAGATCACGGTCGGATACATGTACGTGCTGAAGCTCAGCCACATGGTCGACGACAAGATTCACGCTCGGTCGACCGGTCCGTACTCCATGATCACGCAGCAGCCGCTCGGAGGTAAGGCCCAGTTCGGTGGCCAGCGCTTCGGTGAGATGGAGGTGTGGGCCCTCGAGGCCTACGGTGCCTCCTACTGCCTGCAGGAGCTGTTGACGATCAAGTCGGACGATGTGCTCGGCCGAGTGAAGGTCTACGAGGCCGTGGTCAAGGGCGAGAACATCCCCGAGCCCGGCATTCCGGAGTCCTTCAAGGTGTTGATCAAGGAAATGCAATCCCTCTGCCTGAACGTCGAGGTGCTTTCGGCGACGGGTGAGGAGATCGAAATGAAGGAGATCGACGAGGACATCTTCCGCACCGCGGAGGAACTCGGCATCGATCTGTCCCGCAGAGAGCCGTCTTCGGTCGAGGAGGTTTAGGTAGTGCTAGATGTCAACTACTTCGATGAACTGAGGATCGGGCTCGCCACCGGCGACCAGGTGCGAGCCTGGTCTAACGGTGAGGTCAAGAAGCCCGAGACCATCAACTACCGCACACTCCGCCCCGAAAAGGACGGGCTCTTCTGCGAGAAGATCTTCGGTCCGACCAAAGACTGGGAGTGCTACTGCGGTAAGTACAAGCGTGTCCGCTTCAAGGGCATCATCTGTGAGCGCTGTGGCGTCGAGGTAACCCGCGCCAAGGTGCGTCGTGAGCGCATGGGTCACATCGAACTCGCCGCACCCGTGACTCACATCTGGTACTTCAAGGGCGTTCCGTCTCGTCTGGGATACCTGCTCGACCTGGCTCCGAAGGAGCTCGAGAAGGTCATCTACTTCGCGGCGTCGATCGTGACGTCCGTCGACGAGGACAAGCGCCACAAGGACCTCCCGGACCTCGAAGAGGAGATCCAGCACGAGGTCGCCCGCTTCGAGTCGGACCGCGACCGCCGCCTTGAGGAGATCCTCAAGGAGACGGAGGCGCGTCTCGAGGAGATGGAGGGTCGCAAGGCCCGCAGCTCCGAGAAGAACGCGGCCAAGAATCAGAGTGAGCGCCAGCAGAAGGAAGTACGCGAGCGAGCCGAGCGGAACATCGCCATGGCCCGCGACGTCTTCGAGCTGTTCCAGAACCTGAGCGTCAAGCAGATCGTCGACGACGAGATTCAGTGGCGCGAGCTCAAAGACCGCTACGGCGAGTACTTCAACGGCGGCATGGGGGCCGAGTCAATCAAAGACCTCATCGCCCATCTGGATCTGAAGGACGAGGAGGAGTTCCTCCGCGACCAGATCAAGACCGCCAAGGGTCAGAAGCGCCAGCGAGCAATCAAGCGTCTGAAGGTCGTCGCGCCGTTCAGCGACGACGCCAAGAAGAACTCTCCTCTCGGCATGGTGCTGGACTGCGTTCCCGTCATTCCACCGGACCTTCGTCCGATGGTGCAGCTCGACGGTGGGCGCTTCGCAACGTCCGACTTGAACGACCTCTACCGACGAGTCATCAACCGCAACAACCGTCTCAAGCGCCTTCTCGACCTCGGGGCCCCCGAGATCATCGTCAACAACGAGAAGCGCATGCTTCAGGAGGCGGTCGACGCCCTGTTCGACAACGGTCGTCGTGGACGTCCGGTCACCGGACCGGGCAACCGTCCGCTGAAGTCCCTGTCGGACATGCTCAAGGGAAAGCAGGGACGTTTCCGTCAGAACCTGCTCGGTAAGCGCGTCGACTACTCGGGCCGCTCGGTAATCGTTGCCGGCCCGAAGCTCAAGCTCCACCAGTGCGGTCTGCCCAAGCAGATGGCGCTCGAGCTGTTCAAGCCCTTCGTCATGAAGCGGCTGGTCGACCTGGGTCACGCGCAGAACATCAAGAGCGCAAAGCGCATGGTCGAGCGCAGCCGCCCGCACGTCTGGGACGTGCTCGAGGAGATTATTCACGAGCACCCGGTGCTGCTGAACCGTGCACCGACGCTCCACCGTCTCGGAATCCAGGCCTTCGAGCCCGTTCTGGTCGAGGGCAAGGCCATCCAGATTCACCCGCTCGTGTGTGTCGCCTTCAACGCGGACTTCGACGGCGACCAGATGGCGGTCCACGTTCCACTCAGCTCCGAGGCTCAGGCAGAGGCTCGGCTGCTCATGCTGTCCGCCCACAACGTGCTGAGCCCCGCGCACGGCGACCCGATAGTGGCGCCGACGCAGGACATCATCATCGGCGCCTACTACCTCACCGCCGACCACGGCGGCGAGAAGGGCGAGGGCATGGTCTTCTCCAACGCCTGGGAGCTGCTCAAGGCCTACGACGCGAAGGCCGTAGACATCCACGCACGGGTCAAGGTGCGCGGACTAAAGCGCTTCGAGGACGAGGACAAGGACTCTCCAGATTTCAACCCTCGTCGTATTGCCGAGACCACCGCCGGCCGAGTGATCTTCAACGAGAGCTTCCCCGAGGACTTCCCGTTCCAGGACACTCCGGTCAAGAAGAAGGAGCTCGCCGCACTCGTCGAGCGCTGCGCGCGCACATATGACAAGAAGGACCTGGCCGAGGTTCTCGACAACATCAAGAACACCGGATTCCGTTACGCGACCAAGGCCGGAGTAACCATCGGTCTCGAGGACGTGACGACTCCGAGCGCCAAGCCCAAGATCCTCGAGGCACACGACAAGCAGGCCGCGAAGGTCGAGGGTCAGTATGCCAAGGGCGTCATCACGGAGTCCGAGCGCAACCAGAGCCTGATCGAGATCTGGACCAAGGCCACCGACGAGGTGACCGAGGCGATGGAGGAGAGCTTCGACGAGCTGAACCCCATCTACATGATGGCGAGCTCCGGAGCTCGAGGGAACATCGCTCAGATCCGACAGCTCGCGGGAATGCGTGGACTCGTCGCAAACCCACGTGGCGAGATCATCCCCCGCCCGATCAAAGCGAACTTCCGCGAGGGCCTGACGGTGCTCGAGTACTTCATCTCGACGCACGGTGCTCGAAAGGGACTTGCCGACACAGCTCTTCGTACTGCGGACTCCGGGTACCTGACGCGGCGTCTCGTCGACGTCAGCCAGGAGGTCATCGTGCGCGAGGAGGACTGCGGAACCGATCGCGGTCTGCGAGTCGATCTTGTAAGGGAACGCAGCGCACTGAAGCAGAAGTTGATCTCCCGCATCCTGCTCGAGGACATCGTCGATCCCGAGGGCAACGTCGTCAAGGCGGCGGGCGAATCCATCAACACCGAGGACGTCAGTGACGTCGAGAACTCAGGGGCGACCGAGTCGATCGTTCGCTCGGTGCTCACCTGTGATTCGCGCTACGGCGTGTGCCAGAAGTGCTACGGCATCAGCCTTGCAACCAACGCGCTCGTCGAGCTCGGTGAAGCAGTCGGAATCGTTGCTGCTCAGTCCATCGGTGAGCCCGGAACTCAGCTGACGATGCGTACGTTCCACACCGGTGGTGTCGCCAACGTCGAGGACATCACCCAGGGTCTGCCTCGAGTCGTCGAGCTCTTCGAGGCTCGTACCCCCAAGGGTAAGGCCGAGATCGCTGCCGCGACCGGCCGTGTCGAGCTTCACGAGGACGAGAAGTCGCGCCAGATCGAGCTCATTCCCGACGACGGCAGCGAGCCGATTCTCTACAAGGTGTCGCGTTTCGCTCGTCTGCACCCGGGGATCCGCAACGGCGACCACGTCGACGCGGGCCAGGCGCTGACCGAGGGAAACAAGGACCCGGATGAGGTCCTCGACATCCTCGGAACGCGTGAGGTCCAGCTCTACCTCGTGAACGAAGTTCAGAACGTGTACCGGAGTCAGGGTGTGCCGATTCACGACAAGCACATCGAGTTGATCGTGCGTCAGATGCTTCGCAAGGTCACCGTGCTCGAGCCCGGCGACACGGAGTTCATGCCGAACCAGGATGTGGACGCTCGTGTCTTCGCCGAGGCCAACGAGGTGGTCGTCGCCAATGGCAGGGAGCCGGCGACGGCGCGACCGAAGCTGATGGGTATCACCAAGGCGTCGCTTGCGACCGAGTCGTGGCTGTCCGCAGCATCGTTCCAGGAGACGACCCGGGTGCTTACCGAGGCTGCCATCAACGGCAAGAGCGATCCGCTGTTGGGCCTCAAGGAGAACGTCATCATCGGAAAGCTCATCCCCGCAGGTACCGGCATGAGTCGTTACCGCAACGTGTCGATAGAGACGACCGGCGAAGACGCCATCTCGGACGCCGAGGCGCGCGAGATGTTCGGACTTCCTCCTCGTACCGAGGAAGAGGATGCAGCGCGCGAGCTCTTCGGCGACGGCCTTCGGGCAGTGCCCGACTCTTCTGGTGACGGCGAGTCGCAGCCCGATGCGGAAGCAGAGAGCCTCGACGAGGAGGTAAGCACGGCCGCCGAGTAACGACCTTGTAACAATCACGGCGTCAACAAGGGGCCCCCGGTTCGCCCGGGGGCCTCTTGTGTGCAAAGGGCCTTGCTACTGCTGTTGTCGTAGGACTAGGTTCCCCGCAGATCGCGCGTAGCGAAGGGCCACGGATGGACAACGCGAGTGGGGAGGCCCCGAAGGGGCGTCGGAGCGTGAGGAAAACGGAAAGGCCGCGCAAGCCCACGCTTGCGGATGTGGCGGCGCGCGCCTCCGTCGACCGCTCGGTCGTCTCGCGGGTTCTCACGGGCGACTCCCGGCTCAGCATTCGTGATTCAACTCGAGCAAGAGTCCTGCAGGCCGTTGCCGACCTCAAGTACCGGCCAAACGCGATCGCGAGAAGCCTTAGGCAGGGGCGCACGGGCATCCTGGGAATGCTCATTCCGGATTTCGGGAACCCCGTGTATCCGGCCATCATCAGGGGCGCCGAGTCTGCTGCCGGCGAACTCGGTGTCGCGCTGTTGACGGCGAGTGCCTGCGACGAGGGGTTCGGAGTGCATCGATTTGCGGAGATCATCACACAAGGGCGAGTCGACGGGCTGGTCCTCGCGGGTATGAACGAAACCGACGAGATCGCGTCGTCTCTCACGACTGCAGGAGTTCCTTGGCTCATGTTGAATCGGCGCCCGGAGTCCGCCCGTCGGTGCGTCGTCTTCGATGACGCGGGTGCATCCATGATGGGCATGAATCATCTCCTCGCGTTGGGGCACACCAGAATCGCCCACCTGGCAGGGCCGCCGTGGGGATCGTGTGCCGGGCAGCGGCGCGCGGGGTACGAGCACGCTCTCCGAGCCGCCGGAGTGGCCGCGAGCGACGATCTGATCATCGCTGCGGATCACACCGAAGAAGCGGGGGCCGGCGCGATGAAACGCTTGCTCGCGGTCGACGAACCTCCAACGGCAGTCTTCGCGGCAAACGTCTTGCAGGCAATCGGTGCACTGCATGCCGCTTGTCGGGCGGGCGTCCGAGTACCCGAAGAGCTCTCGATCGTTGCCATCCACGATCTGAGGCCGGCGGCTTTCGTTGATCCTCCGCTGACTACCGTGAGGATGCCGTTGGGGCAACTGGGCCACAGGGCAGTGCAGCTGTTGGAACAATCGACACCCGACGCGGACATCGAAGAGGTGGTAACGGGCCCCATGGAGCTGGTGGTGCGGAGATCGACCGCGCCTCCCGGCTAGGGTGATCTCCTCACAAAGGACGCTCGAAGAGCAAGCCCCGTCCGGCGAAGCCGACCGTCCGGTCGAGTGCCAACAGGAATCTAGCCGTGAGCTGCTCGTGCGCTCGAAGCAACCACAATGCCTCGCTTTGCACCCATGCGTTCTCGCGGGCTCGCTCCATACTCCACATCTCAACCGCCTCATCGGCCTGGCCTAGAACCCGGTCGAGGATCCCAAGGAAGCCTTCCTTGAACCAAGGCTCGACCTTTTCCTGAGCCTCGGCCAACAGTTTGTTGATGCGACTGAAGTCCCGGTACTGTGCCGAGTCGCGCTCGGGGTCGAGCTGCATTTCACGACAGGTTGCGTTGAGTGCGAGGACGAGGTCGTGATTGATGTGGGCGTTCATCCCGGCGAGCGCGAACTGAATGGGTGCAATTCGCGAACTGCCACGAGATTGGAAGAGAGGGCTCCAGCACCGCGCGCACGCCTGAGGATCGCGAGGGTAGTCGTCCAGGGCTTTGAAGTAGAGGTTCGCGAAGATGACGTCAAGCCGCTCGACGAACTCCTTGTCCTCGAACTCGTGACCGACGCCTTTCCGAAGAACCTCTTCGGTCACCGTCAGATACATCTTGTTGAACTGGGCGATTCCGTCTCGGGGTGGAAGTTGAGCCTGGACGAGCTGCATCCGGGTGACCACATCCTCGATCGTCGCCGGCTTCTCCTGTGGAAGGGCGAGCGTCACCTCGCCCTGCGGGCGTGTCAGAACGCCGCTCACCCAATCTCTCAGACCCATGATCCTGCCTCCGTTTTGGTTACCGCCTGCAGAGAGACGGTCTGCTTTGGTGACTGAATTATGACGCGGAGACTTTGGCCCGAGGTCTCAGCCCCCGAGCTGCCACACCTCGTCGCGCAGGATCGGGATGCGGTCGCCATCGCGAGTGACCCCGTCCACCTCGAGCTCCGGCGACCCGACCATGAAGTCGGTGTGGACCTTGCTGTGATTTAGCCCGCGTGCCAGACGCTCCTCGGTCGAAAGAGCGGCCGCATCCTCCAGGGCCGTCGGGATTCCTGCCCCGTAGGCGATGTGACAGGTCGCGTTTTCGTCCAGCAACGTGTCGAAGAAGACGACGCCCGACTTTCCGATAGGTGACGACCCGTCCACCAGCGCAAGCTCGCCCAGGTGTCTGGCCCCCTCGTCGGCTTCGAGCTGACCGCGCACGATGTCGGCGCCGGTGCTCGCCTTCACGTCGGTGACGACGCCGCCGGAGAACGACACCTCCAGATCGCGCACAACCGTGCCCCCGGTAGCAAGTGGCCGGGTCGATCGGATCACTCCGTCGGCGCGTCTGCGGTCGGGAGCCGTAAAGATCTCCTCCGTCGGAAGGTTGGGTCTGAACGTCACTCCCCAGTGCGTCTTCATCTCCGCCGCCGACCACCTGGCGTCGGGCATGAGTCCCACGGTCAGATCGGTGCCGGGCCGCCGATAGTGCAGCGCGTCGAATCCCCGTTCGTTCATCTGGGCGGCCCGGGTGGTGAGGCGCTCGACGTGCTCGTTCCACGCCGCGACGGGGTCCGGCTGGTCGAGTCGTAAGAACGCGCGCAGATAACCCCACAACCTGTCGACGTCGGGCTCGCCGAACGCGGTTGATGCCCAGCCGGCTGTGGGCCAGGGGACGATCGTCCAGTTCACCGCTCCACTCATGTTCGCGGTCAGTCGAGACGCGAGGAAGGGCATACGGTCGATCGCCGCCCGCGTCGGATCGACCTCGACGAGCAGGTCGGGTTCGGGGTCGCCGACGATCCCGATGTTCGCCGACCTGTGTTCGGCCGTGTACTCGTGACGAGCGTCCAGCCACGGCGGAGTCCATCCGAGGGTGTCGTTGGGCGCGTGACGAATCCGCGATCGTTTGGCGTGAGGGTCCCAGTACCAGATGTCGACGTAGCGGGCACCCATCGCGTACGCCTCCTCAGCAAGAGCGCGCGCGAGCGGCGCGTGCTCGAGCATGGCGTTGACCGTCACGTCCTGGCCGGCCTGCATGTTGGCGCCGACGCTCAGGACCAAGCGGGCGTAGGACTGCAACTCGTGTTCGTTCACGCGCCTCCTCGTCTGTACGGAACGGAGACAGCGACGTTACCGGATGGCACGAGCGAGCCCGGGACAATAAAGGAAGGCCCCCCGGGGGAAGGGGGGCCTTCATGTTGGATCCGGGCTTTGGGTACCGCCTGCCGAGCGGGGACACGATCTTTCGATACGGTCGGTCGCCCGAACCCAGGATGTTGCGCCTTCTTTTCTCGCGTGATCGTCGAGACGATCGCTGGTGCCGGCACTCAGGTGATGGGCTCGAGGGTGTCGGCCACTCGCCTGAGGGTGCCGGCCACCGCGTGGCGCACTCCGAAGCGGGGGGCTTCGGCCCCACCATCGACGTGAGCCTTCGAGGCGCGTTCCCTACGCGCCTGCTCCCGCCGATCACGCTGGCGCTCCTCGATGATCTCGAGTGAAACGATGGGAATCATCGGTCAACCCCTCCTCTCGGGTCCTGGCCGGCTCCTGCGTTCGAGCCGTGGGTTCGAGCCGTTCTACTACCGTCGAACCTCCTGTTCGAAAGCTATCGAACCGTTCGATGGATGTCAAACCTGGAGGGCCGGACCTGGGCGTGAGAGCCGAATCTGCGGATAGGGACCGTCTCAATGGCATAGAACACTCGTTCTATATGTTTCGAACGCTAAATTGGGTAAGGTTCTTCCCATGCGGGTCGTAAATCTTTCCCAGCGCGCGACTCCGATTGGTCTCGAGGTCGTGCAGTCCAGCGCGGCAGAGCTCCTGATGAGCATTCTGGCCCTCGGGGACCTGCTTGGTCTCACCAAGGACGTCAACACCTACGACATGGGTAAGGAGCGGCTCGAGGAGTTGCGCAACAAGGCCTCGGACGACCTCCTGGAAGAAATCGAGGCGCTCTTCGGAGGCCCCGGAACACTGGGTGAGACCTGCGGCAAATTGCTGGCGAACCTGTTCGGCTACATTCTCGATTCCGGCCCCGAATACGACGTGGATACCTTTCTCGGGAAACTCGAGACCAGCGAGCCGACCGAGGTGCTGCTGGCTCTCGTGGGCTATCACGGCCAGCATCGGGCGGCCCCCGCCGAGGTCATACGTGACGCCGTCGAGGGTGATCCGGATGCTCAGACCACCCTCGTCGAGGGAGCCCGCGTCAAGTGGGGAGAGAACGACGGCTTGGTCCTGGCACTCGAGCACGTCTTAAAGCTGGGCCCGGAACCGGTCCAGCGGGGCCTCGTTACGGCGCTCCGCCGCTGGGACGAAGAGGTCTTCGGGCTGTACGAGGGGGAAGCGCTTCCCATCATGGAGCGCGACTACAGGGCCAAGCTGAAGATGTCACGGGAGCTCTCGCTCGAGCGAACCATCGAGCTCGCGACCAACGGCATTCAGTTCGCCGCCGAGCCGTGGGTCCGGCGCATCTTTATGGCACCGACCTACATCCTTCGTCCCTGGGTTCTCTTGACCGAGCATCGTGACGTCATGATCTACATCTTCCCGGTGTCGGACGACAGCCTGGGTGTGGACGAGTCCGTGCCGCCGCCTCAGCTCGTGAAGCTCTACAAGGCGCTCGGCGATGCGAACCGACTGAGACTCCTGAAGCGACTGGCAGCGGGCTCGATGACACTCAGGGAGGCGACCGACTTGCTCGGCAGCGCCAAGTCCACGGCCTACCACCACCTCGCGATCCTCCGTCAGGCCGGCCTCGTGTGGGTGCGCGAGGGTGAGGACAAGACCTACACCCTGCGCGATGACCTCATTCCTCAGGCCTCCGAGCTCCTCCAGTCTTTTCTGCATCCAGGATTCACCACGACATCGGGCAACGTCAGGTCGATCGCACCGAGCTGAGCCTCAGGGTTGTTCGGTCTCGATCCCCGGACCGGTCGCGTCGTCGAGAAGCAAGGCGCAACTTCGGGGCCGATTCGTCGTAGTGGGGCCTGATTTTGCCGCCCCGTTGGGTTCGTCGGCGAGAACCGAAATCGGCGCCAACGAGGGCCGATTGGGGTATCCCCGGCGTGTTCCTGCCGCTGCGGTTGGCCGCCCACCCCAACTCTTGCCCGATATATTCGTTATCCGACCACGGTGGGCGACAGAACGAGCCGAACGCCGATTGAGGCCGCGCGAAGCCATACTTTCGACCATTTACCGACGCAGATCGTCGTGTTTGGTCGAATGTCCGGGACCCAAGCCGGAGCGGGCCTCGAAACCGGATCACGGCACCCAACTCACCCCCGCCGACGCCGGTTTTGCTTTTGGCTAAGCCCCCGAGCGGGCCTGAAACGGGCGCACGGCGCCGATTCCCCGGCGGCGCGCCCGCAGCGGGTTTGGATCCGCTGCGACCGACCCGAGCGGGGACTCGAACACCCGTTTGACCGCCTGAGGGCGCTCGCCTATCCTTACCCGTCGCGTCTGACGCTCAGATGCGCCGCGCGCTTGTCTTCCTATCTCGGGTTGGAACCACGAGGGGAGAAGACGAGGTGCCGGAGGACGTAAGAGAACCCGAGTTCGGTGAGCTTCGCAAGGCCCGGTTGCCCCGGGAACCGATGGAGTCAGGGGTACATCGCCGAACGATTGTGTCTGCGGGAGGACATCCCGGATGCCAGGGCGTGTGGCCTCGAGGCGCCGGTCCCTATCTCCCGGTAAGACGGCAACAAACGGTTCGCCTGCGCGTGTGCGGAACGCCGGTGGGCGGGTCCATAGAGGTGAGGCGCCCGGCGCCCGCGTTGATCACAAGTGAGCGCGCAGCGACCGGGTCACATGGAGAAGGCTTCCACCCGTGCACGCGGGCGGGAGTCCGTCCGCAGACGAGCAACATCGAAGAAGCGGAGAGGAAGAGACGTTGCCTACGATTCAGCAACTGGTACGCCAGGGGCGACAGTTCAAGAAAGAGAAGTCGAAGTCGCCGGCCCTGAAGGGGTCGCCGCAGCGCAGGGGCGTATGCACCCGGGTGTATACGACCACTCCCAAGAAGCCGAACTCCGCGCTGCGCAAGGTCGCTCGTGTCCGCCTCACCTCTCAAATCGAAGTCACCGCGTACATTCCGGGAATCGGCCACAATCTTCAGGAGCACTCGATCGTGCTCGTCCGTGGAGGCCGAGTCAAAGACCTCCCAGGCGTGCGCTACAAGATCGTGCGCGCCGCTCTCGACACCGCCGGCGTGCGTGACCGGAGCAAGTCGCGCTCGAAGTACGGCGCCAAGAAGGGCGGGATGTAATGCCTCGCCGCGGTCCTGCTTCGCGCAGGGACATCAACCCCGACCCGATCTACGGCTCGGTTCTCGTCACTCAAGTCACCAACCGCATCATGACGCGTGGCAAGCGCAGCCTGGCCGAGGGCATCGTCTACAGCGCTTTGACCGCAGTCGGCGACCGCACCGGCAGGGATCCCTTGCCCGTGCTCAAGAAGGCGATCGACAACATCAAGCCTCTGCTCGAGGTCCGCAGCCGTCGCGTCGGTGGTGCGACATACCAGGTTCCGGTCGAGGTCATTTCTCGACGCGGCACCACTCTGGCCATTCGCTGGCTCGTAACTTTCTCTCGCAACCGGCGCGAGCGTTCGATGGCCGAGCGTCTGGCCGCAGAGATACTCGACGCTTCCGGGGGCACTGGGGGGGCGGTCAAGCGGCGCGAGGACATGCACAAGATGGCCGAGGCGAACAAGGCTTTCGCTCACTATCGCTGGTGATTTAAAGGGGGTGACCGAGGAGGTCACCCAGAGGAGAGACATGGCAGAAGCAGCTCAAAACGAAAAACAACAAAAGGGGCCCCAGCTCAAGGCGGTGAAGGGCGGCGGCGCTCCCACCATCCGGGAGTATCCGTTGAGTCATACCCGCAACATCGGGATCATGGCTCACATCGACGCGGGCAAGACAACCACGACCGAGCGCATCCTGTACTACACAGGCAAGACCTACAAGATCGGTGAGGTTCACGAGGGCGGCGCGGTAATGGACTGGATGGCCCAGGAGCAGGAACGGGGCATCACCATTACTTCAGCGGCCACTACCGCGAACTGGAAGGGCTACTGGATCAACCTGATCGACACGCCCGGTCACATCGACTTCACCGTCGAGGTCGAGCGCTCGTTGCGGGTTCTCGATGGTGCAGTTGCCGTGTTCGATGCCGTCGCGGGTGTCGAGCCTCAGTCCGAAACAGTCTGGCGGCAGGCCGACCGGTACAACGTCCCGCGCATGTGCTTCGTGAACAAGATGGATCGTACGGGCGCGGACTTCTTCCGCTGCGTCGAGATGATCCGCGAGCGACTCAACGGCACTCCCGCAGTCATCCAACTTCCGATCGGAAGCGAGGAGAACTTCCACGGAGTGGTCGATCTCATCACGATGATCGCCCACTACTGGCCGTCCGACGGTATGGGCGAGGAGTGGGAGGACCGCGATATCCCCGACGACATGAAGGCGGATGCCGAGCAGTGGCGGCACGACCTGATCGAGATTCTCGCGGACGTCGACGAGGACGTCATGGAGGCGTACCTCGGCGACGAGGCAATCTCGATCGATGCTCTTCGCAAGGCTCTTCGCAAGGGCACGATCGCGGGGACGATCAATCCGATCATGTGCGGCTCGGCATTCAAGAACAAGGCTGTCCAGCCACTGCTCGACGCGGTCACCTGGTACCTGCCGAGCCCCCTCGACGTGCCGCCGTACCAGGGAACACACCCTGTTACGGGGGAAGTCGAGGTGCGTAAGCCGGACGACTCCGAGCCCTTTTCCTCGCTCGCCTTCAAGATCATGACCGACCCGTACGTGGGACGCCTGACCTATATGCGCGTTTACTCGGGCACCCTCAAGAGCGGTGACCAAGTGTTCAACTCGACGCGCGAACGCAGGGAGCGCATCGGCCGCCTACTCCAGATGCACGCGAACCACCGCGAGGACAAGGACGCGGTTTTCGCCGGAGACATCGTCGCGGTCGTCGGTCTCAAGAACACGTTGACCGGAGACACGCTCACCGATCCGAGCTCACCGGTGCTGCTCGAGGAGATGACCTTCCCGGCCCCCGTGATCGACGTCGCGATCGAGCCGAAGTCCAAGGTCGACTCCGAGAAGCTGAGCACTGCGCTGCAGAAGCTGTCGGAGGAGGACCCGACGTTCAGGGTTCACACCGATGAGGACACCGGTCAGACCATCATCTCGGGAATGGGTGAGGTTCATCTCGAGGTCATCGTCGACCGGCTCATCCGTGAGTTCAAGGTCGGGGCCAACGTCGGAAAGCCGCAGGTCGCGTACCGCGAGACCATCAAGAACCCCATCGACAAGGTCGAGACCCGTTACATCAAGCAGACCGGCGGCAAGGGTCAGTACGGCCACGTCGTTCTCGCGATCGAGCCGACCGGTCCCGGCGGTGGATACGAGTTCATCAACAAGATAAGCGGTGGACGCGTGCCGCAGGAGTACATACCGAGTGTCGACCAGGGCGTCCAGGAGGCCATGGCCTCCGGTGTCCTTGCCGGTTACCCGGTCGTCGACCTGAGAGTGACCCTGCTCGACGGCAGCTACCACGACGTCGACTCGTCCGAGATGGCTTTCAAGATCGCCGGCTCTATGTGCTTCAAGGACGGAGTCAAGAAGGCACGACCCATACTTCTCGAGCCCATCTTCGACGTCGAGGTCGTGACGCCGGAAGAGCACATGGGCGATGTCATCGGGGACCTTTCCGGACGTCGCGGTCGCATCGAGTCGATGGACCAGCGCGGACAGGACCGAATCATCAAAGCTCAGGTGCCCCTGGCCGAGATGTTCGGCTACGCGACCGAGTTGCGCAGCCGCACACAGGGGCGCGCCACCTACACCATGCAGTTCAACAGCTACCAGGAAGTACCCAAGTCAATTGCAGACGACGTAGTCGCAACGGTTCGCGGAGAACCCGCATAGTGGCTCGGCAGGCACGATCCCTCATTACCTGCCGGATCACGAGGTAGGGGAGAGAGGAAGAGGAGATATGGCTAAGCCTAAGTTCGAACGCAGCAAGCCGCATGTCAACATCGGAACGATGGGTCACATCGACCACGGCAAGACCACCCTTACCGCGGCGATTACCAAGGTGCTTTCGGAGCAGAACCCAAACGTGCAGTTCTCATCCTTCGACGAGATCGACAAGGCGCCGGAGGAGAAGGAGCGCGGCATCACGATCTCGATCAGTCACGTTGAGTACGAAACCGAGAACCGGCACTACGCCCACGTGGACATGCCCGGGCACGCCGACTACATCAAGAACATGATCACCGGCGCCGCGCAGGTCGACGGCGCGATCCTCGTGGTGTCCGCGGCGGACGGTCCCATGCCGCAGACGCGTGAGCATGTGTTGCTCGCTAGGCAGGTAAACGTGCCCTATATCGTTGTTGCTCTCAACAAGGTAGACATGGTGGACGACCCCGAGCTCCTCGACCTCGTCGAGCTCGAGGTGCGCGAGCTGCTCACCGAGTACGAGTTTCCCGGAGACGACATCCCGGTCGTGCGTGTGAGCGCGCTGAAAGCGCTCGACGGCGACGAAGAGGCGGCTCAGCAGATCGTCGAGCTCATGAACTCGGTGGACGAATACATTCCTGAGCCCGAGCGGGACACCGAGAAGCCGTTCCTCATGCCGATCGAGGACGTCTTCACGATCACCGGCCGCGGCACGGTCGTGACCGGCCGCGTCGAGCAGGGCATGCTGAAGCTCGGCGAGGAGATCGAGATCGTCGGAATCAAGGAGAAGACCGATAAGACGGTTGTCACGGGTATCGAGATGTTCCGCAAGATGCTCGACGAGGCGCAGGCCGGCGACAACGCGGGAATCCTCCTGCGCGGGACGAAGAAGGACGACGTCCAGCGCGGTCAGGTACTTGCCAAGCCGGGCAGCGTGACCCCCCACACCAAGTTCGAGGCCCAGGTCTACGTCCTGAACAAGGACGAAGGTGGCCGTCACACTCCCTTCTTCGACAACTACCGGCCGCAGTTCTACTTCCGGACCACCGACGTGACCGGCGCCGTCAAGCTTCCCGACGGAACCGAGATGGTCATGCCGGGCGACAACACGGAGATGTCGGTCGAGCTGGGCCAGCCGATCGCCATGGACGAGGGACTTCGTTTCGCCATACGAGAGGGAGGCCGCACGGTCGGCGCAGGCCGAGTCGTGAAGATCACGGAATAAGAGTCATCAACCGGCCCGGAGACCCCGGGCCGGGGCTTTGAACAGAGCACTTTGAGAGAGGAAACCAATTGGCAGCCGGAATGAAGATTCGGATCAGGCTGAAGGCCTACGATCACGAGGTCATCGACCAGAGCGCAAAGAAGATCGTCGAGACGGTGACTCGTACGGGCGCGAGCGTCAACGGTCCGATCCCGCTCCCCACGGAGCGTTCGATCTACACGGTCATCCGGTCGCCGCATAAGGACAAGGACTCGCGCGAGCACTTCGAGATGCGCACGCACAAGAGGTTGCTCGACATCGTCAACCCGACGCCGAAGACGGTGGACTCGCTCCAGCGACTCGATCTTCCGGCCGGCGTCGACATCGAACTGAAGCTCTAAGAAAGAGAGAGGCATCTAGAGATGGCAGAGGCGAAAGGGATTCTCGGTCGCAAGGTCGGGATGACCCAGGTCTTCGATGAAGACGGTCACGCCGTGCCGGTGACCGTTCTCGAGGCCGGGCCCTGTCGCGTCGCTCAAACGAAGACGCCCGAGAAGGACGGCTACACGGCCGCCCAACTGGCGTTCGGCGAGGCGAAGCGGCCAAACAAGCCCACTGCCGGCCACTACGCGAAGGCCGGCATCACCCCCGCGCGCCATCTCGTCGAACTGCGCCTCGACACTCTCGAGGACTACGCACTGGGTTCCGAGATCAAGGCGGATGTCTTCGAGGCCGGGGACGTGGTCGACGTCATCGGCGTCACCAAGGGCAAGGGATTCTCAGGCCCCATGAAGCGCCATGGTTTCAAGGGCCTAGGCGCGTCGCACGGAACTCAGAAGAAGCACCGGAGCCCCGGTTCCATCGGCGGGTGCGCCACTCCCGCGCGCGTGTTCAGGGGAACGCGCATGGCGGGACAAATGGGCAATGTCCGGGTGACTACGCTCAACCTCAAGGTCATCAAGGTCGACGCCGGGCGCAACCTCATGCTGGTGCGCGGTGCCGTTCCCGGTCCTCGTGGAGGACTCGTGATTGTGCGCACGGCGATCCGAGTCACACGTCGTACGGCTGGAAAGGCGGCCGGCTGATGGCAAAGGCAACCGTGATCGACGTCACCGGAAAGAACACGGGCACCAGGGATCTCCCCGACACGTTGTTCGGTGGCGAGGTCAACGAGGCGGTCATGCACCAGGTCGTCGTCGCGCAACTTGCGGCGGCGCGAAGTGGAACTGCGTCGACCAAGACCCGGTCCGAGGTCCGGGGTGGCGGCGCGAAGCCCTGGAGGCAGAAGGGCACGGGTCGTGCTCGTCACGGCTCGGAGCGCAGCCCCATCTGGGTCGGCGGAGGCGCGGTCTTCGGACCCAAGCCGCGGGACTACTCGATGCGTGTGAACAAGAAGATGCGCAAGGCGGCTCTTCGCAGCGCTCTGGCCGACAAGGCCGGCGACTCGAAGATCTTTGTCCTGGATGGGTTCGACGAACCCAAGACCAAGGCGGCCGCCAAGTGCCTCGACACGGCGGGGATCAGGGGCCGAGTGCTCGTCGTGCTCGACCCGAATGACGATTCGTCCGCCAACGTGGACCGCGCTTTCCGTAACCTCGAGGGCGCTGCGTTCTCATTGCACGGCGCGCTCGCCACCTACGACGTGCTCGTGGCCGACGCGATCGTCTTCACCAGCGCCGCTTTCGACGAGTTCCTCAAGAGAGGAAGCAAGCAGGAGGTGGGCGCGTAGATGGGTTCGACCAAGAGCGATGCGCGCGATGTGATCCTCGCGCCCGTCGTAAGCGAGAAGTCGTACTCGCTGCTGGACGAGAACGCATACACATTCATCGTTCATCCGAGCGCGAACAAGACCGAGATCCGCCAAGCGGTCGAGACGATATGGGATGTGCAAGTCGTCTCGGTCAACACGATCAACCGCAAAGGCAAGACCAAACGCTTCCGCTTCACCAAGGGACGCCGTCCAGATACGAAGCGAGCGATCGTCAAGCTCGTCGAGGGCGACAAGATCGAGATCTTCGAGCAGCAGGCGTAGGGAGTAACGAATGCCGATCCGAAAGGCTAAGCCGACATCACCGGGCAGACGGTTTCAGAGCTTCTCCGACTACTCCGAGGTAACCCGGAGCGAGTCGGAGAAGTCGCTTTTGGAGCCCAGGCCTCAGCGTGCCGGCCGTAACAACTACGGCCGGATCACGACGCGCCATCAAGGCGGAGGGAACAAAGTCCGCTACCGTGTCGTCGATTTCCATCGCAACAAGGACGGAGTTCCGGCGAAGGTTGCTCATATCGAGTACGACCCGAACCGAAACGCGCGCATCGCGCTCCTTCACTATGTCGATGGCGAGAAGCGATACATCCTGATGCCGAACAGGGTCAAGGTGGGCGATATGCTCGAGTCGGGGCCGGGCGCCGACATCCGTCCCGGCAACGCTCTTCCGATGAGGAACATCCCGGTCGGAACGGTAGTGCACAACATCGAGATGCGTCCTGGCGGGGGCGGCAAGATCGCCCGCTCGGCCGGAGCTTCCGTCCAGTTAGTGGCCAAGGAAGGCACGAAGGCGACCCTCCGTCTCCCCTCCGGCGAGATGAGGATGGTCCCCATGGACTGCCGGGCGACCGTCGGTGAGGTCGGCAACGCAGAGGCCGAGTTGATCTCCGTCGGCAAGGCAGGGCGCAACCGCTGGAAGGGCAAGCGCCCCTCCGTGCGAGGCGTCGTCATGAACCCGGTCGACCACCCCCTCGGTGGCGGCGAGGGCAAATCGTCCGGTGGACGTCACCCCACCAGCCCCTGGGGCAAGAAAGAGGGCCGCACGCGCAAGAAGAAGCAGTCGGATGCCCTGATCGTCAGGCGCCGCCGCAAGAAGAGGGGCCGGTAGTCAGCTATGCCTAGAAGTTTGAAGAAGGGACCGTTCGTCGACGACCACCTGTTGGTCAAGATCGTCGAGATGAACAAGCGCAACGAGAAGCGCGTCGTAAAGACGTGGTCGCGGCGCTCGACCGTGATCCCCGAGATGGTGGGTCACACGATCGCGGTGCATGACGGACGCAAGCACGTGCCTATCTACGTAACCGAGTCGATGGTCGGACACAAACTCGGGGAGTTCGCTCCCACGCGCGCCTTCAGGACGCACGGCGGCGGCGATCGAGCAACGAGGGTCAGGTAATGGCTAGGACCGTCGCACCGGACGCCTCGGAGGCCATGGCTACCGCGCGCTTCATTCGGATGTCACCGTCCAAGGCACGTCAGGTAGTCGACTTGATTCGCGGCCGTCACGTCGACGAGGCGCGACAGGTACTCGCGTTCACTCAGCGCGGCGCCACCCTGCCGGTTCGCAAGGTGCTCGAGTCTGCGATCGCGAACGCCGAGCACAACCGCAGCCTCGCCGCAGATGAGTTGTTCATTGCTCGTGCCTGGGTCGACGAAGGCCCCACGCTCCGACGCTTCCGGCCTCGAGCGATGGGTCGCGCGACGCGAATCAACAAGCGCACGTGCCACATCTCTGTGGTCGTGGGTCGCCCCGAGGAAGAGGCGCCGGTGGAACGTCCGAGAAGGAAGACGACGCGCCGTCAGGCCTCCACCTCGCCGGCCAAGAAGACCACTGCAAAGAAGACGGCCAAGAAAACGACTGCGAAGAAGACGACCGCGAAGAAGACGACCGCGAAGAAGACTGCCAAGAAGACCACGGCCAAGAAGACGACCGCCAAGAAGACGACCGCCAAGAAGACGACCACAAACAGGAAATCAGAGGGGGAGTCCAACTAAATGGGTCAGAAGGTTCACCCGTACGGCTTCCGCCTCGGCATTCACACCGACTGGAAGTCACGCTGGTTCACCGAAAAGCAGTACAAGGAGTATCTCGAGGCGGACCTCCGTATCCGAGAGTACCTGCTCGGCGAGCTGCCGCATGCGGGCATCAGCCGGATCGACATCGAGCGCACGCGCGAGCGGGTACGGGTCGACGCCCACACGGCTCGTCCCGGCATCGTCATCGGGCGCCGGGGCAGCGAAGCAGAGCGTCTCCGCAGCCGCCTCGAGAGCATGGAACAGAAGATCTACGGAAAGCCCGTGGATGTCAGGCTCAACATCATCGAAGTGAAGCAGCCGGAGCTCGATGCTCAGCTCATCGCACAGGGAGTGGCCGAGCAGCTGGCGAGCCGTGTGTCCTTCCGTCGCGCGATGAAGAAAGCAGTCGGCACGTCGATGCGTCACGGCGCCAAGGGCGTGCGGGTTCAATGCGGCGGTCGTCTCGGTGGCGCGGAGATGAGTCGCCAGGAGTGGTACATCGACGGCCAGATGCCGCTGCACACACTGCGCGCGGATATCGACTACGGATTCTCCGAGGCGAAGACGACGTTCGGTCGCATCGGGGTGAAGGTGTGGATCTATCGCGGACCGTTCCAGGACATCTACGCATCGGCCAGGGACCAGGCGAGGCTGCGGCGCGAGGCCGCGCTTGCCGCAGGCGAGACCGTCGGCCGGGGCCAGCAGGACCGAGGCTCTCGCCGCGGCGCCGGAGGCCGAGAGGGCACGACAGTTGGCCCCCGGCGCTCCAGGCGCGGTGCAACAACCAAGCCGCGACCCGGACAGGGCCCGGCCCCCGAGTCAGGCGAGCAACAGGAGACCGCTCCACAGTCCGGGGAGTCAACCGAGGCCCCTCCGGCAAAGTCGGTGCCCGATGAAGTGAGGGCGAAGGCGACCCCCGCGGCCTCGACGCAGGAGCCCGCGCCCGACACCACCCAGGAAGAGTCGAAGGACAACAAGACGAATGGCTCCGACAACTCGGGGAGCAAGTAGTCATGCTGCAGCCGAAAAAGGTCAAGCACCGTAAGCAACAGCGCGGTCGGATGAGAGGTCAGGCGAAAGGCGGAACGGCCGTCAACTACGGCGACTTCGGACTGATGGCGATCGAGCCGGGTTGGATCTCGAACCGCCAGATCGAAGCCGCCCGTATCGCGATGACGCGCCACATCCGCCGAGGCGGCAAGGTATGGATCAACATCTTCCCCGACAAGCCGGTCACGAAGAAGCCCGCCGAGACCCGTCAGGGTTCCGGTAAAGGAAACCCCGAGGGCTGGGTCGCCGTCGTGAAGCCCGGACGGGTCATGTTCGAGATCGCCGGTGTGCCCGAGGACCTCGCTCGCGAGGCCATCCGCCTCGCGGCACACAAGCTGCCGGTCAAGTGCAGGTTCGTGAGCCGCGAACAGACGTTGGAGGTCCACTGATGGCGAAGCTGACCGACGACCTCAAGGAGATGCCCGTGAGCGAGCTCACCGAGCGTCTGGGGAACACGCGCGAGGAACTGTTCAACATGCGCTTCCAACTAGCGACGGGCCAGCTCGACAACTACAGAAGAGTTCGCTTGCTGCGCCGCGACATCGCGCGAATCAAGACCGTATTGCGCGAGCGCGAGCAGGCCAGCGAGAGCGAAGGGACCATCGAATGAAGCGATCGCCTGGACGATCGCGCGCATTGCCCGACGCTCGTCGCGGTATCGACGGCGAGAACGGAGCCGGGCGGCAGTGCGGCGCAGCGGGAGGGGAACAGCAATGAACAGCATCGAGGAGAACACCAAGCAGCGCGGATTGCGAAAGTGGCGGACGGGTCGCGTGGTGAGCGACGTCATGGACAAGACCGTCGTGGTCGAGGTCCTCGACGCTGCTCAGCACCGGACCTATGGAAAGATCGTCCGCCGCACCACGCGTCTCAAGGCCCACGACGAGGACAACTCGACTGGCGTCGGGGACACGGTCCGGATAGCCGAGACGCGTCCGCACTCCAAGACCAAGCGCTGGCGCATCGTCGAGATCCTAGAGAAAGCGAAATAGCTAGCGATCGTCTCGACGATCGCGAAAGGAAAAAATGATCCAACAGGAAACCAGGTGTCGTGTTGCAGACAATACGGGGGCGCGCGAGGTCCTGGTCATCAAGGTCCTCGGTGGATCTCGCCGCCGCTACGCAGGTGTGGGTGACGTCGTCGTGTGCACGGTGAAGGACGCCATACCGGGCGGCAACGTCAAGAAGTCCGACGTGGTCAAGGCCGTCGTCGTTCGCACCGCCAAGGAGCGTCGTCGCGTCGACGGGAGTTACATCAAGTTCGACGAAAACGCCGTGGTGATCGTAGACGCTCAGATGCAGCCTCGTGGGACCCGAATCTTCGGACCTGTTGCCCGTGAGCTGCGCGACAGGCGCTTCATGAAAATCATCTCGCTCGCTCCGGAGGTGATCTGAGTTGCCGAAGACCAAGATCCGTAGGGGTGACGAGGTGATCGTCATCGCCGGCAAAGACAAGGGCGCCAAGGGCAGAGTTCTCGAGGTGCTTCCTCGTCAGAACAAGGTCATCGTCGAGGCCGTCAACCGGGTGACGCGCCACGAGAAGCTCCGCATGAGCAGGCGCGGAGGCCAGGAGGGTGGCATCCAGCACAAGGAGGCTGCCATCGATCTGTCGAACGTGTCGCTGATCGACCCCGACGACAAGAAGCGCGTGCGAGTCGGCTTCCGTACCAACGAGGACGGCACGAAGAGCAGAGTTACGAAGCGATCGGGAAGTGATCTGTAGATGGCAGACGGCTACACACCGCGCTTGAAGGAGCGCTACAACGAAGAGATTCGAGCCCAGCTCCTGAAGGACCTGGGGTTGTCGAACATTATGCAAGTGCCCAGGCCGGAGAAGGCGGTCGTCAATATGGGCGTCGGTGAGGCCTCGCGCGACGCGAAGCTCATGGACGGAGCGGTCAAGGACCTCACGACGATCACCGGACAGAAACCTGCGGTTCGTCGCGCTCGTAAATCGCTCGCGACGTTCAAGATTCGCGAGGGAATGCCCATTGGAGCCGCGACCACGATGCGGGGAGACCGTATGTGGGAGTTCATCGACAGGCTGACATCGATCGTTCTGCCACGCATCCGGGACTTCCGGGGCCTCAACCCTCGATCCTTCGACGGTAGCGGCAACTACAGCTTTGGTGTCACCGAGCAGCTCGTCTTCCCCGAGGTGGACTACGACGACATCGATATGACTCGAGGGATGGACATCACGATCGTTACGACGGCGCGCAACGACGATGAGGGACGAGCGCTGTTGACAGCTCTTGGATTTCCTTTCAGGCAGCAGAGGGTGGAGGCATAGATGGCGAAGAAGGCCCTAAGAAACAAGGCGGCGGCAAAGCCCAAGTTCAAAGTGCGCGGTTACACGCGGTGCGCTCGCTGTGGGCGACCGCGCGCCGTATTCAAGCGCTTCAATCTATGCCGCTTGTGCTTCAGGGAGATGGCCCACAAGGGTGAGATCCCCGGCATCACGAAGGCGAGTTGGTAGCCATGAGCATGACCGACCCAATCTCAGACATGCTCGCTCGTATCCGAAACGCGACTCGGGCGGCTCACACCGACGTCCTCATTCCAGCATCGAAGATCAAGGAGAACATCGCCAGGATCCTGGTCGAGGAGGGATACGTTGACGCCTACGAGCGCGTCACCGATGGAAGCCACCCCGCGATCAAGATGGTGCTGAGGTACTCGGAGGAGCGACAGCCGGCGATCTCGGGCATCCGCCGCATCAGCAAGCCGGGCCGGCGCGTGTACCGAGGCGCCGGTGAGCTGCCGCGCGTCCTCGGGGGCCTGGGCGTGGCGATCATCTCGACTTCGCAGGGAGTAATGACCGACAAGCAGGCACGTCGCAGCCGGGTTGGCGGCGAAGTGCTGGCCTACGTCTGGTGAGAAAGCGATCGTCTCGACGATCGCGAGCATTACCCGACGGCGTGGCGTAAGCCACGGCGTGAGCGTAGCCACCACGATAGGGGTGGCGAAGCGAGAGGGAAAGAGAATGAGAAAGAGGAGAAAATAGTGTCGAGAATTGGACAGGCGCCGATCCCCGTCCCGGACGGGGTGAACGTGTCGATCGTCGGAGACAACGTGACGATCAACGGACCGCGGGGCGAGCTCCAGCGGGCCCTGCCCGAGAAAATCGAGGTCAGCCAGGTCGACGGCGAGCTGCGGGTGACGCGCGCAACCGAGCAGCGCGAGGTGCGAGCTCTTCACGGGCTCGTTCGCAGCCTTCTCAACAACATGGTGGTCGGCGTAACTCAGGGATTCGAGAAGAGGCTCGAGATCGCGGGGGTTGGGTACCGGGCCAGCAAGCAGGGAACCGACCTGGAGGTGCTCGTTGGCTACTCGCACCCGGTCCGCAAGAAGGCTCCTGCGGGCATCGAGTTCGAGGTGCCTGCTCCCACCCGGATCACGGTCAGAGGCATCGACAAGGAGCTCGTCGGTCAGATAGCGGCCGAGATTCGTGCGATTCGGAAGCCCGAGCCCTACAAGGGGAAGGGCATCCGATACGAGGGCGAGCACATTCGCCGTAAGGCCGGCAAGGCCGCCAAGGCCGCGGGCTAGGACTCAAAAGGAAATCAATGGACGCAAAGAGGAAAGCTCAAGGACGAAAGCGGCGTCACAACCGTGTCCGTAAGAAGGTCGTCGGTACAGCCGAACGGCCTCGGCTGGCGGTGTACAGGTCCAACAGGCACATGTACGCGCAGGTGATCGACGATCTCGCCGGACGCACTTTGGCCTCCGCTTCCACGCTCAAGGATTCGGAGTCGAGCGACGACCGGTTGAGCGCGGCGAAGGCGGTCGGCGGGGCGATCGCGGACAGGGCGAAGAATGCCGGCGTCACGTCGGTGACGTTCGATCGCGGAGGATTCCGCTACCACGGCCGGGTCAAGGCCATAGCGGAGGGCGCCCGCGAGGGCGGCCTGGAAGTCTAGAGACGAGGAGAAGAGACCTATATGGCACGACGACCAGGTGGTGGCGGAGGCAGAGGGGGCCGGGGCCGCGATGACGACCGCACGCAGTACGAGGAGCGCGTGGTCTCGATCAACCGCGTCGCAAAGGTGGTCAAGGGTGGCCGTCGCTTCTCCTTCACCGCGCTCGTCGTCGTGGGCGACGGCGCGGGCCAGGTAGGTATCGGTTACGGCAAGGCCCGTGAGGTTCCGGCCGCCATCCAGAAGGGAATCGAGGAGGCCAAGCGCAGCTTCTTCAGGGTGCCCATGGTCGGGTCGACCATCATTCACGAGATCATCGGAGAGGACTCCGGTGGAGTGGTTCTGTTGAAGCCCGCCTCGCCGGGAACGGGTGTCATCGCCGGAGGCCCGGTGAGGGCGGTGGTCGAATGCGCAGGGATCCGCGACATCCTGTCGAAGTCACTGGGCTCCGACAACGCAATCAACATCGTCCACGCCACGGTCACCGCGCTCCAGAACATCCAGACTCCCGAGGCGGTTGCCAAGCGGCGCGGCAAGACCCCCGAGGAAGTTGCTCCCCCTTACTTGTTGCGGAGCGCGACGCCGGGTGCCAGGTAGACCATGGCAAAGCTAAGGGTTACGCAGACCCGCTCAGCGCGCGACAAGGGCGCAAAGCAGCGCGGCACCATCAGGGCGCTGGGATTCAAACGCATCGGTCACACGGTGGTTCATGAGGACAAGCCCCAGATTCGAGGCATGATCAATAGCGTGAGCCATCTCGTTGAGGTCGAGGAGTTGAAGTCATAGTGAAGCCGCATGAGTTGAAGGCACCACGCGGTGCTCGCAAGTCGCCTACACGAAAGGGGCGCGGCGAGGCGGCGGGCAAGGGTAAGACCGCCGGTCGGGGTACAAAGGGTACGAAGGCCCGTGGTGAGGTGCACGCGTTCTTCGAGGGCGGGCAGATGCCCCTCATCCGGCGAGTCCCCAAGCTCAAAGGATTTACTCCTCCGTCCAGAAGGACCTACGGGGCGATCAATGTGGGCAGGCTGAATGAGCTCGAAGGTAACGAGTTCAGCGCCGAGGACCTTCACGATGCGGGCGTGGTGCGGAAGCGCGACAAGCTCATCAAGGTTCTTGGCAAAGGCGACATCGACCGCGCCATCTCCGTACGCGTTCACGCCGTCAGCGGGTCGGCAAGGACCAAAATCGAAGCAGCCGGTGGAACGATCGAGCTGATCGACGAGCGAACGGGCCAGGTCCGTACGAACGCCAAGAAAGGGAGCTAAGTGGGCCTTCTGAAGGCTTTCGCGAACGCTTTTCGCGTACCTGATCTGCGCAACAAGATCCTGTTCACGCTGCTCATCATCGGCGTCTACAGGCTCGGAGCCCACATCCCCACGCCCGGTATCGACGTCGATGCCGCGCAGGACATCGCGGCTCAGGCGTCCAGCGGTGGCGCCCTCGGTTTCATCAACCTGTTCTCGGGTGGGGCCCTGACGCAGATGGCCGTGTTCGCGCTGGGGATCATGCCCTACATCACCGCGTCGATCATCATGCAGCTTCTCACCGTCGTGATACCGAGGCTCGAGGCCTGGAGCAAGGAGGGCGAGTCCGGAACCAAGAAGATCACCCAGTGGACTCGTTATCTGACCGTCGTCCTCGCGGTGCTTCAGTCAACAGGTATCGCGTTTCTCTTCAACCGGGGAGGCGAGCAACTCGGGTTCCCGGCGGGCGTTCAGCTCATCCCCGACTTCACGTTCGGGAACGTCTCGCTCATCGTGCTGTCCTTGACCGCGGGAACCGCACTCGTTATGTGGTTGGGCGAGCTGATCACTCAGCGTGGCATCGGCAACGGAATGTCGATATTGATCTTCACCTCGATCATCTCGACGCTGCCCAGCGAATACCTCGCCATTTACCAGCAGGAGTCGACCGCCGTCTTCATCGGCTTGGTCTTCATCGCCATCCTCGTGATCGTAGCCGTTGTCACCGTCGAGCAGGGCCAGCGTCGAATTCCGGTTCAGTACGCCAAGCGCGTCGTCGGGCGGCGAATGTACGGCGGTACCTCAACGTACATTCCGCTGAAGGTTAACCAGGCTGGAGTCGTGCCGATCATCTTCGCCTCGAGCGTCCTGTACATCCCGACGCTCTTGCAGAACACGATTCAGAGCCCGGGTCTCCAGAACTGGATAGACAACAATCTCTTGAATTCGGGTTCCGTCACGCACATGGTGCTGTACGGATTGCTGATCGTGTTCTTCACGTACTTCTACACGGCGATCACGTTCAACCCCGTTGATGTTTCGGACAACATGAAGAAGTACGGGGGCTTCATTCCGGGCATTCGACCAGGGCGGCAAACGGCCGAGTACCTCGACCGAATCCTCACCCGAATCACCCTCCCGGGAGCGCTGTTCATCGCTGCGATTGCCTTGATGCCGAACATTTTCTTGGCGACGCAAGGAATCCAGCGTTTGCCGTTCGGCGGGGCTTCGATCCTGATCACGGTTGGCGTCACGCTCGAGACGATGAAGCAAATCGAGTCGCAGTTGATGATGCGTCACTACGAGGGGTTCCTCAAGTGATACTCCTCACGGAGACGCCGACGCGCGCCGTGCGTCAGCCGGGCCATAGGTAGACGTTATGGAACTGGTGATTCTCGGCCCCCAGGGCGCCGGCAAGGGAACTCAGAGCGTCCGGTTGATCGAGAAGTATGCAATCCCCGACATCGCCACCGGCGACATATTTCGGGCTGCAATGAAGGATTCCGAGAACGACCTCGGTGCGAAGGTCCGCGAGTACGTCGACTCCGGGCGCCTCGTCCCCGACGAGCTCGTGATCGAGATCGTCCTCGCTCGCCTGCGCCAAGACGACACGCAGGACGGCTTCTTGCTTGACGGCTACCCGCGCAGCAGGGGCCAGGCAGAGGCGCTCGACAAGTTTCTCTCGGAGCGCGGGACTCCTCTCGACGGGGCCATCGTGATCGAGGTCCCCGAGGAGGTCTCGATGCGACGAATCCTGGGCCGGCGCGTTTGTGCCCAGTGTGGCTGGACCTATTCGGTGGCTATTCCGCCGAAGTCGAACTGGACTTGCGACCGGTGTGGTGGCGAAGTCGTCGGCCGGTTTGACGACCTGGAAGAGGCAACCGTCCGTGAGCGTTTGAAGAACTACACCGAGCAGACGTTGCCGCTCAAGAAGTACTACGAAGAGCGTCAGGTCCTGGTCCAGATCGACGGCACCAAGACCCCGGACGAGGTCTTCAGCGAAATCGTGACCGCGCTCTAACGATCCCAAAGGAGTTTATGGCTTCCAAGAAATCACCCGAAGAAATCGCCGCCATGCGGCGGTCCGGGATCATCCTCGCCGAGACCATCAACCGTCTCGAAGAGGCGGTTCGACCGGGCGTGAGCTCGGCGGAGTTGGACGCTGTTGCAGCCCGGTCGATCTCCGACGCGGGGGCCGAGGCGAGCTTTCACGGATACCGCGGATTCCCCGCGTCCATCTGCGTGTCGCCTAACGACGTCGTCGTTCACGGGATTCCCACCGAGCGTCGCCTCGAGGAGGGCGACATCGTGTCGCTCGACGTCGGGGTGTTCTACGAGGGGTGGCACAGCGATTCGGCCTGGACCTTCCCGGTGGGAGAGGTAGACGCGGCCGCTCACGACCTGCTCAAGGTCACCGAGGCCAGCCTCGACGCAGCCATCGAGCAGTGTGGGCCCGGAAAGCACCTGGGTGACGTGGGGCATGCGGTGGATCAGACGGCGACGTCGGCCGGATTCTCGGTGGTCCGCGAGTACGCGGGTCACGGGATTGGACGACAGCTCCACGAGAACCTCTGGGTCCCGAATTTCGGCCCCCCAGGTCGGCGGGAACTGCTGGTCGCGGGTGTCACGCTGGCGGTTGAGCCCATGGTCAACCTCGGAGGGCCGGAGACGAAGACCCTGGCGGACGGGTGGACGGTGGTGACCGCCGACGGGTCGCCGTCGGCCCACTTCGAGCACACGATCGCCATCACCCCTGATGGGTGCGAGGTACTGACCCGCCGGGAGGCCCGATGAATCACCAAAAAAAGGGCGTTCGACCAGGAAAGATGCCTCTGCTATCCTTGGCGGTCGGTCCGGGGTCGACACGCGTCTGCAGAGGCGCTGGCAACGCCCTGGGAACGCGAACGAAGCGAGTGTTCCACAGGGTCCGGAGGTCCGCAATCGAGCATCGTCTGAGGGGTCGTAACGCGCGTGGCTAAGAAGAACAAAGAGAAGAGTTCGAGCTCGGCCAAGGAAGAGGGCATTCAGGTCGAGGGCACCGTCACCGAGACGCTGCCCAACGCGATGTTTCGCGTCAAGCTCGACAACGGCCACGAGGTACTCGCTCACATCTCGGGAAAGATGCGGATGCATTACATCCGAATCCTCCCCGGCGACAAGGTACTGGTCGAACTGAGCCCCTACGACCTCAGCCGGGGCCGAGTGGTCTACCGCTACAAGTAAGCCGACAGGAGCGACATGAAGGTTCGTCCGAGCGTCAAGAGGATCTGCGACAAGTGCAAGGTGATTCGTCGCCGTGGTCGCGTCATGGTCATTTGCGACAACCCACGACACAAGCAGCGCCAGGGCTAAGCGATCGTCTTCGACGATCGCGAGCATGAGAAAAGAGGAGAGTACTGAGTGGCACGTATCGCCGGAGTCGACATTCCAAGAGACAAGCGTCTCGAGACTTCGCTCACCTATATCTTCGGGATTGGTCCCGCGAAGGCTCTCCAGTCGTGCATGGGTGCGAAAGTCGACCCCGGCACGCGCGTGCGTGACCTGACGGACGAGGAAGTCGTCCGTCTCCGTGAGTGGATCGGTGAGCAATACACGGTCGAGGGTGACCTTCGCCGCCAGATCAACCAGAACGTCAAGCGGAAGGTCGAGATCGGTTCCTACCAGGGACTCCGGCACCGCCGTGGTCTGCCGGTGAACGGACAGCGGACTCACACCAACGCCCGTACGCGCAAGGGTCGTAAGTCTGCCGTAGCCGGCAAGAAGAAGGCCGTGAAGAAGTGATCGTCTCGACTCACGACGGTTTTCCAGGGAACAGAGGGAGATAGAGCTTGGCCGCTCCGAAGAAGAAGACGAGGACTCGTCGCAAGGAAAAGAAGAACGTCGTCCACGGCGTCGCCCACATAAAGGCGACGTTCAACAACACGATCATCTCGATCACAGATCCCGAGGGAAACGTGTTGTCGTGGGCCTCCGCAGGAAACGTTGGATTCAAAGGCTCGCGCAAGTCGACTCCGTATGCCGCCCAGATGGCCGCGGAGGCCTGCTCCCGTCGCGCCCAGGAGCACGGTGTTCGCCGGGTTGACGTCCTCGTCAAGGGCCCAGGATCAGGTCGTGAGACGGCCATCCGTTCACTGCAGGCATCCGGCCTGGAAGTGATCGCGATCAAGGACGCGACGCCGGTGCCCCATAACGGCTGCCGCCCCCGTAAGAGAAGGCGCGTCTAGTGGCTCGCTACACGGGGCCGGTCTGCAAGCTCTGCCGGCGCGAGAAGACCAAGTTGTTCCTCAAGGGAACGCGCTGCGAGAGTCCCAAATGCCCGATCGAGAAGGGCCGTCCTCCTCCCGGGGAGCACGGTCGCGGTCGAGTACGCGAAAGCGAGTATCTCCTCCAGTTGCGCGAGAAGCAGAAGGCCAAGCGCTTCTATGGATTGCTCGAGAAGCAGTTCCGCGGCTACTACACCGAGGCCGCCCGCAGCAAGGGCGTCACCGGCGAGGAGCTCATGCGCATCTGCGAATCGCGCCTGGACAACATCGTTTACAGGTCGGGTCTGGCGATGAACCGGTCGATGGGCCGGCAGCTCGTCACGCACGGCCACTTCCAGGTCAACGGCCGCAAGGTCAATATCCCCTCGTACCGGGTGAAGCCGGGAGACATCGTCGAGGTGCGCGGCCGGTCGAAGAGCGTTGGCCGCATCATCGAGAACGCGTCGTACGCGGCCGGACGCACGATTCCCGACTGGCTCACCTCGGACCTCAAGCAACTGAGAGTCGAGGTGCGAGACCTGCCGGAACGAGCGCAGATCGATGCCCCGGTCCAGGAGCAGTTGATCGTCGAGTACTACTCGAAATAGCAACCATAAGAACGACGGTCCCGAAGCCATATCCAAACGGCCGTCTGTTCGCCAGAAGTCCTTAGAAGAAGAAGCGAGAGGAGCCCATGAATCTCTTAATTGTCCAGCGTCCCCAGATCTCGGAAGAGGAGATCTCCGACCTACGGAGCAAATTCACCATCGAGCCACTCGAGCCCGGCTTTGGCTACACGCTCGGGAACTCGCTGCGCCGCACGCTCCTCTCGTCGATTCCGGGCGCCGCCATCACGCAGATCAAGATCGACGGGGTGCTGCACGAGTTCACCTCGATCGAGGGTGTGACCGAAGATGTGACCGATGTCGTGCTGAACCTCAAGGAACTCGTGATTCGCAGCGAGATCGAGGAGCCGACGCGCGTCTACCTCAAGGCGACGGGTCCGTCCGACGTTACCGCCAGCACCATGGAGCTCCCGGCGGGCATCGAGGTGCTGAACCCCGACCACCACATCGCCACCTTGAACAAGAACGCCAAGCTGTCGATGGAGCTGATCATCGAGCAGGGGCGCGGTTACGTCGCCGCCTCTACATCCAAGGAACAGGCCATCGGCAATATCCCGATCGACGCCATCTTCTCGCCCGTGCGCCGCGTGACCTACGAGGTCGAGCCGACTCGCGTCGAGCAGATGACCAACTACGACCGTTTGATCCTTGACGTAGAGACCGACGGCTCGATCCAGCCGCCGGAGGCTCTGTCTGCCGCGGGTTCGACTTTGGTCGAGCTCTTCCAGCTGTTCGCAAGCATGGGTGAGGGTGCCGGGGGTCTCGTGCTCGGGCCCGAGCCCGGCGAGGACGAGGTCTCCGGTGTGCTCGCGCAGCCGATCGAAGACCTCGACCTCACCGTGCGCTCCTACAACTGTCTGAAGCGCGAGGGCGTGACGACGGTCAGCGAGCTCATCGAGAAGACCGAGGAGGACCTGCTCGAGATTCGCAACTTCGGCCAGAAGTCCATCGACGAGGTGAAGGCCAAGCTCGAGGAGCTCGGCCTTTCGCTGAAGAAGAAGGAATTCTAAAAAAGTGCCGCAGCCGAAGAGGGGATACGCACTCGGGTCGAATCCGTCGCACCATCGGTTGATGTTGCGCAATCTCGCGGAGTCGCTCTTCGTGCACGAACGCATTCGTACGACCGAGGCCAAGGCCAAGGCACTGCGACCCTACGCCGAGCGGTTGATCTCCAAGGCCAAGAAGGGAACGGTTCATCACCGCCGTCAGGTGCTCAGCGACATCGAGAACCGCGAGGTCGTGCACAAGCTCTTCGATGACATCGGCCCCCGTTTCTCGGAACGCAACGGCGGCTACACCCGGATCTTGAAGCTCGGCCAGCGGAGCGGCGACGGTGCACCCATGGCTCTCATCGAGCTGGTCGAAGGTCCGTCGGTGACGACGGTGGACTCAGCTGAGTCGTCCCGAAGGCGCCGCGGCCTTCGTCGTCCTCGTCGTACCTCCGAAGAGTCGGCCGCGGCCGCACCCACAGAGGACACCACTCTGGACGAGGACGAGAGCGCCGAGGTCGAGAGCACCGACGAGCCGGCCGCGTCCGCGGAGAACACCACGGAGACCGAGGAGTCCACCGAGGATCCCGCTGACTCCGCCGACGAGGACGCCGAGAAGAACTGAACCTCAGGCTCGACCTCGCCTACAACGGCGCGCCGTTCCACGGTTTCGCACGACAGAGCGACGTTCGTACGGTGCAAGGCGAGGTAGAGCAGGCGCTCGGCCGGTTGTTCGGGCGCGAGCTGAGCTCTGTGTGCGCCGGACGCACGGACACCGGAGTTCATGCGCTCGGCCAGGTCATGAACGTGCCGGACGTACCCGGCAGCACGGACCTCGTCCGGGTCATGGACGCGCTGAACGGGATGCTCGGCCCCGCGATCTCGATCTCTCGGTGTGAGTTCGCGCCGGATGACTTCTCGGCCCGCTTTTCCGCCCGATCCCGATTCTACGTCTATGCAATTCTCGATACCCCCGTCCCGGATCCCTGGCTCGCACCCTCGAGCCTGTGGCACCGCAAACCTCTCGATCTCGAGGCGATGAACGAGGCCGCCGGACACCTCGTCGGTCATCACGACTTCTCTTCGTTCGGTCGGGTTGCGGACGGAGCGCCGGCGGATCGCAACCTCTTCGAGCTTCGCTGCTCGCGCGACGGCAAGGTGATCAAGATCCGTGCGAGGGCCAACGCCTTCATCCAGCAGATGGTCCGCTCGCTCGTCGGGACGCTCGTCTACGTCGGCGAGGGCCGTATGACCCCCGACGAGATGCCGGCGATTCTCGGGGGCCGGGACCGGTCACTCGCGGGCCCCGTCGCCCCGCCACACGGCCTGTGCCTGGTGGCGGTGGAGTACGACGACGGCTGGAGCGGCCCGGGCCCGCGTTAGGCCCGCTTATCAATGGGGTGGTTGGTCGCAGGGCCTGCGGGCGCGGCCGCTTTGGCACCTGTTTTCCTTGTGGTCGATGGACGCAACCAGAGAGATGAGGTCGCGGGTTTTCATGGGTTGGTTCACGACGGCGAGGAGGTTGCCGGTGA
>WHSV01000106.1 GCA_009379915.1 Actinomycetota bacterium | reverse complement strand
GGCCCAAATCCTGTTGCTGGTGTTAACTGATGTTACTTTTGTGACTCGTTGACCGCCTGAGCAGGCAGAAGGGAAATAGGTGGCCACCAGGACCCGCCGCAAGGCACCGAGCAGGTCCCGCAGCTCGTCGCGTTCACGCGGCGGCGCACGCGCGCCCTCATCCCGACGGCCCCCTCGGCGAGCCTCCGCCAAGAAGCGGTCCCCCAGGCGTCCGAATCCGATCGTCTCCTTTCTGAAATGGGCCTACATCGGCGTCGTGAACGCCCCCGTCGAGGTGTGGGCGATCGTCGTCATGTTCGGAGCGGTTCTCGGTGGCCTCGGCATCTACAGCGGCGGGGCCGGCCCCATCGGGAGGGGACTCGACTACCTCGGCCGCCTTTTCGCGGGGGACGTCGCGGTGGTGGCGCCTCCGATGCTCTTCGCGGCCGGAGCCATGATGCTGGTCCCTTCCCTCAGGCTTCAAATAGGCCGAGTCATGAGCGGATGCACGCTCGGCCTGTTCACCCTTGCGGGGATGTTCCACCTCGCCGGCGGCAACAAGCCCATCTATGCCTCGCTCGAGAAGCTGGCGGACATCGGCGGCATATTCGGCGCGATGGCGGCGAACCCTCTTTCCGGGCTCATCGGAGTGTGGGCGACGTGGGTGGTTCTCGGCCTCCTGCTTGCCGCCAGCCTCCTGATCGTCACCAAGACACCGGTCAGCCGCGTGATCGGTTGGTCCGGCCTTGCGGTCGCGCTCGTCTCGGCCTTCCTCAAGGGACTGCTGGCGGGCCAGGACGATGAGCTCGGTGACGAAGACGACTACTACGACGATGAGGACGAGGACGTCTACTACGAGGACGACGAGGAGGTCGAACCCGCCGCCCGGCCGAGCAGGAAGGCCCGGCGCGACGATGCCGAGCGCCCTGCCTCGAACCTGAAGGCCGGCAGGCCGACGCAGATGGCGCTCGTCGTCGGGGACTCGAGCAACTACAAACTGCCGTCACTGGACCTGCTCTCGAAGGGTGGCGAGCACGAGGTCTCCGCTCGTGGGATCGAGGAGATGAGCCGAACCCTGGAGGCGACGATGGAGCAGTTCAGCGTCGACGCCTCCGTCACCGGTCACACCGCGGGCCCGACGGTGACGCGCTTCGAGATCGAGTTGGGGGCGGGAGTGAAGGTCAATCGCGTCCTTTCGCTGTCGAACGAGATCAAGTACGCGCTTGCGTCGGGCGAGCTTCGCTTCCTGGCGCCCATCCCGGGACGAAGCGCGATCGGCATCGAGGTCCCGAACAGGAGCCGCCGGCTCGTGACGCTCGGCGACGTCCTGAGCTCCGAGGAGGCTCTCGCCGACCTGCACCCGATGGCCGTCTCGCTTGGCGTGGACATCTCCGGCGAAGCCGTAATGACGAATCTCACGGAGATGCCCCACGTTCTGATCGCCGGCGCCACCAACTCGGGTAAGTCGTCGTGCATCAACTCGATCATCACGTCGGTGCTAACACGCGCCCGGCCCGATCAGGTGCGCATGCTCCTGATCGACCCGAAACGCGTCGAGCTCACCAACTTCGCCGGCGTTCCGCACCTGCTCAGCCCGGTGGTAACCGTCCCCAAGAAAGCCGCGGCTGCGCTCAACTGGGTCGTGAAGGAAATGGAGATGCGCTACGAGACGTTGGCGTCCAACGGCATGCGGAACCTCGAGTTCTACAACGATGCCGTTGCGCGTCGTGCGGTGGTCAAGCGCGACGAGCTCGAACCCGATCCCGAACCGCTTCCTTATATCCTCGTGATCGTCGACGAATTGTCGGACCTCATGATGGTCGCGCCGCGCGACGTCGAAAGCGCGATCTGCCGTATCGCTCAGATGGCGCGCGCCGTCGGTATCCACCTCGTCCTCGCAACACAGCGACCCTCTGTCGACGTCGTCACCGGCCTAATCAAAGCCAACATTCCGTCCCGACTAGCGTTCAGCGTCGCGAGTCAGCAGGACTCGCGCGTCGTTCTCGACCAGGGCGGTGCGGACAAACTCGTGGGCCACGGTGACATGCTCTTCCTGCACGCGAACTCTTCGAAGCCGCGGCGGATCCAGGGGGCGTGGGTCAACGAGAAGGAGGTTGCCGCCGTCGTCGGACACACTCGGCGCCAGAGTCAGCCCACCTACGTCGATGGCGTGACGGAGCAGGACATCGCGCTCGGCTCGTCCTCAGGAGGCCTCGGGGGAGGCAGCGGTGACGACGACGAGCTGCTCGCAGAGGCCATGGAGCTCGTCGTCCGGAGCGGTCTGGGCTCGACCTCGATGCTGCAGCGCAAGCTCAAGGTCGGCTTCGCCCGGGCCGGACGCCTGATGGACCTTCTCGAACAACGGGGGGTCGTGGGGCCCTCTCAGGGGTCGAAGCCTCGGGACGTCCTCATGACTGCCGGGGAGCTCGACGACGCCCAGGAGGCGGAAGAGGCGTAGTCAGAGACGCCGGTGAGGTCGCGTTGCTCGGGGTCGAGCAGTATGAAACGCGACGCAACCAAGGAGACTCAGCGATGACGCAGCTCGGCTACACCCCCTAGATCGACGGTCCGAAACAACGCGTGTACCAGGCCCGGCGGGTTTCATGCACTCTGGGCCGACGAGGTGGCTCCCCGGCTCTAAGTCCACGCGTGTGATTCCGCGGGGGCAGTTTCTCTGAGAGTCTGTAGTCGGTCGCCACCTATAATGGGTGTCATCTCGTGGCGATGTGGTGACCGTGCCACGACTCATCTAGTGCAGGAAATGGAGATTCGTGTCCGAGAACTCTATGGGCGCGTACCTGCGGGACGCTCGACGTCGCCGCCGCGTGAGCATCGACAGGGCAGCCGAACAAACTCGAATTCGTCCGGACTACCTCATGAGGATGGAGTCCGACGAATTCGACTTTCTCGCGCCCGCATACGTGCGCGGATTCCTTCGCACCTACGCCCGCTTTCTGAGAGTCAACGAAGAACCCCTCATTACCGAGTTCGACCGAAAGTACGGGCGGGGCAAGGCCGACACCTCCACGATCACGGCGCTGAACGACCGCGCGCACCGCGTCCCGCGCCAGCGTCGTCCGCTGAACAGCTGGACGGTCGCGGCGTTGCTGGCCGCGTTCGCTCTGGTTGCGCTCGCGGTCGTCGGCGTCATCAGCGAGCCGCAGGACCCGAGTCCGGCAAGCCAGGAAACCGCGGACGACGAGCAGCCGGCCGCGCCCTCGCAGACACCCGACGACGAACCCACCGAAGAGGAGCCGACCACGCCTCCTTCCGAACCGAGGGAGCCCGAGGATGAGGAAACGACACTTGCGCTCGAGGATGGGCTCCAGGTACGACTCGTCGCGAAGCGAGCGCGTTGCTGGATCGAGGTCACGTCGGATGGAGAAATCGTCACTCCCGGTGGCATCACGCTCGAGGTCGGCGATCGGTCCGAGACGTTCACCGCGGAAGACAACATGGAGATCGTGCTCGGTTTCGCGGAGGGCGTCGACCTGATCGTCAACGGACGCAACCTAGGTGCTCCGGGTGGACCCGATGCGGTGGTCGTGTCTCTCCCCGAAGACGTCCAAGATCTCTTCTAGGGAGCCGACCCGATATGGCCAAGTTCTCAATCGTCACCCTGGGCTGCCCGAAAAACGAGGTCGACTCCGAGGGCCTGGGCGGGCTTCTCGCAGCTCAGGGCCACCAGGTGACCCAGTCGGTCGAGGATGCAGAGGTCGTCCTGGTCAACACCTGCGGATTCATCGACCCCGCCCGGCGGGAGACGATCACCGAGACGCTCGAGCTGGCGGAGCTCAAGGAGACCGCCGGGCTCAAGGGCCTCATTCTCACGGGTTGCCTGGTGGCGCGGTCGGCGGGCGAGCTGAACCAATCCCTCCCCGAGGTCGATGCCTTCGTGGATTTCGCGGCCTACCCGCGCATCTCGGACATCGTCGAGGACGTTGCGGCGGGGACGCTCGAAGAGCGCATCCACGGGGAACCCGGCACGCGCTTCGACCCCGCATGGTGGGACGCCACGATCGCGGCCGCGCCCCGCGTTCGCTTCGGCCGCGCTCCGTGGTCCTATCTGAAGATCGCCGAGGGTTGCGACCGCGGCTGCACGTTCTGTGCGATTCCTCTCATGCGCGGCAAGTTCCGGTCGCGCGACGTACATACCATATGGACAGAGGCTTGCCGGCTCGCCGAGGACGGCGTCACCGAGTTGTCGCTCGTGAGTCAGGACTCGGTCATGTGGGGTCGGGACTCGGGTGAGGGCAACATGGCCGCGCTGCTTCGCCGACTCGAGAGAATCGATGGTCTGAAGAGAATTCGGCTGATGTACCTCCACCCGCAGGGCGTCACCGACGAGCTGATCGATTCCATTCTCGGGTCCGAGGTGATCGTCAGCTACTTCGACCTCTCACTTCAGCACGTTGCCAAGCCGGTCCTGAGGGGCATGGGTAGGTGGGGAGGCCGCGAGCGGTTCGACTCGATCGTGTCCCGCATCAGGAACGGCGATCCACTGGCGGGAATTCGCTCGACCTTCATCATGGGGTTCCCGGGCGAAACCGAAGACCACGCGCGCGCGGTCGAGTCGTTCGTGTCGGACACGGAGCTCGACTGGGTCGGGGTATTCACCTTCAGCCAAGAGGAGGGCACGCGCAGCTACGACATGCCCGAGCAGGTGGATGCCGAGGTTGCCCGGGAGCGGAGCGCGCGCGTGCAGGGCCTTGCCGACCTGACCATGGAGCGCAGGGCTCGCTCGCTCGTCGGCAGTACCTTCGAGGTCTTGGTCGAGCGGTTCGATCTCGAGGAATCTGCGTGGATCGGGCGGTCCAAGCGAGAGGCCCCCGAGATCGACGGCGAGATCACGGTCGCGACCGATGCCCCGCTCCACGTCGGTGAGTACATCGACGTGCGCATCACCGATTCAGTTGGGGCCGACCTCGTCGGCAAGCACGAGGCCTGACGGTTTACGTCCGCCGGACGATCGCGGACACGGCACCGAAGAAGGGCTTCGCGAGGCTGGCATCGCCCTCGACGGTGACCTTGCGTCTGGTCTCGGCGGCGCCCTTCATTCCCATCAGGAAGCGCCACGCCGTCTCCTGGTCGACCGACAGGCGCGACGTCGCCTCTCGGGTGAGTCCCTCGTAGAGCTTCCAGCCGTCCGAGTCCCGACGAACCGCCCAGCTGAACCCGGCTCGGCCGGTGACGTCGATCGCGATCGTGGTGCCCTCCGGCGCTTCGACCCCCTCGTAGGCGCGCGGGACTCCATGCATCGCGGTGGCGAGGATCGGCGCGACGAAGCTCGGCCCGTTCAGCCCCGGCTGCCCGAGAGCGTCGCGGATCTGCTGGTGATGCACCCATCGTTCGGTGAACTCACGCGCCCCGACGAGCCACCACGGCGCGGGATCCGGCCCGGCCCACGAAACCACTTCGCCCGGAGCGGACGAGTCGACGCTCTCGAGGAACTCGGCGACCGTCCGGCCGGTGAACTCCAGAAGCTCGGCAACGAGCCGGGTGCTCAGGAACCCTCCGGCCCGCACCCAGCGGTCGTTGTGGGCGTCGAGCTGGTCCACGAACCGATCCCAATCCTCTTCCTGCGGTCCCGCCGAGCCGGGCCCGCCGGGCGAGTCGAGATCCTCGTTTCTCCGCGCGTCACGATTGCGCGAGAGAAAGGAGAGGTCGTCGCCGAGCAGGTGGACGGCGAGGTCGCCGACGGTCCACCCCTCGCATACGGTGGCCTTGTCCCGGTCCTCCTCGGTCAGCGAGCGGAGCAGCCGGGCGAATTCCGCCCGCTCCTGCTCCATCACTTTGCGGACGTCCACTCTGGTCGCTGGTCGCAGCATGGCTGGACATCCTAGAGCCCGGTTCGTTCCTGCGGCGAGTACCCTCATGCGATGGAAGAGGACCGTGTTTGAGGGCTGAGGTCATCGGCGTCGGTACCGAGCTGCTGCTCGGCCAGATCGCCAATACCAATGCGAAGCACATTTCGACGGCCCTGGCGACAATAGGCGTCGACGTACTGTGGCATACGGCGGTGGGGGACAATCTCGGTCGCATCGAGGAGGCGGTCAGGACGGCCACGGGCAGGTCCGAGGCCGTCATCATCACCGGTGGGCTCGGCCCCACATCGGACGACATCACCGCCGAGGGTGTCGCCGCGGCGACGGGGCGCTCACTCATCAGGGACGATCTCCTTGCCGCTCGAATCCGCGGCTTCTTCGAGTCCCGAGGGCGCGCCATGGCCGAGTCGAACCTGAAGCAGGCGGACCTACCCGAGGGCGCGACCCCGATCGAGGCTGAGGGGACCGCCCCGGGGTTCTACGTCGAGCACGACGACGCCGTGATCTTCTGTCTTCCCGGGGTTCCGTGGGAGATGGATGCGATGCTCGCCAAGACCGTGCTGCCGGTGTTGCGCGAGCGCTCGGGGGACGCCGTCACCGTCAGCCGCCATGTGTTGACCGTCGGGGTCGGTGAGTCCGCCGTCGCCCATGCCATCGCAGATATCGTCGATGCCCAGACGAATCCCACGATCGCTTTTCTCGCCGGAGGAGGCGTCGCCCGGGTGCGACTGACTGCGAAGGCCCCCGACGAGGCGCGGGCCGAGGCGCTCATTCAACCGGTGGAGGCGGCCATAAGAGACCGCCTCGGCGATGCCGCTCTCGAGCCGGGGGAGGACTCCGTGGTCGGCGTCTTCTCGTCCCTTGCCCGGGGCCACAATCTGAAGGTCGCCGCGGCGGAGTCGCTGACGGGGGGACTCCTCGGCGCCAATCTCACCGAAGCCGAGGGTGCCAGTGACTTCTTCCATGGTTCGCTTGTCTGCTACTCGACCGAGGCCAAGCGCGCCGTCGCGGGCGTCGACCCCGCCATCCTCGATGAGCACGGAGCGGTGAGCGCCGAGTGCGCCGCAGCGCTGGCGGAGGCCGCGGCCAGGAGGTTCGGGGCGGACGTGGGCGTGGCCACCACCGGCGTGGCCGGCCCCGCCGAGCAAGAGGGCCATGCGCCCGGCACGATCTTCGTGGGAGCACACCTGCGCGGACAAACCGAGGCGCGCCGCGTGCAGGGTTACGGGAACCGGTCGAACATGCGGGTCATCGCCCTGAACTCGGCTCTGGATCTCGCTCGCCGCATGATCGTCGACTCGTCCAAGCCGTGAGCTCCGAGCGGCTCAGGCTGTTCGTCGCGGCCGACCCTCCGCCCGATCTGCTCGAGGCCCTCGACGAGTCCATAGCGCCGCTTCGTTCGAGACCAGAGCTCGCCTCGGCGCGCTGGACGGTGCCCGCCAACCAGCACGTCACGCTCAAGTTCCTGGGATGGGTCGAGGCCGGGACGGTCGAGCCCATCGTGAACTCGCTTGCCACGGTGGCCTCGTCGCACGAGCCGGCGACCATCACCCTCACCGGGCTGGGAGCCTTTCCCTCGGAGCGAAGAGCACGGGTTCTGTGGGCCGGACTCGAGGACCCCGCGGGACTTCTCGCCGCGCTGGCGTCGGATCTCGATGCCTCCCTGGGGTCGTTGGGCTTCGAGCCCGAGACCAGGGCGTTCACTCCGCATCTGACCCTGGCTCGGTTCAGACCGCCGGCACCCGTCGCGGGGGTACCGTCCGAAGTACCAGGGGTGGCCGAGCCTTCATTCGAGGTGGACCGGCTCCATCTCTATCGAAGTCACCTTCATCCCAAGGGCGCCCGCTACGAGATCCTGCGATCGCTGGAGCTGACCGGATCGGGGCGCTGACTGATGCTCCTCCCCTTCCTGGGGCCGAACAACGGACGCTGGGCGGTCGGGGATCTTCCTCCCAACTGGTGCGGTGAGGGAGTTAGCCACCACTAAAGATCGGATTAGGTGGACTTGACTGCTCAGATCATCGGGCCTAAGTTTTGATCGTGAGTATGCGTGCGTCTCGAGCGGTCATGGCCTACCTCAAAGCTCTTTACTCGCTGGAGGAAGAGTTGCTTGCGGGTCGCGGAGGACGGTTGGGGACCGCCCAGCGGGTGGCCACGAGTGCGATCCCGGAGCGGCTGCGGATCTCCGCTCCCTCTGCCACGAACATGCTCAAGAAACTCACCGCACGCGACTTGGTGACGTATGAGCGCTATCAGGGAGCCTCGCTAACCGAGAAGGGCCGGGAGATCGCGCTCGAACTCGTACGACACCACCGACTGCCTCGAGACCTACCTGGTCCAGGCGCTCGGGGTCCCTTGGGACGAGGCACATGCTGAGGCCGAGCTCCTCGAAAACGATCTGTCGGAAGCGCTCGAAGAGCGCATCTCGGTTGCGCTCGGTCATCCTCGAGTCGATCCCCACGGTCACCCGATCCCGAGCAAGAACGGGGACCTGCCGAGGTCGTCCACGCAATCGCTCTGGGACGTTCGCGACGGAGATGCCGCGTTGGTGGAGCAGGTGCCCGATTCGCATCCCGAGGCCCTTCGTTACCTGGCAGAGCTGGGCATCCTGCCGGGAGTGAAGGTCACCGTCGTCAGTCGCGGACCGATCGGCGGTCCGCTGTTCGTGCGCGTCAACGACAACGAGATCGCGCCCACGGCGTTGTCAAAGGAGATCGCGGAGGCGATATGGGTCCGATAGAAAGAAACCTTCCCAGGCTCGTAACCTCTGGCCGGGTCGACCGGCGCCGGTTTCTGCGACGTCTCGGAGCGACCTCGGCGCTCGGAGGAGCGGCTCTGCTCGGAGGCAAGGAGGCTCTCCACGGCTCCGGGACGCTGACCCACGAACAGGCCCAGGGAAGTGAGGGGGATCAGGGCGCTAGCAACGGTCACCTCGGTGGCACCGTGGGCGAAGTGGACAACGAGCGGAACGGCTTCGATCCGCACGAGATCCTCACCGACTTCGATCCGGGGGCGGTTTCGAGGGACTCGAGTGGCCACACGGTACGCGAGTACGAGTTCGTGACCACCGACAAGGAG
>WHSV01000105.1 GCA_009379915.1 Actinomycetota bacterium | reverse complement strand
AGCTGAGTGAGGAAGACGTGATCTCGATTGTTACTCCGGGTGGCGGGGGATGGGGCCGCTAATCGAACTCTGATGCGAGGACGATCGAAAGAGCTCCAAACCTGTCCCCGTACATGAGGTCGGGGATGAACCTTCGCTCGAGCTCGAGCATGACCGTTGGCGGCCCGGGTTCAATGCTCGGGATGATCTCGGCGACCGTCGCTCTTGGAACCAGTTGATGCACCTTGAGCTTCTTGGTTACAGGCGGTTCCCAGGTTGCCCAGATCTCGATTTCGGTTCCAGGCGGGGTGTTCGGTGGAAGGCCTTCCAGCTCTGGTAAGAGGAAGGCGTAGCTCGCGAGATCGGTGGCGGCCGGCGCGGAGGGATCGGTGCCTGGAGTCGCGACGGCCTCGTCCTTGGATCCAGAGGCCGCCGTCTCGCCGTCAACGAGCATCGCCGAAGCCCCCAGGCCGATCAGGAAGACGGCACCCCCAAGACAGACCAGCCGCCCGATGCGTGACTTGAGTAGATCCGCAGGGCCGCCGTTTCGTTCAACCTTGGGCCGCGCTCCCGAGACCTCGCGATGCGACGAGTCCCTGCGGAGATCAATGCTCATCCGGTAGCTTCTCTCGGGAGTCTCAGGACCTGTCCGGGAAGCAGGTGGTCGGGGTCATTCCCGATCACGGAGCGATTCAGGCGAAAGATCGCTCGCCAGTAGCCGTCGATACGCTGGGCGTCGTCGGAGTCCAACACCTCGGTAGCGATCGTCCATAGGCAGTCTCCCCGATGCACCGTCACGGAGGATGCGCGCTCCAGCTCGATGGATTGGGGATTACCGGCGGGGTGGAGGCGCCGAGACTCTTCGCGCTCCCTGCTCCTCCGCCGCTCTGCTCTTTCGAAGAGTGGTGCCTCGACCCCTGCCGGCCCGCGCTTGTGAATCGCAGGGTGCATCGTCGGGGACTCGGCCATCTTGCTCCCGGAGGGAACGAGTGGATGAGGAGGGGGAAAAAACCCACTCGTTCCCGACCAGGGCGCCTCAGGGATGGGGCGGCCGCTTCGGCCGGGGTGAGCCGAAGTACGCCCCGAGGCAGAAGAGGGAGAGGCGTAGAGGGCGAGGCCTACACCAATCAGGGTGATGATGCGCCGCAGGAAGGCGGGGGCCGGTGAGCGGCGCGGACGACGACGAATCCGGACGCGCACCCTTGCTAGAGCCGAGAAGAGAGCGATGATCGTCGCTCCCACGAGGACGGGCTCGAGCCAGGCCCACCCCGCCGACCAGCCCGCAGAGCGCCACTCCATTGTTCGCTCCCTTCTTTCTTCCGAAGGCCTCCACTTACCTTTGTTTGCTTGTATATACCTAAGATAACGTGGTATTAGTTGTCAAGGATTTTGTATCTTTTGACCGGGTTTCTTCGATGTGACACGATCTGGAAACTGCACCAAGGGAACGGTGACCGATGTGACGGAGCGAGGGCTAGACAAGCTGCTGCTCGGCCTCGGAGCCCAGCTCGAGGCGGCCGAACGACGGGCCGACGAAGAGGCGGCTAACGACTTCGCGTTCAGCTTGGCCCAGGACTCGCTTATGGCGGACGCGTTGACCCGTGCCGGGGCCGTCACCGTCATGACGCCGGGAGGAGGGCGTCTTTCCGTCTCCGCGGTGGGGGAGGACTTTCTGTGGATTGAGGGCTCGGCCCCCCAGCTCATACCCCTAGCCCAATCAGCCTTCAAGCTGGAAGATCGAGGCAGAGCCCCGGCCCGCTGGCAAATGTCCCAGCTCGAGGCCTGCCGCGAACTGGCTCGCACTGGCGCAATCGTAGAGGTGACCTGCAGTTTTGGGTCGGCACTCGGTAAGTTGGAGCGCGCCGCCCGAGACTTCCTGTCGGTGGCGACGGACCACGGCCGGGTGCTCGCTCCCTACGCGGCGTTCCAAGCTATACGAGTTATCCGCGGGGGTTTAACGGGTGATCCCTAGCCCACTCATCCGTCTCTTCGTGAAGTCTCTTGATATAGGCGTCGAGTTGCTCGCGGTCCACGCGCCAAACGCCTCTTCCGCCGATCTTCACGGCGGGCAATTCCCTCGAGCGGACCAGCGAGTAGACCTGAGGAACGCTGACATTCAAGTACCCGGCCACATCCTCGAGCGTAAGGAAGCGTGGTTCGATCCCGGGCGTCTGCCCGTCCTCCGGAACCTCGTGAGAATCAGACATAGGCCTACTTTAGCAACGCTGAGTGTTCATTTCATTAGTTTGGTTTCATTTACTGCTGTTTGACCGGCTAACGAGGGAGCAGAGATGGCCTCACTTCAAGCGGTGAGGGTTCAAAAGCCCTCCTGGGCCAACGTTCGCACGGCACTCGGCCTCGTGTTGTTCTGTGTGGCGCTGGTAGCGGGTCAACGAATGATCGCAGGCGCGCAGGACACGGTTCAGGTGTGGGTGGCCGCCCGGGATCTCCCGGCCGATACCGTCGTAGGCGGTGGCGACGTGCGGGCCGAGGACGTACGCCTGCCGCCCGAGCTCGTCGGCAACTATGTGCGGGTCGACACGACGATCGAGGGCCGTTCCCTCTCTAGACCGGTCCTGGAGGGCGAGATGGTGGCCAGTTCGGTCGTGACGGGTGACGACGAGAACGGCGGCGGGATCGTGACTCTGTCCTCGGAGGCGCTTGGTCAAGGCTCAACGACACTCGGCCCGGGGGATCGGATCGATATCATTGCCACCTTTGACCCAGGGGATGTTCGATCGAGAACGGTACCTGTCGTGCGCGGCGCCGAGGTTGTGGAGGTCGTGACCTCGGAGGGCTTCGTCGGGGGATCGGATGTCGCAGGAGTCAGGATTAACGTCCCGGACGAGCTCGTTGGGTTGCTCTCCTTCGCAAGTCACAACGCGGAGCTAGACGTGGTCAAGGTGGGCGGCGAGCAAGATCTCCGCGAGCGTTGGTCAGTGACAAGAGACGACTTCTGATGGAGGTATTGCGGGTGGTGACGCTCGCGGGCGATCCCGAGCGTGAAGCCGATCTCGCTCCGCGGCTTGCAACCGAACCTTCTCTGGATCTCTATCTCCGATGCGTTGACCGGGTGGAGCTTCTCGCGGCCATGAGGTCCGGAGCGATCGACGCAATCATCGCGGTTGGGGCACCCAGTTGGTTCGATGACGCAGCTGCGGCCGAGGCAGCTCGGGCCGGCCTCCGCGTGGTCGGAGTGGCGGACAACTCTTTGGAGACCCGGGCTCTCGAGAACCGAGGAGCGTCCGTGTTGGACGCGCGCTCATCGGTGGGCCAGATCGTCGACGCGTGTCGCTCGGCGAGGCCCATCACCCCCGCGGCTCCGAGTGAGACGACGGGTTCTCGTTCGGGTCGAGTGATCGCCGTTTGGGGTCCGAAAGGCGCTCCAGGGCGCACCACGATCGCGATCGAGCTCGCCTACGCTTTGGCGGGAACGGCCGACCCGACGGTGTTGATCGATGCGGATCCCTACGGGGGAGATGCGCTGCAGTTGCTGGGAGTCGTCGAAGAGTTACCAACTATCTTATGGGCGGCGGCAGCTGCGGCCTCGGACGATGGCCGAAGGGATCTCGTTGCCAACCTCCGCAGGGTCGGTGGACATGGGCTGCTCTTGGTGCCAGGCCTTCCCCGCGCGGACCTGTGGCCGGAGGTTGGGCACTACGGCTATGCCGAGCTCATCAAGCTTCTCGCGGCAGAAGCGCGCTTTGTCGTATTGGACATTGGTTTCTGTCTCGAGGATCAGAGTTCGCTCGGCGGGCCCGGCGGGCGAAACACGCTGGCGCTCGCCGCCTTGGAACGAGCGGACAGCGTTATTGCCATTTGCCGGGCCGATGTCGTGGGAGTCAAGAACTTCATCTGGTCGTTCGAATCCTTACGCGAGCTCGTCGATGACGATCGCATCTCGATTGTCTTGAACCGGGTGCATGGAGGAGAGGGTCGAGAGATAGACGAACTGCTCTCTCGTCACACCGGACTTCGTTCTTCGGTCGTGTTTCCTGACCTTCCTCTCGACTGCCGGAAGGCCGTTGAGCAAGGGGAAGCTCTGCAGGAGGTTCGTCCGTCCTCTGATATCTGCACTCGGACACGCCTGCTGGCCGAGCGACTCGGTGGAAAGGTTCGGCCCCGGGGTTTGCTTGCACGCCTGGCGGGACGCTCGTGAAGGCCCCCGCTCTGGGGATCGTCGAGGAGGAGGTGCGCGAGCTCGTTCGCCGGCGCGGAGTCGATCCCGCTCAAGTAGGCGCAGACGGCGTCGCCGACCTGGTCGACGAGGTGCTTGAGGATTACGAGGAGCGGAGGTTGGCGAGCAGCCTTCCTCGCATCGAGGATCGGCTCGCTCTGCGGAAGCAGGTCCTCGACCGTGTGGCCGGTCTTGGACCCCTTCAGAGCCTTTTGGACGACGACAGCATCGAAGAGATCTGGATCAACGGTCCCGGGAAGGTCTTTTGCGCGCGCGACGGCAGCCACGTCCTCACCAATGTCGTCCTGACCGAGAGCGAGGTCAAGGACCTCGTCGAGCGAATGCTGCGAACGAGCGGCCGTCGTCTCGATCTCTCGTCACCTTTTGTGGATGCCACCCTGGTGGACGGCTCGCGCCTGCACGTCGCGATACCCGACATCACTCGTCGTCACTGGGCTGTGAACATTCGGAAGTTCGTGCTGCGCGCCCATTCTCTGGAGGAGCTCGTGCGCCTTCGATCGCTGCCAGATCATGCGGCTCGTTTTCTCGAAGCAGCCGTAAGAAGCGGATTGAACATCGCGGTCTCCGGAGGAACGCAGTCCGGGAAGACGACCATGTTGAATTGCCTTGCGGCAGCCATATCACCACGCGAACGAGTGATCACCTGTGAGGAGGTCTTCGAGCTCCAGGTTCCGCTACCTGATGTGGTTTCGATGCAGACACGCCAATTGAACCTGGAGGGTCGTGGCGCGATAGACCTGCGTCGCCTGATAATTGAAGCGCTGCGCATGCGGCCCGACCGAATCCTCGTCGGAGAGGTTCGCCAGCAGGAGGCCTTCGACCTCTTGGTCGCCTTGAACTCAGGTCTGCCGGGGATGACCTCCATTCACGCGAACAGCGCGATGGAAGCACTGACGAAACTTGTAACCCTTCCTCTTCTCGCCGGTGAGAATGTGAGTCACGCGTTCGTTCTTCCCACAGTGGCGAGCTCGATCGACTTGATCGTCCATCTTGATCAAGCCAAAGGGCGAAGGTCCACCGCGCACATTCTGGGAGTAACGGGGCGCCTGGAAGGCGAACGTATCGAAACCGTGTCGCTGTGGGAGCGTACCGGCGACCTTCTTCGGTGGACCGGCCACCAACCCCCGCGCGTTGAGAGGTTCTCAGAGGCCGGAATCGACCTTCATGCGCTGTTGCAGGGAGGGCGAGCATGACCGTCGTAGTCGCCGCCTGCGCAGCACTCGGTCTCTTGCTGCTCTATGACGGGCTGACCGGTAAGAGAAGCGCCGTGGGGATCTCGCCCATTCGACGACTGGACCAAGTCGTGCTGGAGGCCGGCGTGCGCCAGTTGAACGGCGTCCGCCTCATCGGCCTGAGCGTCGTTGTGGCCTTGACGTCGGGCTTGTTCGTCGCGGGAATCTCATCGTCGGCACTGATAGCTGGGATCTTCTGTGCAGCAGCAGGGTGGCTCCCCTATGTCTACGTTTCGTCTAAACGCCAGCGTCGGCAGCGCCGCTTCAGGGAAGCATGGCCGGATGCAATCCACGGCCTGATTTCTGGAGTGAGGGCGGGCGTCTCGCTCGCGGAATCGTGTGACGCCCAAGCGAACAAGGGCCCCGAGGAACTGCGTCCAGGATTCGTGGCCTTTGCGGGGACCTACCGCTCCACCGGAAACCTGATAGCGGGATTGGAACGTCTTCGCAGCGAGTTGTCCGATCCGGTGGCCGATAGAGTCGTCGCATCGCTCACCCTGGCGAGCGAGGTGGGAGGAACCGACCTGGTGCGCGTCCTGCGCACGCTTGCCGACTTCGTGCGTGAGGACATCCGCGTACGAAAGGAGATAGAAGCGCGTTGGTCATGGACCGTCACCGCAGCGCGCGTTGCCGCCGCTTCGCCCTGGGTCGTCCTCTTGCTCATGTCCACAAGACCCGAGGCAGCAAGGGCGTACAACTCGGCCGCAGGCGCAACAGTCATCACTGCTGGGGCTGTTGCGACTTTCGTCGGCTACCGGCTGATGCTGAGGGCGGCCCGGCTCCCCGAGGAGAGGAGGCTGAGGTGAGCGCAACCCTGATCGCTCTAATCGGCGCGGTTGGGCTCGCGCTTACCTTCACCGGCGTGCCTCCTCTTCGAAGAAGACGCATGGGGACGCGCGTGAGCCCCTACCTCAGCGGATTGAGGGGTCGACCGAGCTCCCTGCTAGCGCGACAGCCGAGTAGCAGAAGTGGGTTGGAGGCGCGAGCCGAGGCCGTATTTCGGAGACTTGGAGTATCGACAGATCGGACCCTGGTACGGCGAATCCATGCGGCCGGGCTCGACATCGACGCTGGTGGGTTTCGGCTCGAGCAACTGGTTTGGGCCATAACTGCCACCATCGCATCTTGGGCATTGGCGGCGAGCGCAATGGCTGCGGGAATGGCGGTCGATTTCCGAGCCCTACCCGCACTGTCCGTGGTGGCGTTCACCGGAGGCTTCCTAGCACGCGACTGGTGGTTGGCTCGACAGGTCGAAGCAAGACGCTCTCAGCTCCAGGAGGAGCTGCCAACTGCGATCGACCTCCTGACGTTGTCGATCATGGCGGGCGAATCGGCGCCGGCGGGCTTTGCGCGCGTCGCAAGAGTGCTGAAAACCGGGATAGGAAGCGAGTTCGAGAAGGTTGTTGCAGACATCCATGCGGGTGCTTCCACCGTGGATGCTCTTGACGACTTGCGCCGAAGGATTCCACTCGTCGGAGTTGCCCGACTGGTCGACGCACTGATCACCGGCATCGAGCGAGGCGCTCCTCTCGCCGATGTCCTGCGTGCTCAGGCCGAAGACGGCCGCGAGGCGCGACGACGAATGCTGCTCGAGATGGGTGGACGACGAGAGGTGCTGATGCTCGTTCCTGTGGTGTTTCTGATCATGCCCGTGGTCGTTGTTTTTGCCTTGCTTCCCGGTCTCGTATCCCTGGATCTATTGGTGCCCTGAGGGAGGTCTTGTGATGTGGCGAATGTTTGATGCGATTCTTTCGATGCACGCCGATGAAAACGGCGACGTTCCCGGCTGGGTCTTAATCGTCTTGATGTCGGCCGGCTTGGTGATTGCGATTTGGGGAATTGCCGAAGGTCGCTTGGTAGACATCTTCTCGAACGCTCTCGATACAGTTTGCGGCGGCATCGGCTGTTGAGAATACAGGAGCGCGGCTCCGCCCTGGTGGAATCGATCTTCGCAATCGTCTTTCTGATGATGCTCTCGTTGGGAGTCGCCCAGCTCGCTCTGACTCTGTACGGTCGCAACGTCGTCCTCGCATCGGCCCACGAAGGAGCGCGCGCCGCTACCGAACTGGGCAGAAGCGAGCTAGAGGCCGAGGCGATCGCGCTGCGAACCACGCGGTCTGCGACCGGATCGTTGGTCGATGACCTCGAGATAGATGTGCACACCGAGCCGGTTGGTGATGACGCGCGCATCACGGTTCGTTTGAAAGGTCGCTTGGCTGCGATCGGTCCCGTGCCGATCAGCGTTCCGGTTGAGGCGCAGGCGAGCTCGTTACGTCAAGGGGAGGTCGAGTGACCTCGGACGAACGGGGCCAGGCCCTCATCGAGTCCGTCCTCCTCGGGATGCTGCTGATCCTTCCGATCGTTTGGGCTCTCATGGTCCTCGCCGACGTGCATCGCGCCGCGCTCGCGGCCACATCAGCCGCGCGCGAGGCGGGCTTTGATGCGGCCAGATCCGGAGACTGGACGACTGCGGACGGTTCGGTCGATCGTGCCGTCGGCCTGGCGTTGGCGAACCATGGCCTCAGTGCCGACGACTCGAATGTCCGGTGGTCGGCGCCCGATGGACTGGAACGAGGTGCGCGGATCGAGGTTCACGTTGCATACCCGGTCGGTGTCGTACGTTTCCCGTTCCTGGGAGAAGTGCCCGGGCCCTCGATTTGGGTTCGGGCCACACACATAGCCCGCGTCGACCCCTTCGCAAGCCGATGATGACCGAGCGGGGGCAAGTGACCGTCATGGCGCTTGGCCTCACACTCATCAGTCTCGTGATAGCCGGCCTGGCCGTCGACGGGACCAAGGCCTTCTTGCTGCGCCGAACGCTCCAGAACGCCGCCGATTCCGCGGGTCTCGCCGGAGCAGGGGAGATCGACAGAGGCGCTTACTACGGAAGCGGCGGCAAGGCGCTGGAGCTTTCGTCCGAAGCCGTCATGCGGACTGCTCGGCGGTATCTGGCGCTCCGACAGATCGACGCTCGAGTTTCGCTCGAGGTTGCTGAGGAGGACGTCAGTGTCGTCCTGCGAGGCTCTTCCGACACTCTCTTTCTCGCGCTCGTCGGCATCTCCGAAGTCCCGGTCGCGGTTGAAGGCAACGCGGCGGCGATAGCGGGAGAGCTTCCTCCGTAATTATCGGAGAGACCGCAGAGGGCCCGAAACCCTTATGAATCAAGGGTTTTCTGGCTGAATTGCCACTGGGGCACGCTGGGGCGCGCTTAGGGTTGGGCCGACCCTGAACCCGTAAGGACGAGGAGGAATCTGTATGAACAAAGGTGACCTGGTCGACGTCGTCGCCAAGAACACCGGTGAGAGCAAGCGCCTCGTCGGCGATGTTCTCGACGAGTTGGTGACCCAGGTCCAGAAGACCGTCAAGAGGGGCGAGAAGGTAACGCTGCCCGGCTTCGGCACCTTCGAGCGCCGCGCCCGGAGTGCGCGCACGGCTCGTAACCCTCAGACGGGTGAGCCCATCAAGATCAAGGCCACCAAGGTTCCGGCTTTCAAGCCTGGTGCCAGCTTCAAGACGTACGTCTCCGGCAAGAAGTAAGGACACTGGCTTCTCGGGGGCCCCGCCGGCGTGCGGGGCCCTTTGGGTTGTCGGGTTGTGAACGCTGCAGTTTAGTCTCGGCCCATGGTGCGTCCTGAAAGTCGTAACGAGCCAGCGGGTGCAAGTCCCGTCCGGGGAGGAGCCGAAGCCCCCGGTAGCAGGCCACCGTCCGACATCGAGAGGCGTCCGGGCG
>WHSV01000022.1 GCA_009379915.1 Actinomycetota bacterium | reverse complement strand
GGTCGCCGCCGTTTGCGGGCCGGCCGGCATCCGAAACCAGACCGCAAACTACGCTCGTAGAAGACCTATCACGGGGTCGAGGGACCCGGGTTCGATTCCCGGCAGCTCCACTAATGACAACGATGTAATTCAACGGCCGTTGGTATCTGGACATCTGTTGGATATCCAGATATCTTCCGAGAATGGCGAAGATTCTCGTATCGGTCGACAACAAGCTGCTGGCCCGGATCGACAAGGCTGCGCGGGCTCTAGGCCTGACTCGCAGCGCCTATCTCTCCCGCCTCGCAGCTCGAGAGGTTGAGGCCTCATCCGGACCCGGTAGAGCGGCGGCGACACGACACGCCCTCCGAAGGATCGATGAGCTGTTCGCCACCAACAAACACGAGACCGACGTCACCAGAGCCGTCCGGCAAGAGCGCGACTCGCATTGAATGAGCTCGTCCTCGATGCTTCGGTCGTCCTGAAGTGGTTCGCAGACGAAGGTGAGGAGGGCTTCCCACAAGCCAGAGCCGTTCGGGAACAGTACGAAGCCGGTGGGTTGCTCGTCGTGGTCCCCTCACTGATGCTTCTGGAAGTACTAAACATCGCCGGGAGGCGGTGGTCCTGGGGCGAACCCCAGCTACTCGAGCTTGCCGGCGCCCTCGATGACCTGGGCTTTGACGTTGCCGAACCGGAGCTGCGATCGGTGGCGGCCTGGACCGCCCGCGGATTGACCGCTTACGACTCCGCTTATGTCGCTCTCGCCGAGGAGCGGGGGGTTCAGCTGCTGACGGACGATCAGCAGGTTCTGCGACTTGCAGCCGCCTTAGCCCTCCCGCTGGTCGGGCAGTAAGGAATGGATCACCGACAGACTCGAGGCCCCTTGAAGACAGCTTCGCGGCCCATCTGACGGGCTTCAGGCCCTGCTCGGTGATCACTTGCAAGCGGTCCGCCAACGCTCACTTCGTTCGCGCAGACGAACCCGCCCAGCCAACAGCTCTCTTGGATCCGCAGCTTCCTCGTCGCCATGACATAGATTGGAGCCAGCGCGCCCGTCAGACCCGGTAGGCAAGGAAACAGACCGCAGATAGAAAGGCCTCTCTCGCCTCGTCCCAATGCAGCTTGCCGACCTCCTGACCGACTCCTTTCCGGCCACGATCAGATCCCGCGGCCGGGATTACTACCGCTCTGGCGCCGTAGATCTGGTCGAGGGCGACTCGTCCGAGGTCCATGCGTTGGTGTCCGGGCAATATCTGTACACGGTTGACCTTGCTCTCACGGGCGATGGCCTTGCCGTCTCTTGCTCGTGTCCCTACTTCGACGACGCCGGGGTCTGCAAGCACGTCTGGGCCACGTTGCTCTGCGCACAGGACAGGGGCTACCTCACCGATCATTGGGACACGGCAGAATCACCGATGGGTGGGTGGAGGGAGGCCCTCGACGACTTCGACGACGACGGCTCGGACGAGGCCGCGTTCCGGCCCCCGGTTCCTGCCCGCCGGGGTTCGCCTCCCCGTTGGGACCAACGATTGGGCGCGATATCTCGCGGGCGCGATGACGACGAGGCGCGGCGATGGCCCGCCGGACGCGAGATTCTCTATCTCTTCGATCCAGCACAGACGAGAGCCCGCGGCCATCTCATCCTCGAGGTAGTCCGCCGCGACCTGAAGCGTGACGGGTCCTGGGGCAAGCCCAAACCGCAGCAGATCAAGGCTCAACTCATCCCACAGCTCGACCAATCGAGCGACCGTCACATCTTCTCCCTGCTACTGGGATCGCAGCCGTGGGTGGGCGAGCCACATCACGGAGGCTATCGACCCGGCCGCTATTCCTCCGGCGGGTCCATCTCCGTCCCGGCATCGGTTACAGACGTCCTCGTTCCGCTCATCTGCCAGACAGGCCGGGCCTGCACGATGAGTGGTCCAACGGGCGATGAGCTGCTCGCGCTGAGTTGGAAGGAGGGGCCGGCGTGGGAGCTATGTCTCGAGGTTAAGGATGACTCTGCCGCCGGCGTCATCGTGGTGCACGGGCGTCTGTCCCGCGGCGACGAACGAGTGCCATTGGACCGGCCGCAGATGCTTCTGGCAGGTGGCTTCGTATTCGGCGACGACGGAGTCGTAGAAGGGCTCGATGACCTCGGAGCTTTCGGTTGGATCTCCTCGATCCGCAATCATGGACCGCTCGTGATCCCCATCGCTCAAGCAGATGAGTTCCTGTCGAAGCTCCTCAGCCTCCCCAATCTGCCAAGGCTGGATCTTCCGCCCGCCCTTCGCTACGAGGAGATCCGGATCGCTCCCCACCCTCATCTTCGGATCAGATCGGGGCGATCGGTGCACGGGCGCGCCAACCCGCGGCTCACAGGATCGCTTTCCTTCGTCTACGGAGGCGAGATCATCGCCGCCGAGGACGGGACGGGCGGCATCTACCGCGCGCCCCAGAAAAGGTTCTTGCTGCGCGATCACGACGCGGAGGCCGACGCAGCGGAAACGCTCGAGGCGATGGGGTTCCGCTCCAAGCGGCCGGGTGAGTATGAACTGGCCCCCAGCCGTCTTCCTCAGGCCGTGCGGGCGCTGACCGACCTCGGGTGGCACGTCGAAGCGGAAGGAAGGGTGCACCGGTCCGCCGGAACGACACGCATGAGCGTCCGTTCCGGTATCGACTGGTTCGAGCTGACCGGCGGCGTCGAGTTCGGAGACGAGACCGCCGCGCTGCCGGAGCTGCTGGCCGCGCTGCGGCGGGGCGAGGATTTCGTTCCACTCGGCGACGGAACCGTGGGCCTGCTGCCCGAGGAGTGGCTCAACAGGTACAGGGCTCTCGCCGCCACCGGAGAGATCGACGGTGACGCCGTGCGCTTCAAGCGCACTCAGATCGGGCTCTTGGACGCCCTTCTCGCATCGCAGCCGGAGGTGACCGTCGACACTGCCTTCACCCGCGCACGTGACCGGCTTCGTTCATTCGAAGGGGTCGAAGAGGCGAAGGAACCAGCCACCTTCGTGGGCGAGCTGCGCGGTTACCAGCGCGAGGGGCTGGGGTGGATGAGGTTCCTGCAGCAGTTCGGCTTCGGTGGGTGTCTCGCCGACGACATGGGCCTGGGGAAGACCGTCCAGGTGCTGGCCCTGCTTGAAGCGCGTCGGCGGGCGCGCAACCGAGGAAAGAGCAGGAAGCCGCCTTCACTTGTCGTGGTCCCCAAGTCGCTCATGTTCAACTGGTTCCAGGAGGCTCAGCGCTTCACGCCGAAGCTCAAGATCCTGAATCACATAGGGACGCGTCGTGCGCCGGGTGAGCATTTCGATGACTTCGACGTCATCCTGACCACGTATGGAACACTCAGGCGTGATGCGGCGCATCTCCAGGAGGTGAAGTTCGATTACTGCATCTTGGATGAGGCCCAAGCGATCAAGAATCCGAGTACGGCTGCAGCAAAGGCGGCCAGGTTGATTCGAGCCGAACACCGACTGGCGCTAAGCGGGACTCCGATCGAGAACCATCTCGGCGAGCTATGGAGCCTGTTCGAGTTCCTGAACCCGGGCATCCTCGGAACTGCGTCGGCATTCAAAGTTGGTGTGAACAGGCACCAGAGCGCCGATGACGGGACGAGGGACGTGCTGGCCCAGGCGCTTCGACCCTTCATACTGCGACGCACGAAGGAACAGGTTGCCAAGGACCTGCCGCCCAAGACCGAACAGACCATGTATTGCGAGCTGGGGGGAATGCAACGCAGGTATTACGAGCAGCTCAAGAACCGTTTCCGCCGCGATCTGTGGAACAAGGTGGACCGGGACGGCCTCGAGAGGTCCAAGATGTTGGTCCTCGAGGCGCTCCTGCGTTTGCGCCAGGCCGCCTGTCATCCAGGGCTCATCGACACGTCGAAGGCGTCGGAATCGAGCGCCAAGCTGGACCTCCTGATCCCACAGCTCGTTGAGGTCGCCGACGAAGGCCACAAGGCGCTCGTGTTCTCTCAGTTCACCAAGCTTCTCGCCATCGTCCGACAGCGGCTGGATCGCGAAGGAGTCGTCTACGAATACCTGGACGGGCGGACACGGGATCGCCAGGCCAAAGTCGAGCGCTTCCAGTCGGATCCGGAGTGCCGGGTCTTCCTCATCAGTCTGAAGGCGGGGGGGTTGGGGCTGAACCTCACCGCGGCTGAGTACGTTTTTCTGCTCGACCCGTGGTGGAACCCGGCGGTCGAAGCCCAGGCGATCGACCGCACGCACCGGATCGGGCAAACGAATCCCGTGTTCGCGTATCGGGTCATCGCCCGCGATACCGTGGAGGAGAAGGTCCTCCAACTACAGGATTCGAAACGCGCGCTGGCGGACGCGATCATCACCGCGGACAACAGTCTCATTCGGCATATGCGCCGCGAGGACCTCGAGTTGCTGTTCGCCTAGCAGATGCGACTGGCCTGGCCATGACCGCTTTGGATCATGAGGAAACGCCTTGATGCAGCGCCCTTAGGAGCCCGATGCGGTTCACACATCGTCCCGCCACCTCCACTAATCACAACGGTGTTTTCGAGCCGGCTCGCCACGGCGCTGGGTTATACTCCCGGTATGAAAACAGCCGTTTCGATTCCTGATGAGCTCTTTAGCAGAGCCGAGGAAATGGCTCGCAAGACGGGCAAGTCTCGGAGCCAGCTGTACCAGGAGGCGTTGTCCGAGTATCTGCTCCGGCGTGATCCCGGCGCGCTCACCCAGGCCATGGATGCGGCCCTCGCCGACATCGATCCAAACCCCGATCCGTGGCTGGCTGAAGCCGGCCGCCGAACTTTCGAACGTAGCGAGTGGTAGTCGCCCAGGGAGACGTCTTTTGGGGCTCGCTGCCTGATCCTGTGGGCTCCGGTCCTGGCTTCACACGACCAGTCGTAATCGTTCAGGGCGATGCCCTTAACGCGAGCCGCTTGGCGACGGTAGTAGTGGTGCCTCTGACGAGCAATCTCCGCTGGGCCTCGGCTCCCGGCAACGTGCTTCTGAAGGCACGGCGCACCGGGCTGCCCAAGGATTCGGTGGCGAACGTCTCGCAAATCGTGGCCATTGACCGATCTGTGCTCTCGGAGCACGTTGGACGAGTCCCGAGGACACAGCTTGAGCTCATCCTGGGTGGAATCGATGTGGTCCTTGGCCGTTGACTTCGTCACAGGCGAACAAATGAGACGCGCAACCAATGAATCCACTCCCCTAACAGGCTATCCGGCGATCGGCCGTTCGAATCGATTGGTGTGCTCGTAGTGGCGCCGGGCACGATTCACATCTCGTGACGACATCAGCTGGTGAATTCCGGAACCCGTTTGCTCGCCTCCCACATATAGGACGCCGTCGCGTTCGCTATGTGGCCCCCACCCTGTCGACACCTGCACGGCCGCCATCTGACCGGGACGGACCCGGCTCCACCAGAACCATGCGTCGCGTTGCTCTCCCCTGCGGTCTAAACGGACAATCGCCTTCGTTCCGCGTCGAGCATATTGATAGACGTGTTGCACGAACACGACTTCGACGCCAGGCAATCGAGCTGTTCGTTCGCGCATCTCGCTGAGAGCGGCATAGGCGTGGGCGTGACGGCCCGTGCGCCGCTCCCGAAGCCATCGAAAGAGCCTTGCCACGTCGTAACCCTAAATCAGTTGGACGCTCGAATCCGGTCCTCATGCCGGTGAGATCGACGGCCTCTTTCCGAGCTCGCGGTTCGCGCACCGATCAATCAGCTCCACCACCCATCTCCCTAATGCGAGAACGCTCCTAAATCACGAGGGAGCGCACTCATTCCAGCGCTTTGAAGAGGGCGATGCGGTTCACAACGTCCCGCCACCTCCACGTGATCTCCTGGTGCGCGCACCAGCGCCGGGATTCTGTAGGTCGGCACGATCTCCTCGCTGGTACCGAGCCATCGATAGGGCGGGGAGGTCTTCCGGCGGCAGGCATGGGAGTCTCATACGCCGAGCCGTCGGCCGCGCACCGAGAGGGGTCCGCTTGCCTCAGCGGGACCAAATCTCCTGAGCGTGGACGCCCCCCGGCTTTACTCGAGCGTCGTCCGGCCGTCGTCGTGCACGGTCCAGCCCGGGTTGTGGGCCACCTCCCAGGGGTGGCCGTCGAGGTCGATGAACACTCCCGAATAGCCGCCCCAAAACGTCTTGGCTCCGGAGCGGGCGATGGTCGCTCCCGCGGCCCCGGCCCCGGCGAGCACTGCGTCGACCTCCTCGGGCGAGCGGACGCAGTACGCCAGCGTCACCCCTCCCCAGCCCCCGCGGTCCTCGACGCCGCTGTCTGCCTCGAGCTTGGCGCGGTCCCAGAGTGCGAGGATCAGTCCTCCCGCCTGGAAGAAGGCGACGTGGTCGGTCTCGTCGTCGACTCCTCCATCGAGGTGCCAGCCGAGCGCCTCGTAGAAGGCCTGGGCGCGTGCGACGTCGGCGACCCCCAGAGTGATCAGGCTCAGTCGTTGATCCATCGCCGATCTCCTTCTCCTCGTTCACGTATTCGCAGAAGGTAGCGAGGTCGTACGGGCGTAGCTTGAACGTTTCGGACGAGCGCTAGCATTGAAGGCCTATCACGAATACCGCCCCCGAGAGGAGCTGACCGAGCTGGTCGCCTGCACCTGAGCGGGCAATCCCACACACCGGCGGCCTGCCGCAACCCGCCTGCTACCCGACGGCTGCGTTGATGTCATCTCGGGCTCCGGAGGGGCGCATGTCCCTATGCTCGGTGTTCTCCTTGAGACGTACGAGAAGCGGATGAAAACGCCCTCATCTCGCGCGCTCGTCGTCCTAGTCGTCACGGCACCCCAGTCGGTGGTCGAGCGCCAATCCACCAGATTCGAGATCTGAGATCGATCACCGAGCCGACGTGTACCGACCTCGATAGCCACGAGGTTCAAGCGCAGGGATGGTGATCGGTTTCCTTATATTGGGAGGGCAAGCGTCAGCCAGCGCGAGGTACGTCAAGGAAGCTCGGCCACGACTCCGGCAGCTTGGAGCAGATCGACTGCGTTGAACGATCCATCCGGCCCGTAGGTGGGTGTCCAGTCGGGGTCCTGGCGCAGGTAGGAGTGCGGATCTCCCTGGACAAGTCCCACGATCACCTCGGCCACGATTCGACCGCCAACGGGACCGAGCCGTTCACCGTTGGCCGTGACGTCTGCCTCTCTGAGGACGTAGAACCACAACGGCGTACGCCCTTGGAGGTTGAAGGCGCTGAGGTCGTCGAGGTCGGCTGCAGCTAGAACAGGAAGTTGCATGGCCTTCGCGACGCGCTGTCCCGACGGCACCTTCATCGTGAGGCTGCGAATCAGATTCCGGCTGGCAAGAGAGTTCGGCTCGTGCTGTGACTGGCCCATCAAGTCGAATAGAGCGGTCGATAGCGTCGTGTCGATCTTCTTGTTGCGACGCGCCCTGCCGTCGCCGAAATCGAAGAACGTCTGCCAGTCGATGAACCGACGTGGAGCTCGTTTGCCTCCTCTGAGGTCGGCCGGATCGTCGGAATCGGTGGCTCCCGGGTCGAAGATCAAAGCGAAGAACTGCTCGGCGGCATTGGTGGCGCTTGTTCCGAAGTTGGCCCGATAACTCGGTCGAACCTGCGAGTGCCCGAACCGATAGGCCGCCACCGAGAACTCCACCGGAATGTAGGGCTCGTTCCTCCACTTGAAATGCTTGTGCCCATTATTCAGCATGTCGTCCACCAGCTCCTGACCGACGGTCTTGACGAGGAACTCGTGGATGACGAGCCACTGATAGTGCCACCGAACTACGCGCTGCGCTTCGGAGAAGACTTCGCTCGGGGTATGCCCCCCGCCCAGCTCTGACCTGACGTCTTCGACCACCTTGTTGTGGAAGCGGAGCAACGCGAGGTGCAGCTGGGAAACGATGAGGTTCTCGTCGTTACGAGGGTCGCCGATGAGCGCGGTCTTTTGATTGTTGCGTGGGAGATCGAAGCGAGCCCTGTTGTCGATCGATACGGTCTTCGATCCCTTGATCTTTTCCACCAGGAGTGTGGTCCGTCCTCCGTCGATCGTGGCGTCGTAAAGGTGAGGCGAAGCGCCGGGCCCGCCTCCGTAGACATTGTCGAGATCGAGTGAGGGAATGCGGAAGTTCCGGATGGACTCCGGGTCCTGCTGCCGAGCCAGGCTCGACGACGGATCGAATGTCATGTCGTGGTCGAGAAACTGACCAAGAAAGGTGAAGCCCGCGGTCATCGTGGGGTTGTCCGGGTTGTTGTCGCTCTTGCTCGGGTCGGTGATGAGAGTGATGGGGTCGGACAGATCGTCGTGCGCGTCCATCGGTCCGTTTTTCGCCCCGAGCTCCTCGAGTGCATCCCGCATCAGTTTCGTGTCGGCTGCGAAGGTCGGCAACGTCGGGAACATGCGGCCGAAGCGGCCCTGCTCGTAGAAGATCGACTGTGGAATGGATTCGCCGAGCTCGGCATGGCCGTGAGACATGAGCGTGGACCTCCAGGTGTCAAGGGATGGGCCGTCAGGAACTCGTTCGTTTCCCCCCGCCAGCATGGGCGGCGACCATCACCTGACCGTCACCACCCCGTCACCTTCCGGTCGGATGCGGCTCAGACGCCCAGGCGGTAACCCTGCGCCCGGGCCGTCTCGATCAGGCTCGTGCGCCACGTCTGGCGCGAGTTGTGCGACCCGCTCGTCTATCCCCGAGTGAAGGCCGCTGTTCGAGAGCCAGCGACGCGCGGGCCGGCCCGTCGAACAGCACCATCACGACGACGCCGACTACGAGCCGTCGACTAGCGCAATGATGACCTGCTTGAGAAGGCATGTCCTCAGTTGGAGGACTTGTCTGAGGGACTGATGAGGAAATAGGTTGAGAAACCCTTCATTTCAAGCAGCCGTGGGGAGCCCGACCTCGAAACCCTGAGTTATCCAAGGCGCGCGCAACCGTTACGCTGTGGGCATGTGCCGAAGCATCAAGACGCTCCGCGATGGAGCTACACCCGCAAGTGACGAAGAGATTCGAGCGGCTGCGCTGCAGTTCGTGCGAAAGGTGAGCGGTTTCAGCAAGCCCGCGCGCCACAACGAGGTCGTGTTCAACGAGGCGGTCGACGAGATCGCCGGGTCGGCCACGAAGCTGCTCGACTCCCTCGTGATCCGCGGGCAACGCAAAGCAAGCTGAATATCGGGCCTGGGTCCTTACGCGCCCTTTACCCGGGTCACGGGTAGCCTGTCCCACAATGGGACAAAACCCGTATTGGATGAAGGAGCCCGGATCCACGGGACCGCCTCCTCCACCACCAGAGCCCCCCAAGCGATTCGCCGGCTCCGGCGTCAAGGTGGCCGTGGCTCTGCTTGCGGTCGCACTGATCGCGGTGAGCGCCTTTGCCTTCGTGGGCTACAGGCGCACCAACGACCTCCAGGACCGCCTCGACGAGCAGGAACGAGCTCAATCGAACGAGCAGGACGACCCCGCGAACCCTCTCGACGACCTCCTCGGCGACCTCGGTGGCGACGAAGGCGATCTCGGCGACCTCCTCGGCGACCTCGGTGGCGGGAGCGACCTTCTGGGAGGCTCGAACTCCGACCTGCTGGAGTGCCTCACTTCGGGAAGCGGGGGAGGAGGTCTCGGTGATCTGTTCGGAGGCGGGGGCGAGGGACTCGAAGACCTGTTCGGCGGTGGCTCGCCCACCAAGCAGCAGAGCCCCCGCAAGCTGGTCGGTTCGATCTCGAAGCAGGTCTCCAAGATCCGGGAGCTTCGTTACGACAAGCCGGTCGACGCGAACTTCCTCACCAAAGCGCAGCTCGAGAAGCGGGTGGGCGAGCTCTTCCCGGAGGACTACTCTCGCCGGGATGCAGATCTCGAGGGCCGGGTCCTCGAGGCGCTCGGCGCGATTCCTCGTCAGACCGATCTGTTCAGCACTCGCAAGAAGGTTCTCGAGGGCCAGGTGGCCGGGTTCTACGTTGCGGAGACCGAGGAGCTCGTGGTCCTCGCCGAAGATCAGGTGGGTCCGCTCGAGCAAGTGACGCTCGCGCACGAGCTCGAGCACGCCCTCGCCGATCAGGCGCTCGACCTTCCGCTCCCGGAGCGATCCGATCCCGAGACCGCCGACTCCGACCTCGCGACCCTCGCGGTCGTCGAGGGGGACGCGACCTTGACGATGCAGCGCTGGTCGCTCGCGCACCTCAGTCTCACGGACCAGCTGTCGATGCTGTCCGGCTCTCCGCAGCTGCAGCAGTCGCAGGAGGATCTCGAGGCGATGCCCCATTTCATTCAGCAGCAGCTTCAGTTCCCGTACCTGGACGGCCTCGGTTTCGTCTGTGCGCTTCAACGCGACGGCGGTTGGCCGGCCGTCGACAAGGCCTACGACGAGCCTCCCGCATCGAGCGACCAGGTGCTCTTTCCCGAGCGCTACGACCCGAATGCCGAGCCGGTCGACCCTCGAGACACGGGTAATCCGGGTGCCGGATGGACGAGTTCGCTGTCGGGCTCGTTCGGCGCCGCGGAGCTCAAGTGGTTGTTCGAGGCCCCCGGTGGCGACACGGCGGCGGCGGTTGCCGACCCCCTGAGCTCGGCCGGCGCCTGGGGAGGCGGCGAGTTCGATCTGTGGACGGACGGGGGCAGGAGCGCGCTCGGGATCGCCCTGGCTCAGCGACGGGGTTCGGACGGGCTCTGCGAGTCGATCACCGAGTGGTACTCGGCATCGTTCTCTGACGACGACGAGAGCACCGAAGGCGGCGCCGCCCTCGTTGCCGAGGGCGGCGAGCAGGACACGGTCATCACGTGCTCGGATGGCGAGGTCAAGATCGGAATCGGCCCGAGTCTGGAGGTCGCTCGCTCCCTGGCCGGTTAGCTCCTCGACGGCCGAGGTTCTGATAGCGGCGAACCGCGAGGGGCAGCGTGACCACGACGATCAGCAAGGGCCACACGATCGCCATCATCGTTGCGTTCTCCGCGATCCAAGACCCTCCGGCGGATGCTCCCGCGTTGCCGAATAGCTCGCGCGTGGCCGACACGGTTGACGAAATCGGGTCCACTCCGCGATGGTGCCGAGCCAATCGGGCATGCTGGAGGCGGTGGCGGGGATCGGCCTGAAGGGAAGCGAGATGGTCGCCGTAATCAAGCTGGTCCAGGGCTACGTCCAGGGCGTGGCTCGGAGCGCGGTCGAGGCGATTCAGGTCGTGAAGGAGACCGGCGTGAGCGAGGACCAGTGGTGGTCGGAGCGAATCGGATTCTGGGAGGAGATCTTCGACGTCGAGAGCTTCCCGACCATGACCGCCGTCTGGGAGTCGGGGGGCTTCCAGGAACCCGAGGACGACTTCGAGTTCGGCCTCCAGCGGGTGCTCGACGGTATAGAGACCCCGGTCGCCGAGCGGCAGGCGGGCCGGCACAAGTCGGAATGAGAAAGCCGCACGCATCCGGATTTCTTGCATAGTGGTCGCTATGCGTTCGATCCGACTGATACTCCACACGCACTGGGACCGCGAGTGGTATCTGCCCTTCGAGGACTTCGTTGAACGCTTGATCCCCACGATCGACCTCGTGCTCGACACCATGGGATCCGACCCGCGACTCACCCACTTCCATCTCGACGGTCAGGTCGCGCTCGTCGACGACTACCTCACGCGCCGTCCGGAGCGCGCCGAGGAGTTGCGCTCCTTTATCGCCGAGGGTCGTTTGTCCTGCGGCCCGTGGATCACGCTTGTCGACGAGTTTCTTGTCTCGGGTGAGTCGATCGTTCGCTCGCTCGAAGACGGACTGCGCCGCGGAGACGATCTCGGGGGCGCGCTGCGCGTCGGTTACCTTCCCGATCAGTTCGGTCACGTCGGTCAGCTTCCTCAGATCTTGACGAACGCGGGCATCGACACGGCGGTTGCGTGGAGAGGTGTCCCGGCGGCGGTGGAGACCGCCGAGTTTCTCTGGAGGTCTCCCGACTCCTCGGAGGTGCTGGTGACCTATATGCCCTTTGGCTACGCGCAGGGCGCGCGGATGGAGCGAACGAACGAGGACTTCGTCGAGCGACTCGGGCGCGAGCTCGCCCGGAGCGAGCCGTGGTTGCGCGACGGCCAGGTCCTGATGCTGATGACCGGAGACGACCACGAACAATTGAACCCGCGGATTCCAGATCTCGTCGGGCACGCGCGCGCGGCCGGCATCGACGTGGCGCTCTCGCCCCTGCGAGACACTGTCGGGCGCGCTCCAGCCCCCGACGCGCCGCTCGTGGTCGGTGAATTGCGCTCGGCGGCGCGCGCCAATCTGTTGCCGAACACCTACTCGGTCAGACCGCAGCAGAAGGCCGAGCGCGCGGGGGCCGAGCTGGTCCTCGAGCGGTACGCGGAGCCCCTCGCGGCCTTGGTTCCGGGCTTCGAGTGGCCTGCCGAAGACTTGGCCGAGGCCTGGTACCTGCTGCATCTGAACGGAGCGCACGACTCCGTGTGTGGTTGCTCAACCGACGAGGTGGCGCGCGCGGTCGACGAACGGACGAGCGCGGTCCGGGCGATTGCGAACCGAATCGCCCACGCGGCCTTCGACATGTTGAGAGACACGGTCGACGCCGACGGAGAACTCGTGTTCAACATGTCGCCGTTCGAGCGGGAGGGAGTGCCGCCTCTCGGTTGGGCGGTCGACACGTCGCCGGCCCTCGCTTCAGTGGAGGTTGCGCCGGTTCTCGACGAGGGATGGCTGACGTTCCGGCACGGCGAACTTGCCACGTCGCTCCGACTCGTCGACCAGGCCGACCACGGCGATCTCTACACCTTCGAACCCTCGGGCCCGCTGGACCACGCGACGACGATCGGGATCGAGGGCGCAACCGCGACGTGCTCGTTCGACGGTTTCGATGCGGTCATCCGGGCGACTCGGCATTCGGCCGAGGACTTCCTGCGCCTTCAAGTCGACATCGACAACCGGGCCCCTGATCACAGGGTCCAGATGGAGTTCGCAACGCCGAGCGCACCGCTCGAAGCTCGAGCCGGTTCTCCCTTTGAGATCGCCCGACGCCCGGCCATCGGCGAGGGTGGGGACAGCGAGCCGCCCCCGCGCCAGTGGCCGGCGCGCGGCTTCGTCGTAGCTGGAGGAGCCTGCGTTCTGGGCGACGGCGTCTTCGAGTACGAGGTGGTTCCCAGCGGGCTCGCGGTCTCGCTCATGAGGTGCGCGGGCACGATCAGCCGGAAGACCCTGGCCGCGCGCAGAGTGACGGCCGGGCCCGACGTCCCGACGCCGGAGGCTCAACTGATCGGACGAATGACCCGCCGCCTCGGCGTGACGTCACCCGAGCCGAGAGATCCCGTCGCGCTCGCGGAGACCTTCTCGGCCCCCCTGATGCGGATGCCGGTGAGCGCAGGGGGATCGCTCCCCGAGCGGGGGCGCTTGCTCGAGCTGAACGTCCCCGCCCTGTCCGGCGTTTACCGGCGAGACGGCGAGCTGCTCGTGCGCGTCTGGAACCCCTTCGACGAACGCTGGAATGGTTCGGTCGGCGGCCGCGACATGGCTATCGGCCCTCACAGGATCGAGACGATCTCCGTGGGGGCTTCCCAGCTCATTCCCCGCTAGGACCGCTATCCCTCGTACTGCTTGTCCCGGCGGAAGTCGGGATGCTCGTCCTTGAGGTGTTGCTCCAACTCGTTCTCGAGCCGGAAGATGAGTTTGCAAACCGGACAATGGAACGGCATGTACCCAGCGTACATATGCTGGCCTCCGAAGGCGAGTCGTGATGGGAGAGAAGTGGCACCGACGCTCGAATGGTGGGAGATGGGCCTGCGCCTGCTTGCAGCCGCCGCTCTCGGCGGGCTCATCGGGTTCGAGCGCGAGTACAACGAGCAGCCGGCCGGATTTCGCACGCACATTCTCGTCACTCTGGGCGCAGCCCTCTTCACGATGGCCGGGGCCTATGGGACGGCGGCCTTCGTCGATGCGGATGTCGTGCGGTTCGATCCGACTCGCGTTGCGGCTCAGGTAGTGACCGGTATCGGCTTTCTCGGCGCGGGAGCCATTCTGCGACAAGGGATCAACATCCGGGGTCTCACCACAGCAGCGAGCATCTGGGTGACCGCGTCGATCGGCGTCGCCGTAGCGCTTGGTTTCTGGACTCCCGCCGTGGTTACGACCGCGCTGGCGCTCATCTCGCTGCTGTTTCTGCGCCCGATTCAGCGAGTCATACTGCGTTCTCTCCGGCAGAGTCTCTTCAAGGTGGTCGTCGACCTCGAGTCGAGCGGCAAGATTACCCACGTAAGTGAGGCTCTCGAAGCTAGCGGGGTCAACCTACGTCGCATGAGGACCGTGGGCCTGCCGAACCAGCAGCGACAGATCATCCTGGACGTCGAGATATCAGAGGACGTGGATATCGAGGACGTCGCCGAGCAGCTAAGCAGCATCGATGGTGTCTCCGCCGTCGACTGGACCCGCTAGGCGAGGGTGCTCGGGCGGGTGAGCTCTCGCCCCCGCCAGAGTCGCAAGCGAGTTCAACGTCGCGTGAAGCGCGAAGGGCAGGAGGACACCTTCACCCAGCACTCTTAGCCAGATCAGGATCAGACCGGCCACGAACGTCGCTGCCACAGTCAGTGCGATCCACCACAACATCGCACCCATCGACGAGGCGGGATGGTTCAGCAAGAACGCGTTGCGCGCCGGAGCGATGTGCCACAGTCCGAAGACGGCGCTCGAGAGAATCGCCGCAGCCAAGGTGGATTCGGTGGCGTCCCACGCAACGAAGAGAACACCCCTGAACGCGAACTCCTCGAGCAGCGCCGTCCCCAGCGGGACGTGCACCAGGCACCGATAGGCGAGAGCCGCGCCCGAGAGATGAGCCGTGCGCTCGTCCGCGATGCGCGCGCGCCACCTCGGCGATCTGAGTCCGACGAAAAGAGGCGCCGCGACGAGGGCACCCATCGCCATCCCCGCGAAGGCATCGACGATCTCGATGCTTCCCACCACGTCGTCAAACGCGAGCCCCAGTGGCCCGAGCGCAACCCAAGCGAGAGCCACGGTGGCGAAAAGGTTGACCGGCACGTACGCCCGCCGGTTGAACGGGGGCCACAGGTTGGCGAGGTTGTTGTAGGCGGCGAGCGCGAGCGTCGGGAGCATCCGGATCATCACCGGGAGCGTACTCACCCGCCGCGGATCGCTTGACCTTGGAGTGGACTCCAAGGTTTACGGTGCTCCCATGAACATGACCGTCTCTCAGCTTGCCTCCCGCACGGGGATCTCCCCCGACACCGTCCGCTTCTACGAACGCGAGCGCCTGCTGCCCCCTCCGGCGCGCAGTCCCGCCGGATATCGGCTGTTCGACGAGGGATCCATCGAACGCGTCGGCTTCGTGCGCAGGGCCCAGGATCTCGGACTGCGGTTGCGCGAGATCCGCGAACTGCTCGACATCTCCGATCGCGGAACCTGCCCGTGCGGCCACACTCTCGAGCTGCTGAAAGTCCGCATCGCCGACATCGATGCCGAGATCGAGAGGCTGACCCAGTTGCGATCCAATCTCACCGGCATGCTGGACTCTCCTCCGACTCCCGATTGCGAGGCCGAGTGGGAGTGGGTCTGCGGCCCCTACATGACCGCGAGGGGAGGTGAACGACCGTGACCGACTTGCCGAGCGAGGGCGTCCCCTGCGACTGCCCGCCCGACTGCTGCCCACCTCCCTGCTGTTAGCGGGGGCGCTCCGCGGAAGACTCAGAGCTTGGGTCGCTTGGTGTGCCAATCGGTCAACAACTGATAGAGCTCGCCGAGCGCGAGGAGACTCGACTCATTTTGCCCGATGAGGTGGAGCCCGATGGGGAGGCCACTCTTGTCGAAGCCGCACGGGATGCTCATGGCGGCAAGTCTGCAGACGTTCACGGGACCGCAGAGGCGCGTGAGGTTGCGGACCACGGGAGTGCGATGGCCGTCGTCGCGGGCGGAGGACTCCCTCACGGTGGGGGCCGTGACCTGCGTGGTCGGAAGCACGAGCACGTCGGCGTCCTCGAAGACGCCCATCAGGTTCTCGACGAGAGCGGCCAGCGGGGCCCTCGTCGTCTCAACCTTCTCGTCGGTCAGGCGCTCGGCGAAGCGCAGTGAGCCCAGCGTCTCCTCGGTGTAGCGGTCGGCGCGCTGCGGATACCAACCCCTCGAACGGTGTACCTCTAATGCCTCGAGCATGAGCGGCATCGATCTCGGACGGTCCCACTCGGAGAACGGTTCGAGGTCGACATCGGAACGGCTCAGACCCTCATCAACCAATACCGCGACCGCGGCGTCGACCGCGTTTTGAGCCTCGGGGGTTGCTCCGGCAACCTCGGGGTTCCCGGGCACGGCGAGACGCAGCCCCTGCACATCGGGCCCCCGGCGCAGTTCTCCATCTAACGTTTCGAACAGGACGCGTAGGTCCGCCACAGTGCGCGCCATCGGGCCGCATGCATCGAGGCTCGGTGCCAACGGAATGATGCCGTCGACCGGGATCAGGTCCGGCCGCGGCTTGAGACCGCTGATACCGCACAGCGAGGCCGGGATTCGTATCGACCCCGCGGTGTCGGTGCCGATCCCACCCAACATCATGCCGGCGGCCAGCGCAGCGGCCGTGCCTCCGCTCGATCCTCCCGGAATGCGGTTCACATCCCAAGGGTTGCGGGTCGGCGCACTGACGACGCCGTAGGCGAACTCCTGAGTGTTCGTCTTGCCGAGGATTACGGCGCCGGCGGCGCGAAGCCCTGCGACAACCGGAGCGTCGGACGAAGCGACGTTCCCCTCGAGCACCCGGGACGACGCCGTTGTGGGCAGCCCCTCGACGTCCACGAGGTCCTTGATTCCGACCGGGATTCCGTGCAGCGGCGAACGGGGGCCGGAGCGGGACAACTCCTCGGTCAACCGACGGGCCTGCTCCCGTGCCCCCTCTCCGTCGAGGGTGACGAAGGCCTGGATCGTGGGCTCGAGTTGCTCGATGCGCCCGAGACAGGCGGCGGTCAGCTCGGCCGGCGACAGTTCACCGCCCGCGATTGCCTGGGTGGTCTGTGCGATGTCGAGGTCGGCGGGATCGGTCACGAGATAGGAGACTATCTTCATGCACGCGCTGAGCACGGGGGCCGACACCATCGTCTCGATCCTGACGCGCCGTGCTTCCGAGCAGCCCTCGGCTCCGTTCCTCTTGTTCGACGACCTCGACGGCGGCGTGCAACGCCGGTCCTACGAAGCCATGGCAACGCGGGCGGCGCTGACCGCCGGTGTGCTGGCCAGTCACGGGATCGGCCGCGGTGACAAGGTGCACGTGCATCTCTGGAACTGTCCCGAGTTCTTCGACCTCTGGTTCGGAGCCGCTTGGCTCGGTGCGGTGATCGTGCCCACCAACCCGCTTCTGACGGCGAACGAGCTGGCATACGTGGTGGGACACGCCGCCACGAAGCTCTCGGTCACCCAGCCCGACCTGCTGAGCCCCCTGAGCTCGGCCGTCGGCGACCGGCCGGTTCTCGTGACCGGGGAACCGGCCGACGGGGCCGGGTCGTTCGACGACGAGCTCGCTCGAGCCTCCGCTATAGGCCCCCGACACCCGGTCCCCGCCGACGTCGCCGCGGTCCTCTACACCTCGGGAACGACCAGCCGCCCCAAGGGCGTCTTGGTGACTCACGCGAACTACCTTCACGTCGGAGAGGTGGTGGCTCAGCACCTGCGTGTGTCTCCCGGCGACCGGATGCTGATCACGCTGCCGTTGTTCCATGCGAACGCGCAGTACTACTCGACGATGCCGGGACTCGTCACGGGCTCGAGTGTCATCGTGATGGCGCGCTTCAGCGCCTCGCGCTGGGCCACCGTAGCGGCGCAGCATCATGCGACTCTGGCGAGCTTGTTCGCGGCCCCCATTCGAATGCTGCTCGCACAACCTCGGAGCGAAGACGATGCTCGCAACGAGCTGCGTGCCGTGCTCTTCTCCCAGAACGTGACCGAGGTTCAGCTCGAGGAGTTCGAGGTTCGCTTCGGCTGTCCGCTGCTCCAGCTCTACGGAATGACGGAGACGATCGCTCCGCCCACGCTCAACCCCCTCTACGGCGAGCGGCGCAACATGACCATCGGACGCCCGACTCTGGGGGCGCGCCTCCGCGTGGTGGGTGAGGACGGGGCCGACGTGAACGACGGTGAGGTGGGCGAATTGCTGGTCGGAGGGGAGCCGAGCGCTACTCTCATGGCAGGCTATCTCGGTGACGACGAGGCGACGCGCGCGGCCGTGGTGGAGGGCTGGTTGCACACAGGGGACAACGTGTGCGTCGACGGGGCCGGATACTTCCACTTCGTCGACCGGGCGAAGGACATGATCAAACGTGCGGGCGAGAACGTCGCCGCGAGCGAGATCGAGAGCGCGATCAACGCCCATCCCTCGGTTTTCGAATCGGCGGCAATCGGCGTTCCCGACGCAATGCGTGACGAGGCAATCAAGGCCTACGTGGTACTCGCCAACAAGACGGGCGTGACGGAAGATGAACTCATTGAATGGTGCGCAAGCCGCTTGGCAGCATTCAAGGTTCCAGGCAACATCGAGTTCGTGGACGGCCTGCCGCGCACCTCGGTCGGAAAGATTCAAAAGGAGGAGCTCAGGCAAGGGCGAGCTTCCGGATGGGGGGAAGGTTGAAGGTTCAGGGACGCTACGAGTTTCAAGCAGACCGCCAGAGTGTATGGAAGGCGCTTCAGGATCCGGAGTTGCTCGCCGCCACCCTGCCCGGTGCGAGGAGTCTCGAGGTCGTCGGGCCGGACCGCTACAAGATCACGGCAGACGTCGGTGTCGGAAGCGTGAAGGGGACCTACGACGGCCTCTTCAGCATGACCGACAAGAAGGACTTCGAGTCCTGCGTGCTGTCCGGGTCGGCGCGCGGCGGGGCGGGGTCGATCGAGGTCGAGGCGCTCAGCCGGCTGTCCGACTCGAACGGCGGAGGGACGCTGCTGGTGTACGAAGCCGAGGCCCAGGTCGCCGGCCCGATCGCCGGCGTCGGCCAGCGAATGATCGGCGCCGCCTCCAAGCGCATGTCGAACGACTTCTTCAGGGCGATCGACGGAGCTCTTACCGGGGCCCCGGTGACCGCAGCGGCTTCGACCGCAGCCGAGCCCGTCGCCGAGATCGGCCGGGTCTACGCCAGACCCCCGGCCGCGGCATCCGACAACAAGACGTTCCTCATGGGCCTGGCCGTGGGGTTCGCCCTCGCGATCATCGGCGTCATCGTCGGCCGGAAGACCGCCCGTTAGTGAAACCGGCTCCGTTCACCTATCACCGGCCCGAGACGCGCGGCGAGGTCGACGCGCTGCTGGCCGAGCTCGGATCCGAGGCGAAGATTCTGGCGGGGGGGCAGAGTCTCATTCCGATTCTGAACATGCGCCTGTCCAGCCCCGCCCATCTGATCGACTTGAATCACCTCCACGACGAGACCGCCGGGCCGGCGCTCGACGACGGTCACGTGACCGTGGGGCCGCTGGTCAGGCAGTCGTCCGTGGAACGCTCCGAGCTCGTTACCGAGCGAGTTCCACTGCTCGCCGAGACCATGGATTTCGTCGCTCACCCCGCGATCCGCAACCGAGGCACGGTCGTAGGCAGCATCGCCCATGCGGACCCCGCGGCCGAGCTTCCGGCGGTGCTCGCCGTCCTGCGGGGGGAGGTCGTCGCTCGATCGGCGACCGGACGCCGCACGATTCCCGCCGGCGAATGCTTCAGGGGACCTCTGGAGAACTCGCTCGAGGACACCGAGTGGTTGGAGGAGGTGCGCTGGCCCGTCGCCGCAGCCGACCAGGGGTTCGCCTTCGAAGAGTTCGCCCGGCGGAGCGGCGACTACGCTCTTTGCGGCGTCGCGGCCCGGGCGGAGCGCGCCGGGGATACGACGACCGTTGCCCTCGGCTACCTCGGCATGGGGGACGTGCCGGTGTGCACCGAGCTGCCGCCGCTCGGCGCGAGTGCGTTCGAGACAGACGAGGTCGAGGACGCGGTCGCCCGGGTCGTCGAGGGTCAGCTCGACCCCGTCGACGACATTCACGCGACCGTGGCCTTCAGGACTCACCTTGCGCGCAGGCTCGGAGCGACGGCCGTTCGCCGCGCCGCCGCCAAGGCGGACACCGCGGGCCAGGACTCGTAGTGGCGCTGAACCCGGGGGAGAGCGCCCGCATCGAACTTACGGTCAACGGAATAGCGCATCAGATCGATGTCGAAGCCCGGTGGCTTCTGTCCGACGTGCTGCGACACACGATCGGGCTCACCGGGACGCACGTCGGCTGCGAGCACGGGGTCTGCGGGTGTTGCACCGTCCTGATCGACGGCGAACCGGCTCGCTCCTGTCTCACCTTTGCGGTACAGACGGACGGCGCGGCCATCACGACCGTCGAGGGACTCGCCGCTTCCGACGACGGGCTCCATCCTCTCCAGGAGTCGTTCAGGATGCATCACGGCCTTCAGTGCGGGTACTGCACTCCGGGGTTCCTGATGACGGCGCTGCCCATCTACGAGCGGGCCCCCGAGATGAGCGACGAAGAGCTTCGTAAGGCGATCAGCGGGCAGTTGTGCCGCTGCACCGGCTACGCGGGAATCCTGAGCGCGATTCGAGGCGCGGCCGAGATCGAACGCTCGCGCAAGGGGGCCGAGTCGTGACGACACGCATGTTCGGCCAGAGTGTCAAGCGCAACGAGGACCCTCGATTGCTGACGGGGAAGGGCCGTTACGTCGACGACATCGAGCACTCGGCGGCGCAAGTTGCATTCGTCCGATCGGAACCGGCGCACGCGCGCATCATCGATATCGATGTCTCGGGGACTCTCGACATCGACGGTGTGCTCGGCATCTACACCTACGAGGACCTCGAGGGCGACTTCGCCAAGCCCCTGCCCCTGTTGATTCCGAACGACGGTCTCTTCGCGCCGAAGACCCAGTACGCGCTCGCGCACGAGGAGGTCTGCTACGCGGGTGAGGTCATTGCGATGGTAGTGGCGAAGGACCGCTACATCGCAGAGGATGCCGCGAGCGCAATCCGGGTCGAGTACGAGACGCTGCCCGTGGTCGCCGATCTCGAGGAGGCCGCGCGTCCCGGGGCACCGGTCGCTCACCTGGACATGGAAGACAACGTCAGCGGCCGCGTGTCCGAGGCCAAGGGCGACGTCGACGCCGCGATGGCCGCCGCCTCGCACGTCTACCAGTGGCGCTTCAGCATGGAGCGGGCCGCCGCGATGCCGATGGAGGGGCGCGGCATCGTCGCCCATTACGACGAGAGCGACCAGTCGCTGCTGCTATATGACTCGACTCAGGCCCCCACCGGTGTGCGCGGTGGGCTTGCGCTTCTCTTCGGCCTCGATCCCGACCGCGTGCACGTCGTCGCGCCGGATATCGGCGGCGGCTTCGGAATGAAGGTGATCCAGTTCTACCCCGAGGAGGTGCTCGTTCCGTGGGCCTCCAGGCTCCTCGGGATCCCCGTCAAGTGGACCGAGGACCGGCGCGAGGACTTCATCGGCTCGAATCACGAACGCGGCCAGGCACACGAGGTGCGCGTCGGCACGGACGACGAGGGACGAATCCTCGGGATGGAGACGAACTTCCTGAACGACGCCGGCGCCTATTGCTCCTACGGCTTGATCATCCCGATCATCACGGCCGCGCAGATGCAAGGTCCTTACCGGATCGAGAACTTCCGCTACGAATTTCGCAACCTGTTCACGAACAAGGTACCGACCTCGCCTTACAGGGGGGCCGGGCGCCCGCACGCCGTGTACGTGATGGAGCGCGTCATCGACAAGATCGCGCTCGAGCTGGAGCTCGATGTCGCCGAGGTGCGGAGGCGCAATTTCATCGGGCCCAACGAGTTCCCCTACGACGTCGGTGTGACCTTCCAGGACGGAGGGCCGACCATCTACGACTCGGGCGAGTACGAACGAGGCCTCGACGTCCTTCTCGACGCGCTCGACTACGGCAACGCCCGAGCCGAGCAGCGCAAGGCCGCCGAGCAGGGCCGTCTGATGGGCATCGGCATCGGCTACTACGTCGAGGGCACGGGGATCGGCCCCTACGAGGGCGCCGCCATCAAGGTCCTGGCGGACGGCTCGGTAACGGTCGCCCTCGGCTTCTCGTCGCAGGGCCAGGGGCACGAGACCGTGTTCGCCCAGATCGTGTCGGATGAGCTGGGCGTCGCCGTGGACAAGGTGAAGGTGACCTCCGGCGACACGCGCCGCATCGGCTACGGCGTCGGCACGTTTGCCAGTCGCTCGGCCGTGGTCGGTGGCAACGCGGTGTTCAAGGCTGCGGTGCAGATTCGCAAGCAGGCGGCCGAGGTCGCGGCGCGTTCGCTCGAGGTCGCTGCCGAGGATCTCGTCTTCGAGAACGGACAGATACGGGTGGCGGGGGCTCCCGATCTCAGCGTCGGTCTCGGTCAGGTCGCGCTGATCTCAAATCCGTTGCGCTACGCGTTCGGTGAGGAATCGCAGGAGGCGGTGCTGCTCGCACAGAGGGCCTACGCGCAGAGCGATCGGCCACTTCCCGACGGCATGCGTCCCGGACTCGAGACGGCCGAGTTCTACAGTCCGACTTCCGGGGTCTTCGCATTCGGCGCGCATGCCGTGGTGATCGAGATCGATCCCGACACCTGCAACCTCAAGATCCTGCGCTACGTCGTCATGCATGACTGCGGCGCGGTGATCAACCCGATGATCGTCGAGGGGCAGATCCTCGGCGGCGTCGCGCAAGGGATCGGTGGCGCGTTTTACGAACGCCTTGCTTACGACGATCAAGGTCAGCTTCAGAACGCGAGCTTCATGGACTTTCTCATCCCCTATGCGACCGAGATTCCAACCGTCGAGCTGCACCACACCGAGACGAAATCGCCGCTGAATCCGCTGGGCATAAAGGGAGTCGGCGAGGCGGGGACGATTCCCGGACCGGCCGTCATCGCCAATGCGGTTTCGGACGCGCTCGGCCGTCCCATCGACTCGATGCCTATCTCGCCGCTCGACATCTACGCCATCCTCTATAAAGGGTAAAGGATGGGTCGAGGGATTCGTGTCGGGATCGATACCGGGGGAACCTTCACCGACGTCGTTGCGATCGACGAGTTGTCGGGCGCCATCGTCTCGACCAAGACGCCCTCGACGCCGGCCGATCCCTCCGAGGGCTTCATGAACGGCGTCACCAAGGTTCTCGAGCAGATGACGGCCGCCGGCCGTGACCTCACGACGGTCTCGCACGGCACGACGGTTGCGACGAACGCACTGTTGCAGGAAGAGTTCGCGGGTCTCGGCTTCGTGACCACGCAGGGGTTCCGGCACGTGCTCGAGATCGCGCGGCAGAGCGTCCCCGAGGGCTACGGCAACTCGTACTTCTGGGTAAAGCCCGAGCGCATCGTTCCCCTGCACCTCGTGAGGGAGGTACCGGAGCGAATCGCTGCCGACGGTGCCGCGGTACGTGCTTTCGACGAGGCCGCAGCAGTTGATGTCGCGCGCTGGTTTCGCGCACGAGGCATCAACTCGATCGGCGTTTGTTTCGTCAACGCCTACGTCAATCCCGAGCACGAGAGCCGGATGCGAGAGGTCCTTCGATTGGAGCATCCCGAATGCGCGGTGTCGATAAGCTCCGACGTTCTGCGCGAGTACCGCGAGTACGAACGCTCGGTTACGACTCTCGTGGATGCTTTCGTCAAGCCCAAGGTGTCGCACTACATCTCCGGAATCAAACAACGGCTCGGCGACTTCACGTCATCCGACGGCGACGAGGGAGTGCCGTTCTACGTGATGAAGAGCAACGGCGGGGTCATGTCGGCGGACGAGATCGGCGCGCAGCCGATCAGCACGATCCTCTCGGGACCGGCCGCCGGCGTTCTGGGGGCTGCGCTGGTCGCGAGGATGGCCGAGTTCGACAGTGTCCTGACGCTCGATGCCGGAGGGACGTCCACGGACGTGAGCGTCGTCCGTTCGAGCGAGCCGACGATGACGACCGAGGGTGCGGTCGGGCGTTTCCCCGTCAAGGTGCCGATGGTCGACGTCGTGACGGTGGGAACGGGCGGCGGATCGATCGCATGGGTCGCTCCTGACGGGGGATTGAAGGTCGGCCCCCGCTCCGCGGGCGCCGACCCCGGCCCCCTCTGCTACGGCAGAGGGGGCACGGAACCCACCACGACCGACGCGCACCTGGCTCTCGGGCGCATCCCGCCGGCTCTGCTCGGCGGCGAGCTGGCGCTCGACCATGAGGCGGCTCGGTCCGGGCTCGAGGCTCTCGCCTCGGATCTCGGCCTCGGCCTCGAGGCCTGCGCCGCCGGCGTCCTCGAGATCGCGGCCTGGAACCAGGCCAACGCGATCCGGCAGGTAACGGTGCGCCGAGGTCTGGACGTCAGGGACTTTGCGATGATCGCGTTCGGGGGCTCGGGGCCGCTGCAGGCCTGCAGGCTCGTCGACGTGCTCGACCTCGATGCGGCCGTCGTGCCACCGAATCCGGGAAACCTCAGCGCCCTCGGGCTGCTGACGGTGGACGTTCGCAACGACTACGTGCAGACCTTCGTGCGGCGCCACGACGATGCAAGTCCCGACGAGCTCGCCGCGGTCTTCGGCTCGTTGGAGACGCGCGCGACTTCCGCACTGAGCAACGAGGGCTTCGATCCGGCCGACCACGTCCTCGCGCGCTCGGCCGATCTTCGCTACCTCGGACAGGCCTTCGAGGTGCGCGTGAATGCGCCGTCGGGTGCCGTCGACGACAACTTCATCACGGATGTACGCGCGCGCTTCCACGACGAGCACGAGCGTCTCTACGGATACTGCTACCGCGACGACCCCACGCAAACCGTGGAATGGGTGAACCTTCGTGCAACGGGCGTCGGTCCTATAACCCGGCCCGACATTCGCGAGTCGCCGCCCGGTGACGGGGACCCCGAGCGCGCCGTGTCGGGCGAACGCGACGTCTTCTTCGGTGGAGAGTGGCACTCGGCCACGCTGTACGACCGGGCGCGTCTGCGAGCCGGTGACGAGGTGCGCGGTCCGGCGGTGGTCGAGGAGTACGGCTCGACTCTCCCTCTGGCCCCCGGCTTCGTCGGGCGCGTGGACGGTCGCTCCAACCTCGTCGTTCGAAAGGCGCGCTCGTGACCGATCCCATCGTGCTCGAGATCGTTCAGGGAACGCTCGCGTCGATCGAGGCAGAGGTCGAGGATGCAATCGGACGGACCGCGCGCTCGCCCATGATCCGCGACCAGCACGACTACCGGGCCGGCATCCACGATCGCATGCTGAGGAAACTCACGGGTCGTTCGTACTCGGCCCTCGTTCATCCCGTCGTGCGCGACCATCCCTCTGACGAGATGAACGAGGGGGACGTCTTCTTCCACAACGACGTGTACCTCTCCGAGGGAGGTGTCGGCCATCTCCCCGACCTGACCGTCACCGTCCCGGTGTTCTGCGACGGGGAGGTTGTTGCCTTCGTTCAGGCCTTCGGTCATCACGATGACATCGGTGGGATGGTGCCCGGCTCGATGCCCTCGAACGCGACCTCCGCGTTCCAGGAGGGACTCATGGTTCCCCCCATCAAGCTCTACGAACGAGGGGTTCCGAACGAATCGGCCATCAAGATAATCACGCGCAACTCGCGCCTTCCCGATCACATCGCCGGCGACCTCGACGCGGAGTGCGCCGCGTGCTCGATGGGGGCGCGCCGCATGACCGAGTTGTTCGACCGTTACGGACGAGAGATGATCGAGGGTTGCTTCGACACGATCATCGCCCGGACCACGGAGACCTTCCGGCGGGAGATCCTCAGCAAGATTCCCGACGGCACCTACGTCTGGGAGGACTACGCCGAGCACGATGGAATCGACGAACCTCGCCTTCACGCACAACGCATCACCCTCACCAAGTCGCCCGACAAGGTCGTGGTGGACTTCAGCGGCACGAGTCCGCAGGCGAAGGGGCCGATCAACCACGCGGGTGACTACGCCGACGGCAACTTCCTCAAGAAGTGGATCGCGCCGATCCTGCGCAACTTGGCCGACAGCCCCGAGCGCATGTCTGAGCTCGACGTCAACGAGGGCGTCGTGGAGCTCATCGACATGCGGTTTCCTCCTCCCGGAACGCTGCTGACTCCGGTTTTTCCGGCCCCCACGAACGCCCGCACCTTCGTCATCCTGAGGCTTCTCGGAGTGTTCGCGGGCGCTCTCGCCAAGGCCGTCGACGGCTACATGCCGGCGGACCAGGAGACCATCCGCTACACCGGGATCACCGGCCACGACTCGAACGGTGAGTGGTATCTCTATCGCGAGATTCTCGGCGGAGGATCGGGCGGGCGTTACTACGCCGACGGTTCGGACACCATCCACGTCGTCCCCGATTCGAAGAACATGCCGACCGAGTTCATCGAGACGAGCTTCCCCGCGCGCGTCGAGCGTCTCGCGCTCGCTACCGACTCCGGTGGAGCGGGGCAGTACCGAGGCGGACTCGGTTACCTCAAGGAGATCCGCGTGCTCGAGGACGCTACCTTCCTCTCCATCGCCGATCGTTCGATCCTCGCCTGCTGGGGTTTGCGCGGAGGCCGCGCCGGCGCTCCCTTCAGGGTGACGATCGATCCCGGCGGTCCCAACGAACGCGCCTTACCGGGGCTTGCCGACGACGTTGCCGTCAAGGCCGGAGAGGTCGTGCGCATCGAGACCACCGGCGGTGGTGGGTGGGGAGATCCGCTCGAACGCGACCACGCGAGCGTGGCTCTCGATGTCCTGCAGGACAAGGTGTCGGCCGCCAGGGCGAGATCCGACTACGGAGTGCTGCTCATGGACGGCGACGAGCCCAAGGTGGACTCGGCGGCGACCAAGCAGTTGCGCGAGAAGATGCGCGCCGAGCGGGGTGAGTTGCCGTTCTTCGACCGGGGGCCGGGCTACGCGCGGCTGTCCGGGGGCCGGACGAGCGCCGAGGTCGACGGGGTGCGCGGGGCGGGCTCGGCCGGACCGCAGGGACAAAACGGGGCGGGCTCGGCCGGACCGCAGGGACAAAACGGGGCGGGCTCGGCCGGACCGCAGGGACAAAACGGGGCGGGCTCGGCCGGACCGCAGGGACAAAGAGTCACCCCGTGACGGACCGGCTGATCGTCCGGCGCGACACCTACTACGACTCCGTGACGCTCATGCTGGCGTCGAGCGACGCCGAGGACGTCGAGGGCGTGGCCTTCGCGGCGGCGGTCACGGCGACTCCGGTGAACCTGTCGCTCATCGAAGCGCAGGGCTTCGATTTGACCGGCGAGAACCCGGGACCCAACGACCTCATCGTCGCCCTGCGGGCGTCGAGCGACGACGCGGCGGACGCGGCCGAGCGAGCGATCACCGCGCGGCTCACCGGACCGGCCGACGTCGCGACGGGCGCTCCGGGCGAAATCCCGCCGCGCTCCTTTCGCTCGGCGACTCGCCGTAACACGGACCTCAACCTCGCGTTCGTGTCCGTGCCGGGACGCTACGCCACCGTCGAGGTCGCGCAGGCGCTCGACGCCGGACTGAACGTCTTCTGCTTCTCGGATGGTTTGTCGCTGTCCGACGAGGCCGCGCTCAAGAAGATCGCCGTCGGCCGGGATCTCCTGCTCATGGGAGCGGACTGCGGGACCGCGATCGTCGACGGCGTCGGACTGGGGTTCGCCAACGCCGTCGAGCGCGGTCCCATCGGCGTGGTCGGCGCGTCGGGGACCGGGATACAGGAGGTCACCTGCCTGCTCGACTCGGCGGGGCTCGGCAACAGTCACGCGATCGGTGTCGGGGGCCGCGATCTCAGCAGCGTCGTCGGCGGGGCGATGACTCTGCGCGGAATGGAGCTCCTCGACGCCGACGAGTCGACCAGTGCGATCGTGGTCATCTCGAAGCCTCCGGACGCCTCGGTCGCGGCGCGCGTGATCGAGGCTGCGGCGCGCACCGGCAAACCCGTGGTGGTGGGTTTCCTCGGACCGATCGCCCTGGAGGGAGACACACCGGCGAACGTCACGGTCGTCGACTCGCTCGAAGCGGCGGCGCAAGAGGCGGCGCGACTCGAGGGCGGCAAGATCGAGATCAGCTCTCTGCAGTCCGAAGCTCGCACGCCCGGTTTCGTGCGCGGTCTCTTCTGCGGAGGGTCGCTGTGCTACGAGGCGATGAATGTGGTCGCGGCGACGGGTCGCCGCATCTCGTCCAACGTCCCGCTGGAACCCGAGTTGCGCCTGGCCGATGTCGAGTCCAGCGAGGGCGATACCTTCATCGATTTCGGCGAGGACGAGCTCACCGAGGGACGCGCCCACCCCATGATCGATCCCTCGCTCCGAAACGAACGACTGGAGCGCGAGGGCAGGGACCCTGAGGTCGGAGCGATCGTCCTCGACGTGGTGCTCGGCTACGGCGCCCATCCCGATCCCGCCGACGATCTCGCGCGCGTCGTCTCGGAGGCGCTCGGCCGTCGTCCGGACGATCTGACGATCGCGGTCGCGCTCTGCGGCGCGAAGCGAGACCCACAGTCGATCGACGACCAGGCGAAGCGACTGGAGGACGCAGGCGCGTACGTCACGAGGAACTCCGCGCAGGCGGCGCGCGTGGCGGTGGCGACCGTTGCAACGACGACGGAGCGCGCCGATGGCTGACCGTCCGCTTCTGGGTCACCGGCCGAACGTCGCCAACGAGGGCCTCGCGCTGTTCGCCGACGAGCTCGCGCAACAGGGAGTCCCGGTCCAGCGCATCGACTGGCGTCCCCCGGCGCCCGGATCCGAGCACGCGCTCGCTCGTCTGGCCCTGGCGACCGAGCGCATTACGGAGGCAAACGACAGGGCTCTCGCGCGTCTGCAGGCGGCCCGGCCCCTGGTCGCCGGCATCGGTCGCGCCGGGGATCTCATCGAGGACATGGACGGGCGCACGCTCCTCCACGCCGGGCCCCCGATCGAGTGGCCCGACATGTCGGGACCTCTGCGCGGAGCCATCATCGGCGCCGCCCTGTACGAGGAGCTAGCGGATACGCCCGACGAGGCGGCGAGCAGAGCCGCCGCGGGCGATTTCAACTTCGTTCCCTGCCACGAACGAGGCGCGGTCGGACCCATGGCCGGCGTCGTCAGCCATTCGATGCCGATGTGGATCGTCGCCAACGAAGCCGCGGGCAACCGAGCGCTCTGCACCTTGAACGAAGGTCTCGGAAAGGTGCTCCGTTACGGTGCGTACGACGGTGAGGTTCTCGACCGGCTGAGATGGATGCGCGACGTTCTCGCACACGTCTTGGGCTCGGCCCTCGAGGTGCTTGGCGAGCCGATCGACCTCCGCGCAATGCTCGCGCACGCGTTGCAGATGGGTGACGAGGGCCACAACCGCAACCGCGCGGGAACCTCGCTGTTGCTGCGCGAGCTTCACCCCGCGCTGCTCACGAGCGAGGAGCCGACGAGCGACAAGGTCGAAGCCGTCCGCTTCATCTCGGGCAACGACCACTTCTTTCTCAATCTCGTGATGGCGGCGGGCAAGGCGACCGCCGACTCCGCCTCGGGCATCGGGGGCTCGTCCGTGGTCGTCGCCATGGCTCGCAACGGAACCGAGTTCGGTATCAGGTTGTCCGGAACCGGCGACGAGTGGTTCACGGGCCCGGCCGGTGAGATCGACGGGCTGTATCTCGCGGGCTTCGGCCCCGAGGATGCCAACTTGGACATCGGTGACAGCACGATCACCGAGACCATGGGCATCGGGGGCATGGCGATGGCGGCGGCTCCCGCGATCGTGCGTTTCGTCGGCGGCAGCCCCCAGGACGCCATCGACGCGACGCGTTCGATGTACGAGATCACATGGGGCGAGAGCGAGCACTACCAGGTCCCGTCGCTCGGCTTTCGAGGAACGCCGCTCGGAATCGATGCCCGAGCCGTCGTTCACACCGGAGTGCTTCCCGTCGTGAACACCGGCATCGCACACAGAGAGCCGGGTATCGGTCAGGTGGGGGCCGGGCTCGTCGACCCTCCGATGGAGGCGTTCGTCGCCGCAACTCGCGCGCTTGCGGACGCGTTGTGAGTGACCACCGCTTGACCTGTCACTCGATCGCCCTGCCGCTGCGCGGCTTCCTCGATGGAGCTCACTCGAGTGCGGGCACCGTCCTCGGGTCGTCTTCGGCGGCTGTCTATCTGGCCCTCGGCGATGCCGTCGTCGCTCTGACCGCCCGGTCGGTCCCGTTGATGCCGAACGGCGCGACGGTCGTCGAGAACGAGGGGTTGGACGCGTTCGAGTCGGGCGCGGGTGTCCGGCTCTCCGCCGCTGGAGTGCGCGGCGGCCGGGTGGAGGTCGTCTGGGACCGGGCCGGGCTCGTCGATCTCTCCGTGCCCGACAACCAAGGCTACGACGCTCGAGACGTGGCTCGAAAGGGTCGCGAGCTGCTCGGCGCGATGGGACACGACTCCGATCCCATCACCGCGATCGCCGACGCTCGCCCCGAACTCGTCGCGGGCGAGGGATTCGATGGGGTTCGGTTGCTGCTTGCCGCGCTCAGAGACGAGCAACCGGAGGCGGCTGCGGACGCGGCCCGGGTGCTTACGGGCCGGGGGCCGGGACTGACTCCGGATGGAGACGACCTGCTCGCGGCCGCGGCCGCAGCGATGATCGCGTTCGAGAGGCCCGCCGGCCTGAATCGCAAGGTCGCGCGCGAGTTGCGTTCGGCTCTGCTGGTGCACGATCTCGGGGAACGAACCGGCGCTCTTTCGGTGACGCTTCTGAGGTCGGCTGCCCGAGGACAAGTGATCGATCCCGTGCGTGCTCTGCTCGATCTGTCCGTCGAACGCGCGACCTGGATGGGCGCGCTCGGCCGTCTCGAGCGCATCGGACACGGAACCGGCGGAACCTACGCCCTAGGTTGTGCCCTTGGCGCGCTGGCTCTCGCCGGCAGCTACAGAAGAAACTGACCGCCACCAAGGAGAGGAGAAAAACCTTGAACGTGCTCGATCTCTCGCAGGACTTCAGCATGCACACGCCCGCGTTCGCAAGCTACGACGGACCGTCCATCAAATGGATCAAGCGACTTGCCTTCGACAAGGCCGGGGGCCAGGAGATCACCTCGACTCTTCACGTCGGCACGCACCTCGACGCGCCCGCGCATTTCCTCTCGGGGGGCAAGTTCATCGGCGATCTGCCGATCGACTGGCTCGTCGGATCGGCCTGCGTCGTCGACCTCGAAAAGATGGGTGTGGGCGACTACGAACTTTACGGGCCCGAGCACTTCGAGCGGTGGGAGGCGGATACGGGCATCTCGATCGAGCGCGATGACATCCTCGTCATCCACACCGGCTACCACCGCTACTACCCGGAGAACTGGACCGATCGATCAGAGACGGATGAGACCCGCTACTTCATCCGGCATCCGGGCCCGACCCGCGCGTTCGCCGAGTGGGTGCTCGACCGGGGAGTGCGCTGGATAGCGATCGATGCCGGCACCGCCGACCACCCGATGAACACGGTGATCAGGAAGATGCGCCCGGACGAAGCCGAGGACGCCGAGGCCAAGCTGGGACGCTCTCTCGACGAAATCTTCCCAAAGCCCGACTACCAGATCATGCACACCCTGTTGTTCCCCCACGACATCGTTCACATCGAGAACCTGGGCGGCGACCTGGACAAGGTCCTCGACCAGAGGATCCAGTTCGGCTGCTTCCCGTGGCGCTTTCAGGGAGGAGAGGCCGCCTTCTGCCGAGCGGTCGCGTTTCTCGACGGTTGAACCACGTGCGGCCCTGGGAGTGACCGCATCGTGGAAGTGAATTGCTACGAAACCGAGTCGCGCGCCGGCTTGAGCGGGACCCGCACGTCGAACGTCACTTGGTTGTCGACCGACGCAACCTCGATGGTGCCTCCGCTCGCCTCGGCGAGTCGCAGCGCGATGTAGAGACCGAGCCCCACTCCCGACGAACGTGCCTCGGCCCCCCGTTGGAACGGCTGGAATAGGGCACCCGCGTCCAACTCGTCGGGCAAGCCGCCCTCGTTGATGACCGCAATCGATATCTCGGTGTCTGTGACGCTGGTTCGAACCACGATGCTCGATCCCGTCGGTGAGTGGGCGATCGCGTTCTCGAGGAGGATGCCGAGTGCTCCCTGAATCGAGCCGGCGTCGGTTCTAACGGTGAGATCCGGCACCTCTTGGATGTCGAGGATCCCCATGTCTCTGAAGCCTTTGACCGAGTTTGCAACGAGATCCTGGAGAGTGATGTCTTGTTCGATGTTGGCGAGCTCGGCGCGCGCTCCGATCAGCAGCCGGTTGATCAGGTGCGCCAGCTGATCGCCTCGGTCGACGGCGGAGTCTAGCATCGAGTCGCGTAATTCTCCGCGCAGCGCCGAGTCGTGTTTCTGAAACGTCTTCAGAGTCCCCATTATTGCGGTTAGTGGCGTCTTGAGCTCGTGCGACACCATCGCGAGGAACATCTCCTTGACCCGCTGCGCCTCCCGCAGGGCCTCCACCGTCTTCGCGTCCGTCAACGCGATGCTGACGTGCTCCGCGAAGGCGAGCAGCACCTCTTGTTCAACCTGGCTGTAGCGTCGCCCCCGTTTGAAGGTCGATATCACGAGGCTGCCGACCGGTTGGCCGTGTTCGTGTACCGGCGCGGCCATGGCGCTCTGGAGTCCGCCCTCCTTCAAAGGGACCACCACGTTGTCGCTGCGGTCGTACTCATACACGATTACGAGCCTGTTCTCTTTGAAGGCGCGGCCCCCGACACCCACCCCGGATGGCGACCGCCGAACCTTCTCGCGCATCTCGTCCGAGAGTCCGACATCGGCTTTGACCTCGATGACATCGGGGTCGTCGGGATCGATGAGCCGAACTCCGACGACCTCGTCGCCGATCAATTCGCGGGCGCCTAAACAGACGGCGTCGAGAACCTCCTGAAGTGGAGCGCGATGGCTTATCGACCGTTGAATGCGCGTCAATCGCTCGAACAGGCGCTGGCGCTCGATGAGAGAGTCGAGCAGGCGCACGTTCTCGACCGCCTGACGGTGCCCGCGCTCGGTGGAAAGCCGCTCGCTCGTGCGCGCCCGCCACATTCGGAGGAAGAGATCCAGTGCCGAGGCAAAGCCGATAAGCGTCTCGAGGTCACCGGCGTCGTAAGGAGAGCCGGGACGCGCAACGAGAAGGTAGCCGTCATCGAGCAGGGGGGCCGCTGCCCCACGCCGGCCCTCGAGCTCGACCCCGCCCGCACGGCGGTCGAGAGCGGCCGCCTCGATATCCCCGAACCGGTGACGAACCTCGCCGCCGGCCCATACCAGCGCAGCGTCAGATCGCAGCATCGAAGCAATCGCCGGGAGTGCGGCGACCAGTCCCTCGTGCTCGTCTCTCGCGCCGACAAGAGCGGTAAGCAACCTGTTCAGTTGCCGCTGCTCTTCCGCGGTCGTCATACCGGTGGATCTGATGCCGGCACCTTTCCCATTCGAACTCTTGGCTGGCCCCCCTCCGAAGCCCGAGGAGCAAGCTTAGAGCGAAAGCTGCCTCCGCTGCCGGGGAATCATGGGGGAACGTGACCCGGCCATCGGCTCCTTGTCCGGCAGCAAGAAATAACGACGGGCTACAGTCGCTTGCATAGATGTGTGTCCGAGCCGAAAGGAGGTGGCCGAAATTGCGCGATGAGGTGCGCCTGACCTCCTATTCGCACGGGGGTGGTTGAGCCTGCAAGCTCGACACCTCCGAGCTGGCGCAGGTGCTGCGCCACGTGACATCCACCACGACCGATCCGGCGGTTCTTGTCGGCCTGGACTCGCCGGACGACGCCGCGGTCTACAGACTGACCGATGAAGTCGCCATGGTGCAGACGGTCGACTTCTTCACTCCGATCGTCGACGACCCGTTCGACTGGGGCCGGATCGCCGCGGCGAACGCGCTGAGCGACGTCTACGCGATGGGCGGGCGACCGGTGACTGCGCTCAACCTCGTGGGTTGGCCGCGGGAGCTCGACTTCGAATTGCTTGGACGAGTGCTCGAGGGGGGGAGCGCCGTCTGTGCCGAGGCGGAGGTCAACATCGTGGGCGGCCACTCGATCGACGATCCCGAGCCGAAGTATGGCCTGGCGGTGACGGGAGTGATTCACCCCGATCACATCGTGGCGAAAGCCGGTGCGACGGTGGGCTGCGACCTCGTTCTTACGAAGCCGCTCGGCATGGGGATCATCTCGAGCGGGATCAAGGAGGCCAAGACGTCGCCCGAGACCGCCGCCCGTGCCATAGAGATCATGGCCACCCTGAACCGGGCGGCCTCCGAGGTCATGATCGAGGTGGGGGTCGCGGCGGCGACCGACGTCACCGGCTTCGGCCTGATGGGGCACCTGCTCCAGATGCTCGACGGCAGGGTCTCCGCGCGGCTGTCCGCCGCTTCCATCTCGGTGCTGCCCGAGGCCCACGACCTCGTGGAGTCGGGGGTTCTGCCCGCGGGTAGCAAGAGGAACCGCGCGGCGGACGAAGGCTTCGTCGACGCACAAGGACTGAGCGATAAGAGGTTGGCGGTGTTGTTCGACGCGCAGACCTCGGGCGGCCTCCTGATGGCCGTTCCGGCCGACCGCACCCCGGCGCTCATGGACGAGCTCCGCGCACGAGGGGTCACCGAGGCGGCCGTCATCGGCTCGTTGATCGAGGGCCGGGGACGGATAGAGGTGACCGCTTGAGCGACGAGTTCAGGATCTCGAGCGAGCTCGCCGAGGAGATGGTTCAGCACTGCATCGAGGGGCGTCCGAACGAGGCCTGCGGGATGCTTGGCATCAAGGATGGGACGGTAGTCAAGATCTTCAGGATGACCAATGCCCTGAGGAGTCCGGTTCGTTACAGGCTGGATTCAACCGAACAACTTGCAGTTCACAACACTCTCTACTCCGAGGGCTGGGACTGGGCGGCCTTCCACAGCCACACTCACACCGAGGCATACCCGTCGCCAACTGATATCCGCGAGAAGAGAGATGACGTGCCCTACGTCATCGTCTCATTGGCGACCGACCCACCAGAAATCAGAGCCTTCCGCATCGAAAAGGAGGACTGGGCGGGCGACGAGGGCGTGGTCCAGGAGATCCCGGTCACCATTCTTCCCTGAGCCCCTCGAATCGAGGAATATGCGGCGCTTCCTTCCTCGTTGAGTGGAGGTAGACTTAACAACATTTACAAGGGAGGAAAATGTGCCTGTTGCAGTTCGCATCCCAACCGTTTTCCGTAAGTTCACGAGCGGCGAATCGCAGGTGCAGGTGGATCCCGGCACGATCGGGGACCTGATCGGCCAGCTCGACAATCGCTATCCCGGCTTCAAGCGTCAGGTGCTGACCGACGACGGGAGCCTCCACCGGTTCGTCAACGTCTACGTCAACGACGAGGACATTCGCTACATCGAGAGGCTCGACACCAGGGCCACCGAGGGCGACACCGTGTCCCTGCTTCCCAGCGTTGCAGGAGGAAGCGATCGTCTCGACGATCGCGGGCATTAGCCCGTGAAGTACAAGTCCATCCTGGACGCCATCGGGCAGACCCCGCTCGTCCAGGTGCCGAGCCTTAGCCCCGCCGACAACGTCCGGATCTGGGTCAAGCTCGAGGGCCAGAACCCCACCGGCTCGGTCAAGGACCGGGTCGCCCTGGCCCTGATCGAGGCGGGTGAGGCCTCGGGCGAGCTGACCAAGGACCGCATCGTCCTCGAGCCGACCTCGGGCAACACCGGCGTTTCGCTTGCGATGGTCTGCTCGATCCGTGGCTACCGCTTCACCGCGGTGATGCCGGACAACGCCTCCGCCGAGAGGGTCTCGCTGCTGCGGGCCTTCGGCGCCGACATCGTCTACTCGGAGGGGGCCAAGGGCACAAACGGCTCCGTCGCGCTCGCTCAGGAGATGGCGCGCGACGACAAGTACCACATGCCGTTTCAGTACGGCAACGAGGCCAACGTCACGGCTCACTACAACGGCACGGGCCGGGAGATCATCGACGACCTACCCGAGGTCAAGGCCTTCGTCGCCGGACTCGGAACCGGCGGAACGCTTACCGGCGTGGGGCGCAGGCTCAAGGAACACGACCCGGCGATCAAGATCATCGCGGCCGAGCCGCAACTCGGCGAACTGGTCTACGGGCTTCGATCGCTCGAGGACGGCTACGTCCCGCCGATCTTCGATCCCGACATCCTCGACGGAAAGGTCATGGTCAGGGCGCGCGAGTCGATCGCGTGGACCCGGGCGCTCCTGACCAGAGAGGGAATCTTCGCCGGCATCTCCGCGGGAGCGGTCATCTGGGTGGCCCAGCGGACGGCCGAGCGCCTGAGCTCGCAGGGTGGTGGAGACGTCGTATGCCTCCTCGCCGACGCGGGCTGGAAGTACATCTCGACCGAGGCCTGGACACAGGACATCGACACCGCGGAGGAGCAGGTCGAAGCCGTCCTCTGGTGGTAGGGAGCTTGTCGACGAGCAGTACCTCTCCGAGGGGTGCCCGACACGGCAGGCATGTCAGGCGCGTCAGGCAGGCCCGTGGCGCAGGGTTGGCCCCGCCCGCCCCTTCTGCGATCAACGAATGACCCGAACGTCGATCCCCGAGTCCGACTGTGCCCAGTGACGAACCGCATAGATGTTCCCATATGAAGGACCATATGGTAACTTCCTAGCGTGGCTCGCAAGCAGGTTCTCGTCCAGCTCGATGATGATCTCGTCGAAGCGCTCGATGCCGCCGCCGAGGAGGCCGGCTTGAGTCGCAGCGAGCTCCTCCGAACCGCAGCTCGTGCGCTCCTCGAGTCCCGAGTGATCGCCCGAGATGAGGCCGCCCTCGTGGCCGCGTATCGGCGCCGGCCCCAGGATCCGCTTCTTGTGGAGACCGCTCGAAGGCTTGCCGCCGAGAACGTCTCCGAGTGGTGAGGCGAGGAGAGATCCACTGGGCCGACCTCGGTCCGCCGGCAGGCCGGCGCCCGGTTCTCATCTTGACCCGTGATGCCGCCATCCCGGTTTTGTCCGCCGTCGTGGTCGCACCCCTTACGAGAACCGTGAGGGGCATTCGGTCGGAGGTTCCGCTGGGTCCCGGAGAGGGATTGCCGGATGAATGTGTTGCGAACTGCGACAACCTTCTGACGGTGCCCAAGGCCGTCCTCGATCTCGAGCCCGTGGGGCGTCTGAGAATGGGTCAGACGGTGCGATTGGACACTGCGGTGCGCTTCTCGCTCGACGTCCGCTATTAGGGTGAGCGCCGTACGCAACGGGGAGAGCCATGTCCGACCGCAGGCCAATTGGGATGTTCGACTCCGGTGTGGGGGGCCTTACCGTCGCCCGCGCCGTGATCGACCTGTTGCCTCACGAGGACCTGATCTATTTCGGCGACGTCGAGCGCTGTCCCTACGGCCCCCGCCCTGCGGACGAGGTCAGGCGCTTCGCCATCGAGATCATGGACGTGCTCGTTGCCCAGGACGTGAAGCTCCTGGTCGTGGCGTGCAACTCGGCCGCTTCCACCGCACTCGACGCGGCGAAAGAGCGCTACGACCTTCCGATCATCTCCGTCATCGAGCCGGGCGTTCACGCTGCCGTCGCCGCCACCCGGAACCGCCGGATAGGACTGATCGGAACCCGGGCGACCGTCGATTCGGGCGCTTACGACCGAGCCGTCGCCGAGACGCGCGCGAACGTGACGCTCGCGTCGCGGGCCTGTCCCCGCTTCGTCGAGTTCGTCGAGCGTGGCGACACCACCTCGGATGAGGTCATCGCACTGGCTCGGGGCTACCTCGCGCCACTCAGGGAACAGGAGGTCGACACGCTCATCCTCGGTTGCACGCACTACCCTTTGCTGTCGGGAGTCATTCAGTACGTCATGGGGGAAAGCGTGGTGCTCGTCTCGTCGGCCGAGGCAACTGCGACGGACGTGTTCGCCGCGCTGCGCAACCGGGACCTCGTCAGCGACCAGCGGCTGCTCGGAACGCACCGCTTCATCTCGTCGAGCGTCGAGGGCTCGTTCTCCGAGCTGGGCATCCGCTTTCTGGGTCCCGAGTTCGGTGAGGTGGAGCATCACCCGTGGCCGCATGAGGCTCGCACGTGAGCTTCACCGTCACCGTTTTGGGCTGTTCCGGCGTCTATCAGACACGCGACCTGGCTGCATCCGGCTTCCTGGTCGAGATCGGCGGCGGTCACTGGGTGGTCGACATGGGCGGCGGGACGTGGCGCAATCTGTTGTCCCAAATCGACTATCGCGATCTGGACGGAGTCCTTCTGAGCCACCGCCACCCCGATCACACGATCGACATCTGGCAGCTCTTCCACGCCCGGCACTACGGTGACGTCCCCGAGAGCAAGATTCCCCTCTGGGCGCCACAGGAGACCATCGACCGGCTCGTTGCCTTCGACGATGGGGTTACCGGGAGCTTCGCGCTCATGCCAGTAGACGAGACCAGCGAGGTGAAGTTCGGAGATGCCCGCGTGACCTTTGCGCGCATGCAGCATCCCCCCGTCACGTTCGGCCTTCGTATCGAACACGGTGACGCCACCCTTGCCTACACCGCGGACACCGGGCCCGAGGGTGACATCGAGGCGATCGCCACAGGGGTGAACGTCTTTCTTTGTGAGGCAACCGCGCAGGACGCGGACGAGCCGTGGTGGGGCCACCTGTGCGCGAGCGACGCGGCGAGAATCGCAGCTCGCTGCGGCGTGGACCGCTTGGTGCTAACACATCTTCGCCCCGAGAGCGATCGCGAACTGTCCCTCGAGGAAGCGCGTCGCGCGGCCCCCGGTTTGAGCGTCGAGCTTGCAACCGACGGAATGAAACTGGAGGTGGGTTGATGGCTCGCGTCGATGGACGCGCACCGGATGAGTTGAGGCCGGTGTCGATGACGCCGGGCTTCATGCCGAACGCCGAGGGCTCTTGTCTGATCGAGATGGGTGACACGAAGATCATCTGTACGGCGACGGTCGAGGACACGGTCCCGCGCTGGATGTCGAACAAAGGTCGAGGGTGGGTGACGGCCGAGTACTCGATGTTGCCCCGTTCGACCAGCGAGCGCGTTCGCCGGGAGGTCAACAAGGGCCGGCCATCGGGACGCACCCAGGAGATCCAACGCCTCATAGGCCGCAGCCTGCGAGCGGTGACCGATCTCGAAGCCCTGGGCGAGCGCAGCGTCATCGTCGACTGCGACGTGCTGCAGGCGGACGGGGGAACTCGGACGGCCTCCATCACAGGAGCCTTCGTCTCGCTCTCGCTTGCCTTCGACCAACTCGAGGCCGGCGGCGCGGTCGCATCGGTACCCCTGATGGACTCGGTTTCTGCGATAAGCGTCGGCCTCATCGACGGAGTCCCTTGTCTCGACCTCAACTACATCGAGGATGTGAAAGCCGGCGTGGACATGAACGTCGTGATGACGGGGGCGGGCAAGCTCGTCGAAGTGCAGGGCACCGCCGAGCACGGGACCTTCGACCGGCTCGAGCTCGACCAGCTGCTCGATCTCGCGACCAAGGGGATCGGGGAGCTAACGGGCGAACAGGAAAAGACGCTCGGCGCGCCGGAGGCGGATTGAAAGTGATCTTCGCCTCCCGCAACAAGCACAAGGTGGAGCAGGTGCAGCGTTTGCTCGTGGGAATGGAACTGGTGCCGCTCGACGAGGTCGCGCCGCAACTCGAAATGGACGAACCGTTCGACACGTTCGAGGCGAACGCGCTGGCGAAGGCGCGGACGGTCGCCGAAGCGACCGGCGAAGTAGCGATAGCCGACGACTCCGGCCTCGAAGTGGACGCGCTCGGCGGCGCGCCCGGAGTTATTTCGGCCCGCTACGCGGGTGATGGCGCCGGCGATTCCGACAACAACGCGAAGCTGGTTGCCGCGCTCGAGGACGTCGACGCGAGCGAACGCACCGCCCGCTACCGGTGTGTCGCCGTGCTCGTTGCGCCCGACGGCAAGGAGTTCGTGGCCGAAGGAACCTGTGAGGGCCGGATCACTCTCGAGGGCCGGGGCGATCTGGGTTTCGGTTACGACCCCCACTTCATCCCGGTGCTTCCTGAGCGCATCGAAACTCGGACCATGGGCGAGATTCCACTCGACGAGAAGCTTGCGTTCAGCCATCGAGGGCGAGCGTTCAGAGCTCTTGCGGCGAAACTCAAGCGCGACGCGTTCACTCTCGATCCGGGGGACGGCACCGCCTGACGTGAACGACGAACAGGAGGATCTCACCGATGCGATCTCACAACTGCGCGTGACGCGTTCCACAGAGGGGCTCGACGAGAGCGATATCGATCCAGATCCGTTCGTTCAGTTCGGCGCCTGGATGCGAGACGCACTGGATGCGAGGCTGCGCATGCCGAACGAGATGACCCTCGCCACGGCCGACCGGCAAGGGAGGCCCGTCGCGCGCATCGTGCTGCTCAAGGGTGTCGACGAGGGAGGGTTTACGTTCTTCACGAACTACGAGAGCCGCAAGGGCAAGCATCTCGCGGACAATCCTCATGCAGCGCTCGTCTTCTACTGGGCCGAGCTCGAGCGTCAAGTCGACGTCACCGGTCGGGTCGAGAGAGTGTCGTTCGAGGAGTCGGAGGCGTACTGGCACACCCGGCCCCCGGCCAGCCGGAGAGCTGCCTGGGCCTCTCGACAAAGTGAGGTCATTCAGAACCGCGCCGAGCTGGAACAACGCGTGCGAGAGGTCGAGAAACGGTGGCCCGACGACGAAGACATCCCCATACCTCCTTACTGGGGTGGGTTCAGGCTCATCCCCGAGACCATCGAGTTCTGGCAGGGTCGCCCCAACCGGCTGCACGATCGGTTGATCTACAAACGGGTCGCGCGGGGCGGGCTCGGCCGGACCGCAGAGCAGGCGGGCATGGGATGGCTCATCGAGCGGCTGTCGCCATAGCGACGACGGCGTCGTGCAGCACGCCGTTGGTAGACAAACACGTGCCCTTGCCGCTGAACGGTGAACCGTCGATGTGAGTCAGCCTGCCGCCCGCTTCTTCGAGAATGATCTCGAGCGCGGCAACGTCCCATAGCGAAACACTCGGCTCCAACATCACATGACCCGCGCCGCGCGCGACGAGCACGTGACCCCAGAAGTCTCCGAAACCGCGCGAGCGCCAGGACTCGGTGGCGAGCCCGGCCCGAAGGTGCTCGAGGTCGTGCCGGTAGAAGCCCTTCTCGCCGCCGAAGAAAACGGTGGCGTCCTCGAGTGCGCCGACTCCGTCGACCTGGATGCGGTGACCGTTGAATCGAGCTCCCGCTCCGATGGCCGCGTCGTAGGTCTCCTTGAGTGCGGGGGCATGCGCGACGCCGACGACGCTGCGGTCGTCGACCCTCAGCGCCACGAGCGTCGCCCACACCGGAATCTCGCTCATGAAGTTGTTCGTGCCGTCGATGGGATCGACGACCCAGGTCGGGGCCCCACTTACGGGCTCGCCGCCGGATGCCGAGGTCAGACCCTCCTCTTCGCCCAGGACGTTGTGGGTGGGCCACGCGGACGCGATGTGCGCGCGGATGGCGGCCTCCGTGGCGATATCGGCCTCGGTCACCCAGGTGCCGTCGTCTTTGCGGCTGCCCTGAGGATCCTTCCGGTAATGATCGCCGGCCACCTCGCCGCCGATCCTGGCGACGTCCAGCGCGAACTGAAGTTCGGACGAGTAGTCGGGCATCGCGACACGATAGCTGCCGAGCTAGCCATCCCCTTCGTGCGAGAGGGGGTGTCTGGTTTCACAAGATAGTGCGAGAGGGGGGACTCGAACCCCCACGTCCTTTCGGACACTGGCACCTAAAGCCAGCGCGTCTGCCAAATTCCGCCACTCTCGCGACGCGGATTCATCGTACGTTCTCGGAATCTGAGCGCGGGAGCTCCCGCCAAACGGGCACTATGGCACAAAGAAACCAGGACTCAGGCCATCGAGACCAGGTCCAGCAGATCGTCGTTCCAGTAGTCGAGGTTGCCCTCGGGCATGTAGAGCACTCGGTCGGGAGTCAGCGTCCGCACGAAGTCGACGTCGTGGCTCACGACGATCATCGCTCCCGGCCAGCGACTGAGCGCATCTGCGATCGCCGTCAACGATGGTGGGTCTAGGTTGTTTGTCGGCTCGTCGAGCAACAGCAGGTTGTGCTTCCCGGCCACCAGCTGAGCCAGCGCCAGCTTCGTCTTCTCGCCGCCCGACAGCGTGCCCGCGTCCTGGAACGCGATTTCTCCGCTCAACCCGAACATGCCGGCGAGCGAGCGGAGTTGCTGATCGGGAGCGCCGGACATGTTGCGCATATGCCACAGCAGATCGTGCCCGGGCGTTATGCCCTCGTGCTCCTGCGCGTAGTAGCCGAGCGAGACACCGACTCCCGTGCGAACCTCGCCCGAGTCGGCCTCGGTGACACCGGCCAGGATGCGAAGCAGCGAGGTTTTACCCGCACCGTTCAACCCCATGACGAACAGTCGCTCGCCGCGCCCGAGGTCGAAGTCGAGGTTCTCGAACACCGGAGGACCGCCGTAACCCTTGACAAGGTCCTCGATGGTGAGCACGACCTTTCCGCAGTGCGGCGGCTCGGGGAAGCGGACGGTGATCGAACGCTCGGCCCGAGGAGCGCTGATCTGCTCGTCTCGCATCCTGCCGACGCGGCTGTCGAGCATCTTCGCCGTCCTCGCTCGTCGCTCGGTCTGGCCCCGCATCGAATCGGCGAGAGTGGACAACCGCTTGATCTCCGAGGCTTGCCGGACCGCGATCTTGGTAAGCCGCGCTTCGTCTTTTTTCCTGGCCTCCTTGTACTCGGAGTAGGTGCCCCGGTACTCTACGATCGTGCCCTCGTCGAGATGGAGCACGCGGGTGATCGCCCTGTCGAGCAGGACGAGATCGTGGCTCACCACCAGAAGGGCGCCCTTGTAGGCGCCGAGGAACTTCATGAGCCAGGCCTTCGCATCCGTATCGAGGTGGTTCGTCGGCTCGTCTAAGACGAGCACGTCACTCCCGGCGAACAGGATCCGAGCGAGTTCGACCCGCCGCCGCTCGCCTCCGGAGAGCGCCGCGACGGGAAGCTCGAGCCGGTCATCGGGCAGTCCGAGGCCGTGCGCGATGCGGTAGGCCTCGGCCTCGGCCGAGTAACCACCATCGGCGCGGTAGCGCTCTTCGGCCCGAGCGAACCTCTCGACGTTCTTCCGCGACGCGTTCTCCTCGATCCGCAACCGCAGCTTCTCGATGCGCTGGGCCGCCTCGTCGAGCCCACGCCCCGCGATGACGTGACCGAGCGCCGTGTTCTCGACCGACTGCGCGTGGAGGCGCGGGTCCTGGCGCAGATAGCCGAGCGCGCCCTTTCGGGCGACGTGTCCCTCGGCCTCCACGGACTCCCCGCCGATCACCTTGAGCATCGACGTCTTGCCGGCCCCGTTCCGCCCGACCAGGCCCACCTTGTCGCCCGGATGAAGAGTGAACGACGCATCCACGACGACCAGACGGCCGCCGACTTCGACGCTGAGGTTTCGGGCTTGCAACATGAGGCTTCCTTGCTAAATCTTCGTCCTCCGAAAGTATGACGGCGAGATCGGATCGTGGGGGGACGATTTCGTAACGGTCGGTGGCTAGCGTGGTGGGCACCGGCAGACAGGGATGACGACTAGAACGAGAGGAGGCCGGGAATGTCACTCACGAGCGCGAGCAAGCAGCGCGGCTTCGCCGGTGAGCTCGGCAAGGGCGTGAGCCTCGTTGCCGTGAGCGGTGCATTGGTCGGCGGCGTGCTCGGAATCGCTGCGCTCGGCCTGAGGGCCCTCGGCCTCTAGACCTCTCAACCCCCTATCCGGGGCGACGGCCACCCGCGAGGCCTCGCCCCGGCGTCTCCCTCCGATCGAAAGGGCTTTCCCGAGTAGGCGGGTTTTGGCCGTGACCCAAGCAACCGGGCATCGAAGGGGTGAGTCGGTCGTAGGTGGGCCGGATCTGCCCGAGCGACTGGGTGACCGACCAGGTGCGCTCCTTCACTCACCTTCTGGGGTGGGCAAGTGTCCACACGTCAGAGGGTTCGACTTTCAGCTACCGTTTAGGTGGGTTGAGGGTCGAACGTTCGCGGAATCCGCACCACAGCGCCCTGCCAGGCCAGTCTTACGAGAATTCACTCCGTAGCTGCCTGGTTTTGGTTTGGGTCTCGAGAACTACTCCTCGATCTCGACCCGCTCGAGCACGACGTCGGTCTGGGGCCGGTCCTGGGCCCCCGTTGGGAGCGTCGAGATCTTGTTGATGACGTCCATACCCTCGGTCACCTCGCCGAAGATCGTGTGCTTGTTGTTCAGCCAGGGTGTGGGGATCACGGTCACGAAGAACTGAGATCCGTTCGAGTTCGGCCCGGCGTTGGCCATCGCCAGCAGGCCCGGCTTGTCGAACTTTGGCCCGCCGGGAGGAAGCTCGTCCTCGAACTTGTAACCCGGACCGCCCATGCCCGAGCCCAGCGGATCGCCGCCCTGGATCATGAACTCGGGGATCACCCGGTGAAAGATCGTCCCGTCGTAGAGCTTGTCGGACTTGCGCTCGTTGTCGCGCGGATCGCGCCACTCGCGCTTGCCGTTCGCCAGATCGACGAAGTTCGCAACCGTAATCGGGGCGCTGTCCGCCAGCAGCTTGGTCTTGAATGTTCCCTCCGAGGTCACAAAGGTCGCGTTCGGCATGATCTCCTCCTGTTTCGATTTGCGAGCATGGATACGAGGGTAGGCGCGATCGCCGGGCGTCCCTCCCATGGGCTCCAAGCCGCCACCCACGCCGGATCAGCCGTAGTCGGGAGCCCTCTTCTCCACGAAAGCGGCGATAGCCTCGCCGAAATCGGGCGAGTCGAAGCACGCCCGTTGCCCGCGCGCCTCCTCGTCCATGCCCTCGGCTATCGGGACCCGACTCGACAGCTCGACGAGCCGTTTGACCTCGCGGACCGCAGTCGGGGGAGCGGCGGTAATCCGGGCCGCCAAGTCGTCAACGGCCGAGTCCAGTTCATCGGGCTCGGCGACCACCTCGACCAATCCACGGCGCCGGGCCTCCGTCCCGTCGATTCGCTCCTGCGTCCAGATCATCTTTTTCGCCATGCCCGGCCCGACGAGGCGCGGAAGCTGCTGTGTCCCACCAAGATCGGGGAGGATGCCGAAGCGGTGCTCGAGCAGTCCCAGGGACGCGTCGGCGGCGGCGACTCGGATGTCACAGGCGAGCGCGACCTGCAGTCCGGCCCCCAGCGCGTGACCCTTGACCGCTGCGATGGTCGGCATCGGGAGCGCGGCGAGCTTCCTGAAGCCCGCCTGAGCGTGGGCGATCATGTCCTCCATCGACCCACGCGGCGACGCCAACACGGACGTGTCGATCCCGCTCGACAGCGACCGGCCCTCGCCCGCAACCACCACGACCCGGACGTCGCGCCGCTGGGTCAGTTCGTCGCAGACTCCCGCCAGGGCCTCGAAGGTGTCCCAATCCATTGCGTTCAGGACCTCGGGCCGGTGGAGGATCAGGTTCGCCCGGCGCCCGGAGAGCTCGAATTTGACGGTCACGCGCGTCCTTTCCTCGAGGAGGACTGTGCCCGCCCGGAGGGCGGATTCCGACTTTGTTCCCCTCCCGCTGCGGCGCCCCAAGGGGCGCGCCTCCGCTCACGCCGGCGCTCGGCGCCGCCGTCGGGCAATGCCCCGCGATCGTCGAGACGATCGCTTCCCTGCCTTTCGCTCGGCGAGGCGCAGCGGAGAACTTGCCCTGCCCGAAGGGCGGATTCCGAGCTTTGTGCTCGGCGAGGCGCAGCGAAGCTCCGCCGAAGCCCAGAGCTCCGCCGAAGCCTAGAGCCGGGACGAACCGTAATCGACCCCGCCCGGCGCGCGCCGCG
>WHSV01000104.1 GCA_009379915.1 Actinomycetota bacterium | reverse complement strand
CTCATAATCCATTGGTCGCAGGTTCGAGTCCTGCCGGCCCCACAAACAAAACTCAAGGTCCGAAGGCGTTCCCGTTGTGTTCAGAGAACTGCGGCCGGATGATGGGAGCCATGCCGACGCAAGATCACCTCAGTGGGGCACAGGCCCTTGCAAGTGGAGACTGGAATGCCGCAAAAGAGTCCTTCGAGGCCGCTCGTCGTGAAGTGGACTCTTCGGAGTCGCTGGACGGTCTTGGCCGCGCGCTGTGGTGGTTGAAGGACGTACGCGCCGCGATCGAGACGCGCACGCGCGCGTATGGCGCGTACAGGGAGGAGACTCGGAACCAGGAGGCGGCGGTAGCGGTATGGCTGGCCAGGGAGCTGCGCATCTTGCTCCGCAACGATGCGGCGGCCGACGGCTGGCTCGCAAGAGCAGAGACCTTGTCGAAAGACGTCGTCGATTCTTCCGTGCCGGGCTGGGTCACTCTCGCGCGAGCGGAGACAACGTCGGATGTCTCCGATGCGATCGCCGACTGCGAGTCGGCTCTTGGGATCGCGCAAGAGCTGAATGATCCTGATCTCGAGATCGTGTCTTTGGCTCGTCTGGGTCTCTTCCAAGTTGCCCAGGGCGCCGTGGATTTGGGTATTGCGCTTCTAGACGAGGCGATGGCGGCCGCGAGTGGCGGCGAAGCCAAGGATCTTCAGAGCGTTGGTGAGGCGTACTGCGCGCTGATGGAAGCTGCGGAGTTACTCGGTGACAGCGAGAGGTTCGCGCAGTGGACCTCCGCGATCGCAGAACTCAAGGGCCAGCTCGGGTTCGGACCTTTCGATGACCTGGGATCTTCCACCGCCTAGGGCAACCTCTCCTCGTTCTGCGGGGCGTGCTGCGGTGGCATGTATCTGGTGACCGGCCGCCTCGATGAAGCTGAGGACGAATTGAGGGACGCGATCGTCGACCTCGAAACGAGCGGAATGGATTCCCGTTGCGTGCATCCGGTGACCCAGCTGGCCGAGCTGCGAGTTCTTCAGGGCCGCTTCGAGGAGGCACATGCCCTGCTCGAGCGCTACGAGGACCTGCCAGAGTCGGTCCGCCCTCCGGCCGTTCTCGATCTGGCTCTCGGGTCGCCGGATGCGGCGGCTTCACGACTGCAAGGGCGCCTCGAGGAACTCCGCAGCCTCACCGTTGCAGCGCTGCCGCTATGCACAGTGTTGATCGATGCGCAGATCGTCCGGGGAGCCCTCGAAGCCGCCGCCGATGCCGCAAAGCAGATAGCGAAGATCGCGGCGCTGACCAAGAGCAAGCGGCATCTCGGTGAAGCTCTTTTCGCCGAGGGCAAGGTGGCGGCCGCGAACTCAAAAGAAGACGCCCCCGGGATCCTGCGTGAAGCCGCCCGGACTCTCAGCGAGGCATCCATAGCGCTGCCGGCGTGCCGTGCGCGCATGCAACTGGCTCAAACACTGGTCGACCGAGACCGACCCGTGGCGATCTCCGAGGCCCGTGCTGCTCTGGCAGCGTTCGATCGGCTCGGGGCGGTCCCAGATGCGGATGAAGCCTCCGCGTTCCTACGCGATCTCGGCGTCAAGGGACGAACCGGACCGAAGAACCTAGAGCTGTTAAGCAAGCGCGAGCTCGAGGTGGTGCGCCTGATCGCACAGGGGCTGTCCAACGCCGAGATCGCCAAGCGTCTTTTCATCAGCACTAAGACGGCGGGTCACCACGTCAGCAACATCCTCTCCAAATTGGGATTGCGAAGTCGTACAGAGACCGCCGCCTTTGCTGCGCTCAACCTGGAGCGCGAACCGGCACCGAAATAGGGAGCCCTCCCCATCCTTCCCCTCCCCGCATGTGCGACGGTGAGGCACGAGTTGGCAGACGAGCAAGGAGGGACGATATGCCGTGGAGGATCACGTCGTTCGATCCTCCCAACCGGCTGGTCGTCGAATATGAGCGCCCCTTCCCGATCACCGCGGAGTTCTCGTTCCGGGCGAGCGAGAGCGGCACGCGCGTGACTTGCGCAATGGATCTCCGACCTCGGGGCTTTTGGCGTCTGCTGGGTCCCGTCATGGCGTGGGAGGGCAAGAAGACCGACAAGATTCAGTTCAACAAGGTCAAGGAGATCCTCGAATCTCGCAGCAGCGACAGTATTGCGAATGAAGAAAGGAGCCAGGCGTGAGCAATGACCCGAAGTCGGTTGCGGAGAGGTTCTACGAGATCGTGAACGATTGGTCGTCGCAGAAGCTTGACGAGATCTGTTCTCCGGACCTACGGGGTCACGCGGGAGCAGGTGCCGATCTGGCTCAGCTGAAGCAGTCCATCGGAAGCTTCGTGGAAGCTTTCCCGGATCTCACAGCCGACACACGGCATCTCGTGTGCGAGGGCGATCTCGTCAGCACATGGGTGAGCTACGAGGGAACCCACCAGGGCGGGTTCGCTGGGGTTTCGGGCTCAGGGCGTTCCGTGAAGTTCGCGGCCTGGGATCTGATCCGGGTCGAGGGGGGACCGGATCGCAGAGATCACTCAGTACTGCGACGTGTTCACGCTGATGAACCAGATCGGGGCCTTGCCGACGGCGGCACCCGCGTAGAAGGCTTTGGCGACAGCACTGGATGGGCGAGCGATCCAGGCGCCTTCGTTGGAGATTTGGTCCTTCCCAACAAGAAAGTGTGCGACTGGCCTACTGCCTCACTGCGACAAGACGCTCGATGACTCCCGCATGCGACCGCTGGCGTTCGTCAATCTCAAAACCTGCCTCTTTAACCTGAAGCAATGGTCGACGCGTTTGGTACTCGCCCTCAATCCGTTTCGAGAAGAACTCGATTAGAAGCTGGAACCACAAGATTGGCTTGACCGAACTTCCGATGTGATCTACGAGGATCAGGCGACCCCCCGGCCGGAGGACCCGCTTCATCTCGGCAACCGTCCGTTGCACATCGGGGATGTTGCATAGCGAGTAAGTGCAGATGACCGAATCGAACTCTGCGTCGGAAAACGGCAGTTCCTGTGCGTCGCCTTCTTTGAAGTCAACCTTGTTGCCCAATGACTTGGCCCTGGCATCGGCAATAGCCAGCATCTCGGGGCTGAGATCGAGTCCTACAAGCTCGATGCCAGGTGGATAGTGCGGGAAATTTAGGCCGGTCCCCACGGCAACCTCGAGAGTGCGGCCGTTCGCCCGCGAGCAGGCCCACGGACGATGGTCCGTTCCGAACACTCGTCGTTCAAGGAATCCGATCTGCTTGTCGTACTTAGGGGCACTCTTTGCATAGGCGCGTCGCCGAAGCTCGTTGGCCTTGGTGCGTTCCTCGAGGGATCTATGGTCGTACTTCACGCTGACAAGCCTATGGTCTCTTGGCGGGAGTGGTCATTTATCGTCCGTAGCTCGGCTCAGCGGATAGCCGGCCGCTTCCCAATCCGGCGCACCCTCGGCGAGTCTCTTTACTCTGTAGCCCTTGCTTTTGAGGTAGCGCGTTGCGTCTGGGGCCAGGGCACATAGTGGTCCCCGACAGTAAGCGACGATCTGCTTGCTCTTGGGGAGCTCTTTGACACGTTTCTTGAGCTGGTGCAACGGGATCGAAACCGCGCCTGGGAGGTGACCGGCCTCGTATTCCTCTTGCGGTCGGACGTCGAGCACTACCAGCTTGTCCTTGCGCTTGATGCGCTTCCACAGCTCTTCTTTGGTCAACCCCTCGACGTCGTCGCTGCCGTCGCCGAGGTACTCGTCTACGAGACGCTCGATATCTCCGCGGCTTTCCCTGGCGATGCCCTGCAGCGCCCGCCAGAACCCGACCACATCGGGGGAGGCGAGTCGGTAGTAGACGAACGTGCCGTTTCGCCGTGGAGTAACGAGCCCGGCGTTCTTGAGGATCTGAAGATGCTGGCTCGTGTTGGCGATCGACTGATGGACCTCGGCGGCGAGTGACTCGACGCTGCGCTCGCCGTTGGCGAGGACGTCGACGATCTCGGCTCGCCGCCCATTGGAAAGAGCCTTGGCGACCTGAGCAAAGCCGTCGAACAGAGCCTCTTTGGTGGCGCGCGTGCTCATGAGGACATCGTAGGGGCATTCAATTGTTCACTTGAACGTTTTTCACGAAGATTTGCGGTCGCGTCGATCCCCGAAGTCGCAGTGATGATGGCGGCGGCTGCGGCAGCCGCCTGCAAGCCCCATAGGTCGGCGATGGACCCGAAGACAAAGGCTCCGATTACGTACCCGGCATCGCGCCACATGCGAAAGAAGCCGATGGCAGATGGCCGTCGGTGTTCGGGAGCGAGGTCGGCGGCGGCTGCTATTAGCGCCGGATAGGCGAGCGCAGTCCCGATACCCAGCACCGCGGCCGAGACGAGTGCAAGTCCGATCTGCTGGGTGAAGGTGAAGCCGCCGAGACCGGCAGCTTGTAGCAGCATCCCGGCCCCGATGGGAGTGCGCCTGCCGACCCGGTCCGACAGGGGCCCCGTGAACAACTGCAGAACGCCCCACACGATCGGGTAGGTCGCCGCGACTGCGCCGATCTGTGCCGTGGAGAATTCGGCCTTGGTGAGAAGCAACGGCAGCAGCGCCCAGGCGAACGCGTCGTTCGCGTTGTTTACGAGCCCGGTTCGAGCGCAGGTGCGGAGTAGACGGTCCCGGAACAACGGACGAATCTGCAGATGAGGTCTGAGGTGCACGACGGTGTGGGTATCTCTGACGACAAGCGAACTCAGGAGCGCGCCGCCGAGGACAACGAACAGTCCCAACACGAAAGGCTCGGGCCTGATCCCGAAGCGCTCGGCAAGAAGCCCGGATGCGAATGCGGACAGCCCGACGGCGGCGTAGCCCGCGAACTCGTTGAGTCCTACGGCGCGGCCCCTTTCATGGTCGCCCGCGAGCTGGATCTTCATCAGAACTGTCGTCGACCACGTGAGTCCCTGATTGATCCCGAGCAGCAGGTTGGCCGCGATGACCCACCCCCACGAGGGCGCCCACATCAAGAGTAGGGGCACGGGAAAGCCCACCAGCCATCCTGCGATGAGGACGCGCCGCGGACCGAAGCGCTCGGCCAGCAAGCCCGCGACGAGGTTGCTAGGAGCTTTGGCCAACCCGAAGGTCACCAGGAAGAGGGAGGTGGCAAGCCCCGGTGAAAGTCCGAACTCTCCCTCCGCGAGAAGGGGGATCAGGGATCTCTCCTGGCCCACGAGAGCCCCGACCAGGGCGTTGATCCCGATCAGGAGCGTGAACTGACGGAGGTTCGCCCGGATCCCCCTCTGCAAATTCTCCGGCATCTCGGCAATATACTATTCAAGTGAACACTTGACAATGCCGAAGGACGAGAGCAAGATGCGCGTGTTGCAGTCGAGCTATGGAAAGGCAAGAGCACGTGATCTTCCGGCAGTTTCTACACGAGCAGCGCTCCTGTGCCTCCTATCTCATCGGCTGCCCCAGTAGGGGCGTCGCAGCGGTCGTCGATCCTCAAGGCAACATCTCCGAGTATGCGGCCGCGGCAGAGCGACACGGCCTCACGATCACCGACGTTCTGGACACCCATATACATGCCGACCATCCCTCCGCTGCGCGTGAACTCGCCGAAAGCATCGATGGGACCCTGCGTCTGGGCGAGGGGGCGGACGTGGGATTCGGGTTCGAACCACTCATCGACGGCGAAGTCGTCGACGTCGGCAACCGGCACATGAGGATCATCCACACCCCGGGCCACACTCCCGAGCACGTTTGTGTGTTGGTCGACGACTGGTTCGTGCTGACCGGCGACACCCTGTTCGTCGGTGACGTAGGACGGGTTGACCTCGCGCTGTCCGAACTCGACGAGGATGAGCTGAAAGCGCGAGCCAAGACGCTCCACGCGTCGCTTCAGAGACTCCTCGAGCTTCCCGACGAAACAGAGATCTATCCCGGGCACTTCGCTGGCTCGACCTGCGGCCGCGGCATGGACGGCAAGACGATCTCGACCATCGGCCGCGAACGTCGAACGAGCCAGGCGCTGAATTTCGATCTCGTGGGTTTCGTGGACTATCAGCTGTCGAGCGCTCCGCCGCTCCCTGAGGACTTCGACCGGATAAAGCGCGCCAATCTGGCGCGTGCCGACGCGTAGGGAGTGGCGGCGAAGCGGGCGAAATCGTTGGAGTACGCGCAGACCCTGCGCTTAACGGAAAGGCTTAGATATGGCTACTGCCGTCGGCCGTCGTTCCGTGAGATGGAGGCGGTCGGAACCCCCGGCCGCAGGCGGGATCGCTGGTTCGCATTAAGGGAAGCTAGGTCCACAACCCAGCCCCACCGACCCAAGTAGGAAGGCGGCGATGAGTTTTGCTCCGTCATCCCGTCTTACCGGGAAAGCAAGCGTCCCGGGTGGGGCGCTGAACGGTCTGGTCGGGATCCGACTGGAAAGGACTCGAATGAGAAAGCTAATCGTGAGCACCTTCTTAACCCTCGACGGGGTCATGCAGGCCCCGGGTGGACCCGAAGAGGACCCCAGCGGCGGCTTCGCCCACGGCGGATGGTCGGTCAACTACTGGGACGATCAGATGGGCCAGGTCATGGGCGAGGCGATGAGCAGGCCCTTTGACCTGGTTTTCGGACGCAAGACGTACGAGATCTTTGCCGCGCACTGGCCCCACGCGACCGACGATCCCGGTGCCAAGCCATTGAACGACGCCACGAAGTACGTTGCGTCGAGGACGCTGAGCTCGCTGGACTGGAGGAACTCGACCTTGATCGAGGGAGATGTGGGTGAAGGCCTCGCAGCGCTCAAACAACAGGAAGGGCCCGAGCTCCAGGTCCACGGCAGCGCGAACCTGATCCAGACGCTGTTGCGACACAACCTCATAGACGAGTATCGCTTGTGGATCTTCCCCGTCGTCGTGGGGCCCGGCAAGCGCCTTTTCTCCGACGGCACCATCCCGGCTGGGCTGAAGCTCGTCGATAGCAAGGTCTCCACGACCGGAGTCGTGATCACCACGTATGAGCCGGCAGGCGAAATCGTCACGGGGTCATTCGCGTTGGATGAACCGACCGAGGCCGAGATCGAACGCCGGCACAAACTCGAAGGATAGGAACACAAATGCCGGACGAGAAGCGGAACCGCACTCTCCGCCGGTTAAATACACTCGTCGGCGAGAGGGAGATGCAGGGATCCGTCGACGGGCAGACGATGCGACTGGCCGGACCGCGTTTGAATGGCTGGAAGGAGAGGCCTTCCTCGTCCAACACGCGCACGGTGAACCCACCGAGCACGCGCCTCACCCGCCGAAAGGGTGACGAACTCACCGTTCCCAGTCACCTCGATCATCTTGCGCGATGCTGTCGATTTCGTGGCTTCCCGTTTGTCTTATAGGCGACCGTTCCCGAGAAGGAGGAAGCCAATGAAGTACATGCTCCTGATCCATCAGGGCACCACCCCGACGCCACAGTCGCCGGACGAGTGGGCGAAGCTCTCGGAGGCCGAGCAGAAGGCGGTATACGCCGACTACCAGGCGATCAACCAGACCCCGGGCGTCACCCCCGGCCTCGGGCTGGACGTTCCCGAGACGGCAACCACCGTGCGGGTGCAGGACGGCAAGACTCTGACCACCGACGGCCCGTTCGTCGAGATCAAGGAATCGATCGGCGGCTACCTCCTGTTCGAGGCCGACGACCTCGACGCTGCGATCGAACTGGCCTCGCGGATCCCGGCCGCCCGCCTGGGTGGCGCGGTCGAGGTGCGCCCGATCGTGGAGTGGTAGCGATCCTCGAGCAGGTCTTCCGCGATCGGTGGGGATATGTCCTCGCTGCACTGATCGGAAGCCTCGCAGGAGGCATTCGCGATCGCCGCGGAGCGCTGGCCGCGCGACGGAGTTCCCGCCAACCCCGGCGCCTGGTTGGTGACGACGGCGCGCAACCGAGCCATCAATCGCATTCATCGCGATCGCACGCTCGCCGCGAAGACCCGGCTGCTCCAGGTGCCTGAGGCGGCGAAGAATCAGGTGAACGGGACGACATTTCCAGACGAGCGACTCGAGCTCATCTTCACGTGCTGTCATCCGGCACTCGCCACCGACGCGCAGGTCGCTCTCACTCTGCGGACGCTCGGCGGCCTGACCACCGGCGAGATCGCCCGAGCCTTTCTCGTTCCCGAGCCGACGATGGCACAGCGGCTGGTGCGGGCGAAGCGCAAGATCAAGGCCGCCGGAATCCCGTTTCGCGTTCCTCCCGACCACCTGCTGCCCGATCGGCTCGTTGCCGTGCTCGCGGTCGTCTACCTGATCTTCAACGAGGGCTACGGTGGCCGCGGCGAGCTGGCGGCCGAGGCGCTGTTGCTCGGGCGGGCGCTCGCCGAGCTGATGCCCGACGAGCCGGAGGTGCACGGCCTGCTGGCGATGATGCTGCTGCTCGACGCTCGGCGCGAGGCGCGGTTTCGGGGTGGCGAGATGGTGTTGCTCGCCGACCAGGATCGCTCGCTCTGGGACACAGCCCAGATCTCCGATGGGCGGGCGGTGCTCGACCGCGCCCTCGCTCTGCACGGCCGGGGTCCCTACGTCCTACAGGCGGCGATCGCGTCCCTGCATGCCGACGAACCGCGCGACTGGCCCCAGATCGCCGCCCTCTACGTCGAACTCTCCCGCCTCACCGACTCACCGGTCGTCGAGCTGAGCCGGGCCGTCGCGGTCGCCGAGGCGGAGGGTCCCATGGCGGGGCTCGACATCGTCGATCGCCTCGCGCTCGAGGACTACCGCTACCTGCACTCGACGCGGGGCGAGCTGCTGCGCCGCCTCGGTCGGACGGAAGAGGCGCGCGACGCGTACCGCCATGCGCTGGCGCTGGTCCACGACGACGCCGAGCGGCGCTTGCTCGAGCGGCGGCTGGCGGAGCTCGGCACGGCTACGGGCTCCGCCTGAGGACCTCGTTGCCGCGCTGGTGGAATTCTTCGTCGGGGATGCCTGAAGAACAGCGAGTGACGCGGCCCGCCGAGGCTCGGGGCGGTTCATTGCGCGGGTGACTGGAAGAGAGTCAGTTGCAGACCTTCGGAGGTCCTGAAACGCCGGTTGCGATCTCCCCACGGGGTATCCACCGGCTCTGCTTGCGGCTCGGTGCGGGACGCGATGACGGCCTTGGAGGCCTCTTCGAGATCATCGACGTTGACCGCGATCCTCACCCTTTCACCGAGTGGACGACCTACCTCGATGTCGTCCACAACCTCACCCTGCGCGAGATCGAACAGCTCGAGAGTGGCCGACGGAACACGGAGGATGACGCCTCGGCCTCCCTCATGATCGAGTTCCTCGATCGTCTCGAGTCCGAACACGTCCCTGAAGAGCCGGAGGGC